>NZ_JAKVPE010000001.1:667234-1000851 GCF_022482365.1 Limosilactobacillus sp.
TTACGCAGGTTTTGCTTCATAATCGTTCCCGCCGCCACCGTATCGGAATAGGTCGTATGACGGTTGACCGTAAAGCCCTTCTGGCGCAGCATGGCCGCCGTGGTGGCGTAATCTTTGCCCACGTAATGCTTGAGCTTCAGGTGATCGACCCCACTGCTGACCTTCAAGTCCACGGTCGAATTTACCCGAGTCTTCGTTTTGGCACCCGGTTCGGCACTGATGATGTGGTTCTTCGCCACGCTCTTACTGGTCACCCGGGTGATATTGCCAACTCGCAGGTGTTCTTTCTTCAGCCGTCGTTCGGCCTGGACAGGGGTTTGGTTAGCAACGTTTGGCACGACGACCTGCCGCAAGAGGAACCACCAGCTGCCGCCAGCAACGACGGCAACCCCAACCAGGATCCCGACGAGAATCAGCTGACGCCGGCACCGACGCCAAAAGCTCGGCCGGGCAGCCTTTTTCTTTTCATTACTGGCGGCCGTTGACGGTTGGCTAGCCTGGTGGTGGGGCATCTTGCTCATCGGCAGGACCTTGGTCTCACCGTTATCATCATGCTTAATCACCAACCGGGGCTCATTGGCCCGGGCTGGATCCAAGCTCGTCTTGAGGTCCTTGGCCATGGCCAGAGCGCTGTCGTAGCGGTCAATCGGGTCCTTAGCAGTGGCCCGAATTACCACGTTTTCCAACGGTTGGGGAATCTTCTTATTGAACTTCCGAACGGACGGGATCTCTTCCCGGAAGTGCTTGATCGCGATCGACACCGCGTTTTCGCCCTCGAAAGGCACCTTCCCCGTCAGCAGCTCGTAAAGGATGATCCCCAGTGAATAAATATCTGATTTTTTCGTTGCAATGCTGCCCCGCGCCTGCTCCGGCGAGAGGTAGTGCACTGAACCCATTAAGGTATTGGTTTGTGTCAGCGAATTTTGGGAAACCGCCACGGCGATTCCAAAATCCGTGATTTTAATATTCTTATTTTCATCAATTAGGATGTTTTGTGGCTTGAGGTCCCGGTGAATAATGCCGTGGGCGTGGGCCGATTCGACCGCCGCCAGTACCTGCTCCATAATGTCCACCACCTGAGGCAGCGGAATCGGAAAGTGCTCCTTAATGTATTGCTTCAAGTCGGTTCCCCGAACGTACTGCATCACCATGTATTGCAGGCCATTATCCTCGCCCACGTCAAAAATGCCAACGATGTGGGGATCGTTGAGCTGGGTAGCCGACATGGCTTCTCGCCGAAAGCGCCGCTTGGTGTTGGGGTCATCACGCAAATCCAAGCGGAGAACCTTAACCGAGACTTCCCGGTCTAAAACCGTATCGTAAGCCAGGTAAACATTCGCCATCCCCCCTTCGCCGAGGGAGCGAATAATCCTATATCGATGACCAATCACATCTCCAGGATTCATAAATCAACCCTCCTGGTCATCATTTTTGCCGATTAGAACGGTGATATTGTCGGGACCACCAGCCGCGTTTGCCAGTTCAACCAACTGGGCGCACTTGGCTTTTAAGGAAATGTCCTGATCCAAAACCTTTACCATCGTGCTCTTTTCAACCGTCTTAAAGAGGCCGTCCGAGCACATCAAAAGCTGGTCACCCGGGTTAAATTCAAACCGGTTGACCTCAATTCGGGCATCGGGGGAAATCCCAATTGCCCGGGTAATAATGTTGCTCTGGGGCAATTTGAGGGCCTCGTCCTCCGTAATGTCACCGCTCTTTACTAATTCGTTCACCAAGGAATGGTCGGTCGTCACCTGGGTCAGCATATCCTGATGCAGCAGATAACCCCGACTATCACCGATATTGGCAACCACCAGCGTTTTTTCAAAGGCGATCGCCGCCACCATCGTGGTTCCCATTCCTTGATAGATCATTTTTTCTTTTGATTTTTTAAGTATTTGATCATTAATAATTTGAACTTCCCGGGCGAACCACCGAATTGCTTCGAGGGGGTTCTCGGGACTGTCCAGCTTAAAACGATGGCCGAGCCGCTTGACCGTCATCTCGGCGGCTACATCACCACTGAGGTTGCCACCAATTCCATCGGCAATCACCACTAACTGGTGACCGTTCTTGTCGGTGTATTGGGCAACCCGGTCTTGGTTTTGCGACCGCCGCCGGCCAATGTCTGTTTGAAAGGCAATTTCCATGATTGTTCGTGATTCCCTTCTAGTATTTTCGCCGGAGACTGCTAATGAAGAAGCCATCGGAAGAAAAATCGGATGGCAAAATCGTGAGGGTCGCTGACGCTCGATCATCTTTAACGCCCCGCGTCGTCTGGGTCCTAACTAGTTCAAAATTCGGGTGGGTTGCCAAGAACTGGCGAACCGTGCCCTCATTTTCCTGATCCAGAATCGTACACGTGCTGTACGTTATTATACCGCCTTTTTTGACCTTTGGGGCCACTGCCGCCAAAATTGCCCCTTGAATTTTGTGCAGCTGCTCGCTGTCACCGGGTTGCTTGGTGTAGCGAATTTCCGGTTTGCGCCGCAGGAGGCCAATTCCGCTGCAGGGCGCATCGACCAGGATCTTATCAAAACTTTCGTCGGCAAATTCATCCCCCACCTTGCGGGCATCAAGGGTGTGGGTCACCACCCGGTCCGCCAGGTGCAGGCGCCGGGCGTTTTTCTCAATCAGGCGCGTCTTGTGCTGGTGAATGTCCAACGCGTCCACCTGGCCCGACTGCAAACGGGCCGCGATCTGGACCGTCTTTCCCCCGGGCGCCGCGCAGGCATCGAGGACCCGATCGGCAGGTTGGACGTTCATGCTGTCCACGGCCAGCATCGCGCTCTCGTCCTGAATGGTGATCGCCCCGGTGGCAAAGAGTGCGGTATCGACGACCTCTCCTTTGGTGATTACCAGGGCGTCTGGGGCCACCACGCTCGGTCGGTATTCGATTCCGGACTGATCCAGGGCCCGTTCAACGCTGGCGAGGTCACTGACCGCCGGGTTGACCCGGATCGAAACGTGGGCCGGCTGGTTAATGGCAGCGAGAATGGCTTTGGTTTGTTCGGGGCCGTACTGCTCACTGAGCTTGGCCACCAGCCACTGGGGGACACTGCTTTCGATCGACAGGCGCTCAACCGGGTCCTTGATTTGATCAAAACCGGCCAAGCCCTGGCGCAGGATGGCGTGGAGCACCCCGGTGACGAACTTGCGAATCCCGGGATTGCCCCACTGCTTGGCCAGCTCAATGCTTTCGTTGGTCACCGCCCAATCCGGCACCCGATCCAGGTAGTGATACTGATAGATCGACATCAACAGCAGCGTTTCGACCCAGGAATCCAGCTTGCGGTGCACGAAGGGGGCCAACCAGTACTTCAGGGTCAGCTGGTGTTGGAGCACCCCGTAGACAATGTTGGTGGCCAGTCGCCGGTCGCTGTCCTTCAACTGCGTTTTGGAAAAGAGCTGGTTCAGCTGGAGGTTTGAGTAGGCCCCGTTTTGGAAAACGCGGTCCAGCGCCGTCAGGGCCACACCCCGGGCCGAGCTTAATTCTGGTTGCTTAGTCTTCTTCACTGACTGCTTGAACTCCCTTCTGCAAACCCTGGTGACCGTTTAGGTAGGCGGTGATGTCCATTGCCTGCTTGCCGGCTGGCTTGAGCTTATTGATTTGGTAGGTGGTCCCCTGGCCAGCCGCTAAGACCAGTTGGTGCTTCGTTGCCCGCACGACCTGGCCGGCTGGCAGGTCGGTGGTCTCATCCAGCGGGGTAACGTCATAGATCTTGGTCCGCAGGCCGTCGAGAATCATGTTGCCCAGGGGCGCCGGCCGCAAGCCCCGGACCTTATCATCAATCTGCTGGGCCGTCATCCGGTAGTCGATCCGTTCCTGCTCGCTGGAAATGTTCGGCGAGAAGACCACCTTGTCCGGATCCTGGGCGACCGGGTGAACGTCGCCGGCAATCAGCTTCGGCAGGGTCTCTAACAGGAGATCCCGGCCGAGGATGCTCAGCTTTTGAAACATTGTCCCGGCATCATCGTCCTTTTCGATCGGGATGGCCCGCTGTGCAATCACGTCGCCGGCATCCATCTTCTTGACCATGTACATGATCGAGACCCCGGTTTCGGCGTCCCCGTTGATGATTGAATACTGAATCGGTGCCCCGCCCCGGTACTTTGGCAAGAGTGAACCGTGAACGTTGATCGCCGCAATCTTGGCCGCGTCCAGCAGCTTGGTCGGCAGGAACTGCCCATAGGCCGCCGTGATCATTAGGTCCGGCTGGAGCTCGATGATCCGTTCCATTTCGGGACTCTTGTTCAATTTAGCTGGCTGGAGCACTGGAATGTCGTACTTGACGGCCAGCTGCTTGACCGGTGAAGCGTGGAGGACGTGCTTGCGGCCAATCCGGTGATCCGGCTGAGTCAGGACCGCCTGGACATCGTATTCCGGCGCATCAATCAGGCTTTGCAGAATCGGCACCGCAAAGTCCGGGGTTCCCATGAAGACAATTGAAGTTGACATTGATAACATCCTTTCGTTTACATGAAGTACTGGGGGTCCGGGTCGATACTGACCTGGACGTCTTTGAATCCCTTTGCCTGGGTTTCCTGAAGAATTTGTTGGAGGGCCGAGTGCAGGTGGGGATCCTTCTTATATTTAATGACAATCTGGTAATAGTAGCGCCGTTTCATGCGGGCAATTGCCCGGGGCGTCGGTCCCAGGACGATCGTCGACGGTGCCAGCTTGGCGGCTAATTCCTGGCGAATGTGCGCCATCGCCCGGGCCGCGGCGGCCTCTTCAGGGTGGCTAGCCATCAGGCGCACCGTGTAGTAGTAAGGCGGATAGCCGGCCTGGTGGCGGAGGTTCATCTCCTGACGGAAAAAGCGCTCGTAGTCGTGGGCCTGGGCATCCTCGATCGCATAGTGATCGGGGTTAAAGGTCTGGATAATCACCTGGCCCTGCTTGTTGGCCCGGCCGGCCCGGCCACTGACCTGGCTCAGCAGGTCAAAGGTGTGCTCGCTGGCCCGAAAGTCGGGCAATCCCAGTCCGGTGTCGGCGTTTAACACCCCCACCAGCGTGACGTTAGGAAAGTCCAGTCCCTTGGCAATCATCTGGGTTCCGAGGAGAATGTCGGCCTGCTGCTGGCCAAATTGACGCAGCAGCTTTTCGTGCATCCCCTTGCGCCGGGTCGTGTCGACGTCCATCCGAATAATCCGGGCCTGGGGCAGCAGGCGGTTCAATTCCTGCTCGACCTTCTCCGTCCCCGTCCCGTAGTAGCGGATGTGCCGACTATGGCAGTTGGGACAAACCTGGGGGATCGGCTCCTCGTGACCACAGTAGTGACACTTCATCGTCCTGGTGTCCATGTGGAGGGTCAGCGAGATGTCACAGTTAGGACACTTTAAGACGGTTCCGCAATCGCGACACATCATGAAGGACGAAAATCCCCGCCGGTTGAGCATCAAGATGCTTTGTTCATGCCTCTGCAGCCGCAAATCCAGGGCCTGCAAAAGCGGCAGTGAGAAGTTGCTCTCCCCTTGCCGCTTGATTTCCGGCCGCATGTCGACCACCTTGATCGGCGGTAAGGGCTGCTGGTTAACCCGGTGGGGCAGCCGGAGGAGCTGGTAAACGCCCTTGAGCGCCCGCGCCCGGCTCTCCAGGCTGGGCGTGGCCGACCCGAGGATCAGCGGGGCCTGATGGTAGCGCGACCGCCACTTGGCGACCTCACGGGCATGGTAGCGTGGCGCGTCATCCTGCTTGTAGCTGGTCTCGTGCTCCTCATCCATGATAATGATCCCGAGGTTTTGCAGCGGAGCAAAGACGGCCGAGCGGGCACCGACCACAACTTTGGCCTGGCCACGCTCAATCCGGCGCCACTCGTCGTACTGCTCACCGTTGGACAGGCCACTGTGGAGGACCGCCACCTGGGAGCCAAATCGGCGCCGAACACGGTTGACGATCTGCGGCGTCAGCGAAATTTCCGGTACCAGCATTAGGGCGGTCCGCCCCGCCGCCAGTGCCTTGGCAATCGTTTGGAGGTAGACCTCCGTCTTTCCACTGCCGGTCACGCCCTGCAGGAGGAAGGTCTGGGCACTTTGATCTTCAACTGCCTGGTTGATTCGCCCAACGGCCGCTTGCTGATCACGGTTTAAGTGCAGGGGAGCCTCCAGGTGGTCGTCGTCCACGGGTTGCTCATAGGGATTGCGGTAAACCTCAATTGGCACCTTCTTCAGCCAGCCTTTCTTGGCTCCCTGGTTAAAGGTCCCCGCTTTTAGCTGGGCAACGTGCTCGGCCGTCGTCTGCTTAACCTTCTTGCCCACAATGCTCTGCAGGTAGGAGAGCAGGCGGCTCTGGGCATGGGCGTTGGGGTGCAGTGAAGTCCGGGCGTCCTCGAGCTGTTCAAATGTCAATAGCGGCGTAATCCCGGTCACCGTTTTGGCCCGGGCCCGATTGGTCAGCCGATAGTCGATCACGACCCGCTTTTCCCGCTTAAGTTTCAGCAGCTGGCTCATCTTGGTCGGATCATCCTGGAACTGGCTCAGGTCACACTCGTCCTTGCCGTCGAAGAGGTCAAACAGGGTCTGTTCGTCGACCTCATCAACGAGGCGGACAACCCGTTCGGCCTTGGACTTCAGCATGTTTGGCAGCATCGTGTAGAGACAGGAGATCCAAAAGGAGTAGGTCGTATCTGCCAGCCAGGAGCTGAGCTTGAGCAGCTCCGTGTTGACGACCGGTTGAACGTCCATCACGGCACCGATCGGCTTCAGCTCTCCCTGATAGTCCGCATGATCCGTGAAGCCAACCACGAAGCCCTGGACCTGGCGATGACCATTGCCAAAGGGCACGGCCACCCGCATGCCAACCTGGAGCTGGTGGGCAAGCTGTGGCGGAACCTCATACGTGTAGGGCTGGTTGGTCTGCATCGTCGGCACGTCAACGACCACCTGTGCTAGTTCCGCCATCTAATCACCTCACTTCATCCTTTCCGCAATTAATTTAATCAATCGCTGGGCCACCGTTTCCTTGGTCAGCCGCGGCCAGGCCAGCGGCGCCTCGCCAACACGTAGAATAGTAACCTGATCCTGGTCGCTGCCAAAGGCACTGTCCTCGCCGGCCACGCTGTTGGCAACGATCATGTCGGCTCCCTTCTTGGCCAGCTTGTGTTGCGCGTTGGCCAGCAAATCCTGCGTCTCGGCCGCAAAGCCGACTACCACCTGGTCCGGCCGCTTGGTTTGGGCCACGGTCTTTAAGATATCGACCGTCTCCGTCAACTCGAGGGTCCAGTCCTGGTGGCCGGGCGTCTTCTTCACCTTTTGTTCGGCGACCCTTAGCGGCCGGTAGTCGGCCACCGCCGCCGCCATTATCAGAGCATCGGCGATCGGGAAGGCCTCCTGGACCGCCTTTAGCATGTCACTCGTCGTGAGCGCAGGAACAATCGTAATGTTGGCCGCCGCCGGCAAGTCAACGCTGACCTGTCCGGCAATCAAAGTCACCTGAGCACCGGCCGTTGCGGCGGCGCGGGCAATTGCCACGCCCATCTTGCCGCTGGACCGGTTGCCGATGTAGCGCACCGGATCCAACGGTTCTCGGGTGCCCCCGGCGGTAACCACCAGGCGCTTGCCAGCCAATAATTGGTCCTGATTCAGGCGGTCCTGAATTGCGTCGACAATTGCCGCCGGTTCTGGCAGACGGCCCTTTCCAGCGTAACCCTCGGCTAGGCGACCGGTGACCGGCTCAATGATCGTCACACCGTCGCCCTTCAGCTGGCGCAGGTTCCGCTGGATGGCCGGCGCCTGCCACATGTGGCTGTTCATCGCCGGTACCACCATCTTCGGGGCGCTGGTAGCCAGCAGGGTCGTCGAGGCGGCATCGTCGGCCAGGCCGTTAGCCATCTTGGCCAGCAGGTCGGCAGAGGCCGGCACCACCACGGCTAATTGTGTCCAATCCGCAAGCTCGATGTGGGGAATCGGCCGCGTCTGATCTTGCCAAAGATCGGTCAGCACCGGGTACTTGGTCAAAGCAGCCAGGGTGGCCGGACCGATCAGCTGGGTGGCTCCCTTGGTCATCACAACCCGGACCGTGTGCCCCCGCTTCTGCAGGCCCCGCACGACCTCAATTCCCTTGTAGGCAGCAATGCTTCCTGAAATGTATACCGTAACCTTTGCCATCATGTCACCCCGTTTAATTTTCTACCCACTGATTATATCATCAAATGGCACTAAAAAAGAGGATTGCTCCCGGCCAGTGGCTAGGAACAGTCCCCGTAAAATTGCATCCGTGCTCGTTAATCTTGCAAGTCTTCCGTCTCGTCCGGATCAATCGTGACCTTGCCGGCCAGGATTTCTTCCAGGGCCTTCCCAACGGACTTGCTGGATTCGTAATGATCAAGCAGCGGGGCGGAACCGGTGTCCAGTTCGTGTGCCCGCTTGCTTGCCAGCATCACCAGCGAGTAACGAGAGTCGATCCGCTTCAATAATTCGTCAACTGATGGATAAAGAATCATTTTCTTGAGTCTCCTAACATTTCAAGATACCGTGGCATTACCCGGGTAACCCGCAGCCGTTCCGTCCGGATAATGTCCTTGATTTTTTCAACCGCCCGCGGAACCTCGTCGTTTACAACCGCATAGTCGTAATTCTGCATCATCTGGATCTCGCCAAAGGCCTTGTGGATCCGCTTGTTGATGACGTCCATGCTGTCGGTTCCCCGGTTGATCAGCCGGTGCTTCAATTCGTCCAGGTCGGGTGGCGTCAGGAAGATAAAGACCCCGTCCGGAACCTTGGAACGAACCTGCATGGCACCGTTGACTTCAATCTCCAGGAAGACGTCCTTCCCGGAATCCAACGTCTCATTAACATATTTTAATGGGGTACCATAATAGTTGTCAACATACTTGGCGTATTCCAACATCCCACCGGTTTGAATCTCGTGTTCGAACTGTTCCTTAGTAACGAAGTAGTAGTCGACCCCGTTCACTTCACCCGGGCGCGGCTTCCGCGTCGTCATCGATACCGAGTACTGAAAGTCATTGTCTTTTGAATCAAAAATTGCCTTACGGACGGTCCCCTTACCAACGCCGGACGGTCCCGAAAGGACAATTAACATACCACGATTTGCCATTAGATTGCTCCCTCATCGAAAAATTAACGTATTAGTAACTATAATGCACTAAAAAGCCCGATAAATCAACCGACCAAGATGGAATCATTAAAATTCAATCTTGACCCTTGCATTTCTGAACGGATGTTCGTATACTATAAGCACAAACAAATGTTCGGAGGCATTCGCACGATGCAACAGTTTAACCAACCTACCCTTATTAAAAAAGCCCCACAGCTCCTCAACCAGACCATTCACCGTCTGTTCGATAGTGAAGCACCGACCCAGCAGGTCCAACTCCTTCATCCCCAGCCGGCAAGTCAGCGCCAGCTTTTTCTCGACCGGGTCATCCGCGACCAGTGGACCGTCTTCTTTCAATTAATGCCGAAGACCGCGGAGGGATACCCGGTCAATGTCTACGGACGGGTTAAGCAATTAACCGCCGACCGTTTCCTGATTTCCAGCAAGAACACTGTCTACGTGGTCACGTTCGACCAGATTCGCTATATCGCTAACCTCTAAGCAGCCGCAACGTGCCAGCCGAAAGCTAAAAAGACGTTTATCCATTTTCAGGGTAAACGTCTTTTTTTGTGTCTTAGTTCTGGTGCGGATGGGCCATTTCCAACAATTCCTGGGCGTGTTCCCGGGTCAATTGGGTGACCTTTTCACCCGAGAGCATCCGGGCCAGTTCATCAACCCGCTGTGTTTCACTCAGGATGGTTACCTTAGTAGTTGTCCGGTTGTCGTGGACGCCCTTCTTGATCAAGAAGTGGTGCTGGGCCACCGCCGCCACCTGCGGCAGGTGGGTGATACACAGCACCTGGGAGTGGGCGGCAATCACCTTGATCTTGTCGGCAATTGCCTGGGCCACCCGGCCACTGACCCCGGTGTCAACCTCGTCGAAGATAATGCTGGTTACGCCCTCATTTTGGGCAAAGATCGTCTTGAGGGCCAGCATGATCCGCGAGAGTTCCCCGCCGGAGGCAATCTTAGCCAGCGGCCCCATGTTTTCACCCGGGTTGGTGCGGATGTAGAATTCCACCTCGTCAATCCCGGTCGGCGTAAATTGATCGGCCGGGTGGTTGGCAAAGTGGACCTCAAAATCCGCCTTGGACATGTACAGTTCCTGAAGCTGCTGGTGAACCCGTTTGGCCAGCTCGTGGGCCGCGTGCTGCCGCACCTGACTCAGCTGTTTGCCGAGCTGCTTAAGCGAAGCAGCCGAGGCCTTCAGCCGGGCCTCAAGGTCGGAGTTGTCATCCGCGGCCGTCTCCATCGAGTCCAGTTCGCGCTTAATCTTGGCATAGTAAGCCAAAACATCCTTCACCGTGTCACCATACTTATGCTCCAGATCGCCAATCGTCGTCAAGCGCTGGTCGATCTCGGCTAAGCGGCCATCGTCAAACTCCAAAAGGTCGAGCTGGGAGCCGGCCTCGTTAGCCACGTCCTGGAGGGCATAGTAGGCGTCGTTGAGTGACTTGCTGAGCTGGTCGTAGGCATCATCAAAGTCAGCGATGCCGTTGATGGCGTCCATGACCGTTGCGATCTGGTCCAGCACCGGGGCCTCCCCCTCGTTGAAGGTAGCAACCGCCTGTTGGAGCGCGTTGTTGATCTGCTGGAAGTGCTCCAGCCGATCGCGCTCGCTGGTCAGCTCGTCCTCCTCGTTTGGCTTCAGGTTGGCCGCCTCAATTTCCTTGACCTGGTAGCGCAGCATGTCGAGGCGCTGCGCCCACTGCTGCTCGTTGGCCTGCTTCTTGTTGACGGCCGCCTTGAGCTTAACGTAGTCCTGGTAGTGGGCCTGGTATTTCTCCAGAAGGGGCGTCACCGCTTCCGCAGCAAACTGGTCCAGCATCCCCAGGTGCGTTTCCGGCTGCATCAGCCGCTGGTGCTCATTTTGCCCCTGAATATCAACCAGGTGGGCGCCAATCCTACGCAGCATGGTGGTATTGATCAATTCACCGTTGACCCGGATCGTGTTTCGTCCGTTGCGGTGAATCTCCCGGGAAATGATCAGGGTGCCGTCCTCATGATCAATCCCCAGCTCGTCGAGGAGCCGGTCGAAGCTCGGGTCATTTGGAATGGCAAACTGGCCCTGGACGTTGAGCTTATCTTCGCCCCGCCGGATGTATTCTTGCGAGCCCCGGCCACCGGCGAGGAGCCCGACCGCATCGATAATGATCGACTTCCCGGCCCCGGTTTCCCCGGTAAGGACCGTCATTTGGTCGGCAAACTCCAGGGTCAGGTGCTTGATGATTGCTAAATTATCAATTGTTAATTCCTGAAGCACGTGCTCACCCTACCTTATTGATTAGCCAATTCCTTCAGTTGCTGACAGAGTTCCTTGGCAGCCTCCGCGGAAACGCAGACAATCAGAACGCTGGCGTCATCACCAATCGTCGTGAAGATCGTCGGGTAGTTGACCCGCCGCAATAAGACCGCCACCACGGGGCCATTCCCCGGATGGACCGTCATGGCAATGAAACGATCGCTGACCTTCAATTGCTCCAGGCTATCCTGGAGGACATCCATCAGCTGCATCTCATCGCTCTGCCGATGATAGGTCGGCAGGTCATACCGGTAGCCGCCATCCTCGGCGGGGATTTTCACCAGCTGCATTTCCTTAATGTCACGGGAAATTGTCGCCTGCGTTACCCGCAGGCCCATTTCATTCAGGCGCTTAACCAGGTCTTCCTGTCGCTCAATGCTTTCGCTGGTGATGATCTCCTTGATTTTTTGCTGACGCTCAGCCTTTTTCATAAATATCCCTACTTTTCTATTGATTTAAATCGGCATCCGCTGCGGCCAGGACCTGGTCAATATCAACGTTCGCAGCCGTTTTCCCCGGTCGATCCGCGAGCTTAAGGTGAACCAAAAATTCGATGTTCCCCTGACCGCCCTTGATTGGCGAGTAGTCCAGGTCCAAGACATCGAAATGATCCTCGTTGGCAAAGTGGAGAACTTCCTCCAGGACCGCCCGGTGAACGCTATGGTCACGAACAATCCCGTGCTTGCCGACGTGCTCCTTGCCCGCCTCGAACTGGGGCTTAATCAGGGCTACGACCTCGCCACCCACCGGCAGAATCTGGGCCAGTGGCGGCAGGATCAGCCGCAGTGAGATGAAGGAAACGTCGATCGAGGCAAACTCGGGCTGACCGTGGGTGAAGTCTTCTAATTTACTGTAACGGAAGTTGGTTTGCTCCATGACCACCACCCGCGGGTCTTCGCGCAGCTGCCAAACCAGCTGGTTGGTCCCCACGTCCAGGGCATAGCTCAGCTTGGCCCCGTTTTGCAGCATCACGTCGGTAAAGCCACCGGTCGAAGAGCCAATGTCTAAGACCGTCTTGTCCTTAACACTGATGTTAAACACTTTTAAAGCCTTGGCCAACTTCAAGCCCCCGCGACTGACATAGGGCATCTTGTGCCCCTTCATGTGGAGGGTGGTGGTTACCGGAATCTTTTGGCCGGGCTTATCAAGCCGTTCGTTGTTCTTGCCCAGGATTTCGCCGGCCATCACCGACCGCTTCGCCTGTTCACGGGAATCAAATAATCCCTGTCTTACTAATAAAACGTCTACTCGTTCTTTTTCCATCCTTAATTCCTTTACAACTTAAAATACGCGAGAAACTGATCGTACCCGGCAAATGACTTCCCAGTCAGCTCACTCAGGCTTTGCTGTGCCTGCCGGGCCTGATCCAGGGCGAGCTGAAGCTGTTGCTTTGCTCCCCCAACCCCCAGCAAGCCCGGGTAGGTGTTCTTGTGCTCGCCGGCATCCTTGTGAACGTGCTTGCCCATCTGTTCCGTGGTTCCCAGGACATCCATCAAATCATCGTAGATCTGAAAGGCCAGACCAAACTGGGCCCCAAAGTCGGCCAGAGCAGCCTTGACGGGCCGCGATTGCTCCGTAATGATTCCCCCGGCCAAAACGGCGTAGCGCAGCAGGGCGCCAGTCTTTTGGCGGTGCAGGTAGCGCAGCTGGTCCAGGTTTAGGCTTTGGTGCTCACCCTCGATGTCCCGTGCCTGACCGGCCACCATCCCAGCGGGACCAGCCGCCTGGGCAAGGGCCAGGGTTAATTCGGCCCGCACGGCGGGTGATAAGTGATTATCACTCACCCATTGAAAGGCCAGGGTCAACAGGCCGTCGCCGGCCAGGGTCGCCATGCCAGCACCGAACTTGCAGTGGTTAGTTGGCTTCCCCCGGCGCAGGTCGTCGTTGTCCATCGCCGGCAGATCATCGTGGATCAGCGAATAGGTGTGCAGCAGCTCCAGGGCGGTGGCGGCGTGCATGACGTCCGCGTCCACTTCGCCACCCAGCATCTGAACGGTTGCCAGGGTCAGGGCCGGCCGCAGCCGTTTGCCACCCGCCATTAGCGAATAGTTCATCGATTCGTAGAGCGTCTGCTGATCAACGTCGGCCTTTAGGTGCGCGGCGAGGTAATCATCAATCTGTTTCTTCAATTCAGCAAGCGAAGCAACCATTTCTTCTTACCCCTTTACCGAATCGCCGCTGCCAAAGCCACGGTTGCCACCGCCGTTGTTGCTCGGGTCATCGGTGTTGTTTTCATAAACCTGCTCGTTGCCGTCGTCGTCAATCAGGTGCCCCAGCGTCTTTTCGGCACTGGTCAGCTTGTTTTGCAGGGACTTTGAAAGCTTAATCCCCGTCTGGAACTGTTCTAGCGCCTCCTCTAGGGGGGTGTTGCCCTGTTCCAGCTGGTTGACGATCTGCTGCAGCTGGGCGAGCTGTTCCTCAAAGCTTGGTTCTTTTGTTGCCATGATTAGTTAATTCTCCTTGATTTTCGTAATCTCTGCGTCCGCCTGGCCATCGGCAAAGTGCAGCTGAACGTGCTGGCCGGCCGTCAATTGCTTGGCCTGGCTGACCACCCGCTGGTCCTTCGTCACGTATGAATAGCCGCGACCCATGATTTTCAACGGGCTCAGTGAATCCAGCTGCCGGATCAGGCTCTGCACCTGTTCCTGGCGGCGCTGGTAATTGTTCACCATCCCGGTCTGCAGCTGCTTGTTCAATTGCGAAACGAGCTGCTGATCCTGCTTAACCCGGTGCAGGGGCGACTGGTTCATTAATTGGCCCGTCACCGTCTGAACCTGGTTGTGGAGGCGCAGGAAGGTCTGTTGTTCCAGCTGGACTAATTGTTGGCTTAGCTGATCGACCTTCTGGGTATAGTTTTCGTATAAGCGCTGCGGCTGCTGGAAGATATAGCTCTGGGTCTGCTTAGCCAGCTCCTTTTTGGCAAATTCAATCCGGTTGCGCATGGCATTGGCCAGCCGCCGCTGACTGTCCTGAATGGCCAGCAGGGTATCGGTCAAAACCGGGGTAGCCAATTCGGCCGCCGCGGTCGGCGTAGCGGCCCGGCGATCGGCCACCAGATCGGCAATCGTCGTGTCGGTTTCGTGGCCGACCGAGGAAATCACCGGAATCTTGCTGTTGGCGATGGCCCGGGCGACGATCTCCTCGTTAAACGGCCAGAGGTCCTCGATTGAGCCCCCACCGCGGCCGATGATCAGGGTGTCAAAGTCCCCCCGCTCGTTGGCCCGGTTAATCTGGCGGGCGATGTCGGCCGCGGCCTTTTCTCCCTGAACAACCGTCGGGTAGAGCACCACCTGGGCGATCGGGTAGCGCCGGCGCACGGTGGTGTTGATGTCGCGGATTACGGCTCCGTCCAGGCTGGTCACCACGGCAATTCGTTTTGGAAAAAGCGGCAGCGGCTTCTTAGGCAGGTTAAAAAGCCCCTCCTGTTGGAGCTTCTTTTTCAATTGCTCAAAGGCAACGTACAGCGAGCCAACCCCGTCCGGTTCCATCTGATCGATGTAGATCTGGTAGCGGCCGCTGCGTTCGTACAGGCCGACGTGGCCGACCACCAGCAGCTTCATCCCCTCCTCGGGACGAAACTTAACCTGGCGAAACTCACGCTCAAACATCACCGCGTCGATTACGGCATGGTCGTCCTTCAAACTGAAGTACTGATGCCGCTGCCGCAGGCGAAAGTTCGAAAGCTCACCGGTCAGGTAGACGGTCCGCAGGTAAGGGTCGCGGTCAAACTTCAGCTTCAAATACTTCGTCAGCTGGCTGACCGTCAGGTACTTACTCCTATCCATTATGCCGCCACTCTGCCATGTCGACGGTCTGCTGCATCAGGCTGGCGATGGTCATTGGGCCAACGCCACCGGGAACGGGCGTGATCAGCTTGGCAACCTTGCTGACATTCTCGAAGTCAACATCCCCAGTAAGCTTACCAGATGCCAACCGGTTGATGCCAACATCAATTACCACGGCACCTTCCTTAACGTCCTCTTCCTTAATCAGGTGCGGGGAACCGGCAGCAACGATCAGGATATCTGCCTGGCGGGTAATGGACGGCAGATCAACGGTATGAATGCTGGTCAGGCAGGTCGTGGCGTTGGCATTGTTGAGGAGGGCGGCCATTGGCTTGCCGACCAGGATGCTCCGGCCAACAATCACGGCGTTCTTCCCCTCCAGCTCAACGTTGTAGCGGTCGAACATGGTCATGACGCCCCGCGGGGTGCAGGCTACCGGATAGTGGCCCGGCTGGTTAGCGTACAGCTTGCCGAGGTTCAGCGGGTGCAGGCCGTCCACGTCCTTGTCGGGACGGATGGCATTGGTGATTGCCAACCCGTCCAGCTGGTCAGGCAGTGGTTCCTGAACCAGGATACCGTCGATTGAATCGTCCGCGTTGTACTGCTCAACGGCGGCCATCACCGTCGCCTGGTCGACGTCAGCGGGGAACTTCTTCAGGATCGACTTGAAGCCGAGCTTGGTTGCCTTGCGGTGCTTGTTGCGGGTGTAAATTTCACTCGCCGGGTCATCACCCACGAGGATCACCACGATTCCGGGCTGAATCCCCTGTTCGAGCAGCTTATCGACCCGCTGCTTGGTCTCCTGATTAACTTCCTTTGCTAACTGTCTTCCGTCAATAATCTCTGCCATTATAAATCCTCCTCTAAAAAACTAGATATCGGTCTTTATTCTAACATGTTTTACGCCTTTAACGGAACTATTCCATAGTAAAACGCTGATTTCGTTCGTTTTTGAAGAAATCAGCGTTTTGTTAGCTTACTTTTCCAACTGTTGTTCGAACTTCCCCAGGGCACCGTTGATGAACTTGCGGGACTTGTCGTTGCTGAAGGTCTTGGTGAGCTCCAGGGCCTCATTAATCGCTACGGCAGTTGGTACATCATCAACGTACTGCATTTCAAACAGGGCTAACCGCAAAATTACCAGGTCGGGCTTGGCAAGGCGCCCGATCGTCCAACCGGAGGCCAGCAATGAGCTGATTTCTTGATCAAGCTCGCCCTGATGTTCGGAAACTCCCTCGACCAGGGTCTGCAGGTAGGCGGGAATCTCCTTGCGGTCGTGATGCGGAATCGACTGGTAGATCGTCGCTAAGTCCGCGTCAGAATCGGTCTGCAACGCGAACAAAACCTGAAAGGCTTCCTCACGAATCTGGTGTCGATTTAAGCTCATTGATTGTTCCCCGCTTCCTTGTCATCTTTCTTTTCGCCAAAAATATCGTTCGGGTCCACGGACTGGTCCTGTTCTGCAGCCACCACGCCCTTGACGTGCACGTTGACCTCAGTAACCTTCAGACTGGTCATCAGGGCCACCTGCTGCTTAATCCGCTTCTGGATCAGTTCAGCAACCTTCGGAACGGAAACCCCGTATTCAACGTAAACGTCGACGTCAATCGTCAAGTCGTCATTGTTGTTGACAATTTTTACGCCACGCCGAAAGTCAGAACGGCCCAGCAGCTCACTGACGCTGCTGGCAAAGGAGCCGTACATCTTGGAGACGCCCTCTACCTCGCTGGCGGCAATACCAGCGATGATTTCTAATACCCGTGGGGCGATCTGGATCGTTCCCAGGCTTTGATCATCGTTATTGAGGATAATCTTTGAATCTTCTGCCATTATTAGTCCTCCACTTCTCTTCGCGATTAGGGATCACCCTAATTTTAGATTACTTATTCTATTTTGCACTAAACAACCCTAAAAATCAATGTTCACCGGTCAGTTGGAAGCTGTCGATCAGCTTGGAATGATGATTATACCAGTCGTGAATCACCAGGTCCAGCTGGTGTACCCGGAATTCGCCAAAGGGCAGCTGAGCATCCGCCTTCAACCGTTGCAGCAATTGTGTCCGTTGCTCCAGGGGATGGGCAAAGCGGGCTACTGTGACGTGTCCCGAAATCGTCGGGTAGCGTTCCGCCAGCGGCAGGCCCGCGTCTGCCAGGCGTTTACGCAACTCCTGACGGAAGACGGCGAGGTTGGCGGAGTAGGTTCCCTTCACCATGATGGCACCAGGACTGGCGATCAGACCCGCCAACTGCCAGTCGAATGGTGCGGTCTGGGCAGCCAACTTTTGAACGACGGCACAGTATTCTTTGAGGGGAACCGTTGACCAGTCAATATCGGGCCGGGCGCCTAGCAGGTCCATGACGGTGATGTGCATGTCCGCGGCCGGGTAGTAATAGCTATCCGGCGCTAATTGTTTCAAGCTCTGCAAGCTGAAGCTGATGTTGCGACTCAGGTGGGCGGGCAGGTGAATGAGCAGGGTTAATCCGCGCCGCCCATCTATTTTTTGCCCCGCCAGGTAGGAATCAAGCTCCTCTTTTCCCTGCTCGATGGCGCTTCGTCCCCGCTCATCGATGGCAGCATAGAGGCGGGCAAGCTCTTCCATTTTATTAATCATCGACGATCACCAGCTCGGTCGGCGCCGTCGTCAATACCCGCGGTCCGCCGTGGGTTACCACCACGTCGTCCTCAATTCGGACCCCACCGAGCTCTGGAACATAGATGCCGGGTTCGACCGTGAGCACCTCGTTGTTGACCAGCTGAACGTCGCTGGCATTGGGGCCATAGCTGGCAGGCAACTCGTGGACGGCCAGGCCGATACCATGGCCCATTCCGTGGTTAAATTCGTCATCATAACCGGCGTCGGCAATCACCTGCCGGCCCGCTGCATCCAGCTTGTCCCCGTGAATGCCCACCTGAACATGATCGATCACCTGCTGACGAGCGGTGTTGACGATCTCGTAAATGTCCCGCAGTTCCGGATCGATGGAGCCGACGGCAAAGGTCCGCGTCATATCGGCGGTGTAGCCATCAACAAAGTAGCCAAAGTCAAGGGTTACGACGTCGCCATCGGCAATCAACTTATCACTGGCCGTCGCATGCGGCTTGGCCGAATTGGCACCGCTGGCCACAATCGTCGGGAAGGAAGCGCCACTTGCGCCATGCTCCTTCATCCAGAAGTCGAGCCGGTTGGCCAACTGGCGCTCGCTGATTCCTGGATGAACCTGGGTCAGCAGGTACTGATAACCCTGACTGGCCAGGTCGGCAGCTCGTTGCAGCCGAGCAAGTTCATCGCTGTCCTTGATCAGCCGCATCTTCTCAATCAGGTTGGTAAAAGGAACGATGTCTGCTTCCATCACCTCGTCCAAGATGTCGTAGAGGCGGTAGGAAACCGTATCCTCATAGCCCAGCACCGTTACCTTAAGGGCCTTGCAGATTCGATTGAGGGCCCCGTAGTAATCGCGGGTGATCGTCGCCACAACCTCATCGTTTTCGAACTCGGCTAAGGCCAGCTCGTAACGATCATCAGAAACGATGATCGCATTGTTGGTCGTGACGAGCAGGTAGCCATCGCCAGCCATCAGTTGAAAGCCGGTTAGGTAAAAGATGTTTGCGGGATCGGTAATGACAAAGGCGTCCAAGTACAGCTTGGGCAAGCGCTTTTGTAGACGTTCAATTCGGGTCATTGTTTTCTCCTCCAGCCGTTTTCTTCCATTATACTTTAGAATTCGGGTAAACAAAAAAGCACCGCTCTAATAAGCAGTGCTTCTTATTGATTAAGCTTCAACCGGGTAAACGGATACCTTACGGTTGTCACGGCCCATGCGTTCAAACTTAACAACACCGGCGATCTTTGCGTAAAGGGTATCGTCACCACCACGGCCGACATTTTCACCTGGGTGAATGTGCGTACCACGTTGACGGTAGATGATTGAGCCAGCAGTTACGACAGAACCATCAGCAGCCTTGGTACCAAGACGACGACCAGCTGAGTTCCGACCGTTGGCAGTGGAACCGCCCCCCTTGTGGTGGGAGAAGAATTGCAAATCCATAATCATAGTTGTTCACCTCCGGAAATGAACTATTTTAACATTTGAACTTCAATGTTATCAGGATAGCTTTCCTGGATGTCTAAAAGGCCATTCTGGAAAGTTGTAAGCAGGAGCTGACTATCGTGGTCCACTCCCAACCCGGTGACCTCCAAAAAGCCACCGTTAGCACTGTCCTGCTTCACCTGCGGCTGGGACTTTACAACCTGTTCCAAACCGTTGATCGTGGAGATTGACAGTGCCGAGACCGCTGCACAGACGATGTCCTGACCATAAGGACCAGCATCGGCATGCCCGGTCATCTTAAAAGCGGTGATTCGCTGATTCGCATCATGCTGAAAGCTTGCGTGAATCATGACCTCACCTCCGCATTAAGCGTTAATCTTGTCGATCGTTACCTTAGTGTATGGTTGACGGTGACCTTGCTTAGTGTGGGTGTGCTTCTTTGGCTTGTACTTGAAGGTTACAACCTTCTTTTCCTTGCCTTGCTTTTCAACAGTACCTTCAACAGCGGCACCGTCAACGTATGGCGTACCAATCTTGGTGTCGTCACCGCTGACCAGGATTACCTTGTCAAAAGTTACCTTGTCACCCTGCTTAGCATCAAGCTTTTCAACGAAGATTGACTTACCTTCTTCAACCTTGTATTGCTTGCCGCCAGTAACAATAATTGCGTACATATTGTGCACCTCCTTAATATCTAAGACTCGCCGAATCAAGCAGCTAATGCTTTGAACTTGATAACGCGCGGTTGTAGTTGTTGGTTCACAAATACAACGTTTGTATAATAGCAAATTTTATGAGCAGCGTCAACCAAAAAGTTAAAAAACGGCAGTCACCGCTACAGTGACTGTCGTCAGACCGTTCTGGCTAGATCTCTTCTAAAACCGACTCTTTCTCGCCACCAAAAAAGTCGACTAGCGGAGCGCCCTCCCGGTTAAGCGTATCAAACATCTTCTCGGTGCTCTGGGTCATGTAGCGTGAGGTGTAGATCATTTCATCCTCAAGCCAGTGACTGATTAATCCAAGAAACGCTGAAACAATGAAGGAAATCTGCAAATTTACAGGGACCATAAGCTGTTTTTGATTATCATTAACAACATTACCATAAGTGGTCAAATAATCGGCCAAGCGATTGTAGAACTGTTCGTAGAAGCCGGTATTATTTTCGTTATTCAAAAGAACATCAAAAATATCGGCATTGTTTTCAATATACTGAAATGCCTTCTGCAGAGAAATTACCTGCACCGTCCGCTCTTTTGACAAGCTATAGTCCTCGCTATCAACCATTACCTGGTCAAAGAAGTCATCAAGGATGTCCTTCATGGCAGACTCAATAAAGTCTTGTTTGTCACGATAATGGAGATAGAAAGTTCCTCGGGTGATGTTGGCAGTTTCAGTGATCTTCTGCACGCTAATATTTTCGATCTTTTCACGACGCATCAGATAAACAAGAGCCTTGCGTAAACTATTACGAGTTTTGATCACGCGCGGGTCTGTTTTATTAACAGCCATAAATCATCATCCCTTCATTATAAGCTTAAGTTCCCCCTTATTGATATACTTCTACCTATGTAAAGTATAATGACTATGAAAGCGCTTTGTCAAATAATAAGGCTATTTATTCTAATAAAAAAATTATAGAGGATGAAAGGCCGTTGACATGACTGGTAAACAGATTATATACTTAATTCTGTTTGGGACGATAGCTCAATTGGATAGAGCATCGGTCTTCTAAACCGAAGGTTGTGGGTTCAATCCCCACTCGTCTCATTGAATCCGAGCTAAAAAAGCCCGGTATATCAACATTTAAAAATTTAATGGTGTGCAGAAAGTGTGCCATTGGTGTGTCAAAGCTTCAGTTTCTTGGAAATTGAGGCTTTTTTATGTTCATTTAGTTAATAATTGTTTAAGATCACCCAATTAATGTTACAAACTCATTGCAAATTTTGGCATTAGTAACAATAATGTTATATAGAAGATGTTTTGAGGTGATTAATTATGTTACCATTTGCAATTATTGTTTTAATTTTAGTTGGCTCAATCGTCGGCAACGTGATTTCCAATCTTCAGGAACCTGGCAAGCACAGTGCTGCCGCCCACGATCGAAACGCGTAATTTGATTTACTTCATAAAAAAGATCCTGGTTCAAAAATGAATCAGGATCTTTTTATCTATTCGGCGAACTCAGCGTGTAAGTCCCGCATCAACTGCTGGTAACTTGTCTCGATATCAGCTGGTTGAAGGCCAAAATCAACTATTCCCATCTTGAGCAGGAGGTGCCAGGCGTGGCGAAAGTCCTCCTGACGATGGCTATAGTAGGCCCCGCTCAAGAAATGTTTGACCGCCAGGTATTCCTTATTGAGGTCCGCCAACTTGGTCGAAGGCTGGGCCTTAACAATCCGCTGCCAGGTTGGCTCGTCCATCACCACCAGCTGGGTCCACTGTTGCTTGGCACTGTACAAGAGCATCAAGGCTAGGCTCTTCAGGTAGTGATCTTTAAGTCCCGCGCGATCAACCGGCGCCTTGGTGAGCACCTTTGCCCAGGCCCCATCTTCGGCAAAGGCCGCTAGCTGCGTATCAAGCCAAACGATGATCGTCTGCCGACGCGCGTCTGGGCCAATCAACAGTTCCTGGTGATCGTCAATCGCGTATTCCAAGTCGACCACCGCGTGCAGCATCTTCGTAATATCTAACACAATTAATCTTCCTTATCTACTGACTCTTCGTTTTCACTGGCGACCGCATCCTCAGCCGATGAATCCGTCGTCTCAGCCGCTTTCTCCGTTGCTGCTGGCTCCGAAGTGGCGACTACCTCTTCTTGCTGGTCATCGTCATCAGGTACAATCACCATTTCCTCGGAACGGACTGCCAGGGCTGACCGGTCGTTGAGGTACCACTGCCGAACCAGGTTGTAGTGCAGCAGAATATCAAAGAAGGAGACCTGCTCGCCGGGATCCTTCACCTGGAAGGCCCATTCTTGGCTGTAATCATCGGGATCGAACGAAAGGTCCAGCTTGATCCCCTGATCCAGCAGGAGCTCGGCCCCACTGTTATGCGGCAGGTTCATCAGCATGTAGTCGGTTTCGGCCGTGCGGACAAAGAGCCGGTCGATTACCGTGAGCTTCAAATCGGGTTCACGCAGCTTAAAGCGTTCATCATTAGCCGTGTTCAGGATCCCCAGGTTAATGGTGAAGTTCAGGTCGCTAGCCAGTTCGTTTGCAAACTCGATCAGCGGCTTGATGGCGTCACGCAGCTCAAGATCGGAATGCTTCTTCAGGGCGTAAACAATGAAGTAGTTAACCAGGGCCCGGTTATTGAACTGGAAGAGCCGGTCGCTAAAGTTCAGGTAAAACAGCGGCTGAGCCTGGTGCTGCTCGGTGAAGGCTGCCTCCCCATTGCCGCCGACTTCAAACTTGAAGACGGCATCGTCAAGCGGATCAATGGTCGCCACAAACTGGTGCTGACCATTTTCCTTTACCTTAATAGCATCGACTTGGTGCATTTCGAGTAGGCGTCCCATGAAGAGCATGTAATAGTCGGCCGCCTGGTAGTGCTGCGGAAAATCGATGAAGGCGTTGTGAAGATCCAACTTGGTCAGCGCCGTTGCTGCATCGAGCAGGTCACTTGCCTGGTCGGTTTCGGCCAGCTGATCCAAAAGGTCGACGTACTGTTGCCCCCGTTTGAGGACACTCTTAAAAGAGTCCGCCAGCGCCGTTACCCGGGCGGATGGTGAATCAACGATCTTGTTACTTGTCATCTTCACTCACCTGCTTTCCGTCGGCATCCTGCCCACCCAGGCTTTCCAGGTAATTAGCATAGAGATTGCGGTTGGCAAGCTCAAAATCTTCAAAACTGCCAAAGGTGTCGATGATGCTCTTTTGCTCGTAGCTTAAAATGGTATTTTCCTTGGAGAGGGCCAGGACGACCTGCTCGTTTTCCTTGATCGTCTGGGCCGCCGTCCGTGCTTCTTCTTCCTGATCCTCCAGCTTCTGGAACTGACCGACCAGTTCTTCTCTGGTCTCCCGGTTCCGGCTGGATTCAAACAGGCCGGAGTGTGAATTAATGTCCTTTAATTGGGCCTGGATATCGGCCTTCTTTTCTTCGCGCTCCCGCTGGTGGTCAATCAGGTCCTGGAGGTGATCATTTTCACTGGAAATTTTGTCGATCCGATCACTGTTGTAGCGCTTGTTTTCCCGTGCCAGCTTGAAGGATTCTTTCAGCATGTCATATTCGGTCTGGTCAAAGGAGAAGCGAACGTTTAGGACGTCCAGTTCACCGAAACGCCGTCGGTCCCACCAGTTCCCGAAGTAAATCCGGTAGTGGCCGGTCTGATACTCCTCGTAGTAGAAGAATGGGTAGGCCTTGCCCAGGTAATTAATCAGGTTGACGCTCAGGTAATCGCTCAGTTGATCGGCCAGGTCGTCGACGAGGCTCATCACGCCCTCGTCATTGGGCTGCTGCTCACGGTGTTCAATTTCCTTGGCGTACCGCTGGTTGTCCAAAAGGCGGTAAACTTCCCGATCCTGATGCTCATCAATGGCCTGGTTGAGGGCCTGCAGATACTTCACCTTGGTCGCAATTCGGTGCTTAATCTTCTGACTAACATCTACGGCGCGACTTGATTTTTCTTCACTTGCCATAAACATGTCTCCTTGTTTTGAATACTAGTCTAATCTTAGCCAATTTTTATGAAATTTTAAAGAAGCAAATCGTCAATTGAGGACTTTCTTAACAATTAAATTGACCAATCTTGCCTTTTTTATAATTTGAATTATAATATAGGTAACAGATATTTTACAGATGTATAATATCTGTTCTCAGACGGAGCGTTTCGAAAAGAGGCGAAGTTAATTATGGCACTGAGCAAACAAGAACGTAAGGAAATGGCCCGTAAGGCTATGGAAAAGCGTGGGAGCAAGAAGCCTGATGGCTCTGGTTTCGCAAAGCTTGACGAAGAAGCCAAGAAACTGAGCGACTAAGCTTTTTGAAACAATCCAAATTTAAAAGCGCAAGCGATTTTTGGTCGCTTGCGCTTTTTTGATAACGTGGAAAACCAAAGGCTAGCCCCGCGTCGTAACCGTGGGACGTATGATTATTTTCCACTCACTTTTTACTTATTTCTGTTGTTCCTGGCAGAAGCGTTCGAGCCGGTCCATCCCCTCTTTGATTTGGTCCATCGCCGTGGCGTAGCTGAAGCGCAGGTAGCCTTCGCCCCCGGCACCGAAGTAAGCCCCGGCTGCGGCCGCAACCTTGGCTTCCTTGGCCATTTGATAAATCAGTTTGGTGTCATCCTGCTCCAGGAAGGCCGGAATCTTGGCGAAGATGTAGAAGGCCCCCATCGGCCGTGAGCACTTAAAGCCCATCTTCTCCAGGCGCTCACGCATGTAATCCCGGCGCTCAACGTACTGCCGGTCCATCTCCCGAGTGGCATCCAAGCCCCCACGCAGGGCTGCCTCGGCCGCGTCCTGGGTGAAGGTGGCCACGTCGGTCATGATGAAGGAGTGTACCTTAAAGATTTGCGCAGTAACTGCCTTTGGCGCGCAGAGGTAGCCAATCCGCCAACCGGTCATGGCGTAGGATTTCGACAGGCCGTTCGTCAGGATGGTCTGCTCCGGTAGGGTTCTGGCCATCGAAGCGTAGTGACCATCGTAGTTGAGCTCGCTATAGATCTCGTCGCTGATGGCAAAGATCGGCTTGTCGCGAATCAAGTCAGCCAGGGCATCGAGCTCCTCCTGACTGTAAACGACCCCGGTTGGGTTGGACGGGTTAACGATAATTACCGCCTTGACCCGGTCGCCATACTTATCCAGATAAGACTGCAGCAGTTCCGGCGTCAGCTTGAAATCGGTCACAGACGTATCAACCTCAACGGGCTCGGCACCATTAATTAAGGAATCCGGGCCATAAATGGAGAAGGTCGGTGTCGGGACCAAAACAACGTCCCCAGGATTGGTAACCGCGGCAATCGCCGAGTAGACCCCCTCGGTGACCCCGTTGGTAATCAGAATCTCGGTCTTGGGATCATAGTGAAGGTCGTAACGATCGCTGAGGGCATCGGAAACCGCCTGGAGCAGGCCAGCGGTCCCCCGCTGCGACGCATAGTGGGTCCGGTTGTTCTCGATTGCCCGGATCCCCGCCTGCTTGATGTACTTGGGCGTGTTAAAGTCCGGCTCACCCACCGTAAACTTGATCACGTCCGGGATCTGTGCCACGTAGCTCGAAAAATCAAAAATCTTCAGTGTCGGCACGTCTTTCAGCGTCGTTCGCATGTGTTTACTCATCTCAACCATTGCTTATCAAATCCTTTCGTCAGTTTGTCTTTACTTATAGCCTAACTGATTTGTGCAATACTGGTCAAGCCCAGTTACAAAAAAGCCGAACGGCAGCAATGCCATTCGACTTTAATAATCTTTTTACTTCAGGGCGTCAATCATCCGGTCGAGCAGGGCCAGGTTGGTCTTTTCACCGTAGATGTCCATGATTTGGTAAATCTGTGGAGCGGAGATGGCACCAGTGAAGGCGAAGTTCAGTGGGAACCAGAGGTAACGACCCTTGATGCCGGTTTCCTTACCGACTTCCTTGATGGCCGCTGCGTAGTCGGTCCGACCTTCCGCAATCTTAGCCCGCAGGTTTTGCAGAACCGCCGTAACGTCTTCCTTAGTGAAGCCGTCCTTAGCCAGGATTTGGTCGTAGTCGAACTCTTGGTTCAAGACGTTGTAGTAGTCCCAGGCGTACTGCATTACTTCCAGGAGTTTTTCAACGTCGCGCTGGTGAACGCCGAGGGTCTTCTTCAGCAGGCTTTCCAGCTGGTCTTCAGGGATTGACTGCAGGCGCTTGGCCTCGTCGGTTTCCCCTTCGGCAACCAGTTCCATGGTCCGCTTGGTCAATTCGTCAATGTCCATCTGCTTGATGTACTGACCGTTCATCCAGTCAAGCTTCTTTTGGTCGAAGTAGGCTGGGGCCTTGGACATCCGGTCGGGGTCGTAAACCTTGATCAGTTCATCCTTGGAGTAGATTTCCCGTTCGCCCTTTGGTGACCAGCCCAAAAAGGCGATGAAGTTGAAGATTGCTTCGTGCAGGTAACCGTGACGCTTGTATTCGCTGATGAACTGCAGGGTGTCCTTGTCCCGCTTACTCAGCTTCTTCCCGGTCTTCGGGTTGAAGATCAACGGGATGTGGCAGAAGGTCGGGTGTTCCCAGCCCAGTGCTTCGTAAATGGCAATCTGCTTTGGCGTGTTGGAGATGTGGTCAGCACCACGCAGCACATGGGTGATGTCCATGGAGTGGTCATCAACGACAACGGCAAAGTTGTAGGTTGGCATCCCGTCGGACTTCTCAATGATGAAGTCCCCACCGAGGTTGTCGGAGTTGAAGGAAACGTGGCCCCGGGCGATGTCGTCCCATTCATAGTCGTGGTTCTTTGGGAAGTGGAAGCGAATGGTTGGCTTCAAGCCCTTAGCTTCGGCTGCCTTTTGTTCCTCTTCGCTCTTGCCGTACCACCGACCGTCGTAGTGCGGAGCTTCCTTGTTGGCCCGCTGGCGTTCACGCATTTCCTTCAGTTCTTCTTCGGTCGTGTAGTCCTTGTAGGCAATCCCCTTGTCCAAGAGTTCCTGGATGTACTTGTGGTAAATGCCCTGTGCATTCCGTTCGCTCTGCCGGTATGGTGCGTACTTTGGATTTGGCTTGTTCGGACCTTCATCCCAGTCGATTCCTAACCAGTGCAGGTTGTCCCGCTGACTGGCTTCACCATTTTCAACGTTGCGCTTAGTATCCGTGTCTTCAATCCGCAGAACCATCGTGCCGTCGAAGTGGCGTGCAAATAAGTAGTTAAACAATGCTGATTGCGCATTTCCAATATGCAAGAAACCGGTTGGACTTGGTGCATACCGAACTCTGACCTTTTTGTCCATTATATAGATTCTCCTTTAGTAACTAATTAGCGGTAAAAAGCCGCTATTACAACAAGTATAATTGTATCTGAAAGCAGCTATTTGTCAATCAAAAGTCGCCGGCACAAGAAAAGGGAGTGAAACAGAACTCGCTGGTGAATTCTGTTCCACTGCCCTTTTGGTGTTCAATTGTTTTGATTAGTATTCCATGTATTGCTGGCGTTCCCAACCAGAAACGTGTTGCCGGTAGCCTTCGTATTCCCGGGTCTTGGCTTCCATGAAGCTGTCGTAGAGGTGTTCACCCAAAGAATTCTTGATCACATCGTCGGCAGCCAAGTCCTTCAAGGCGTTGTGGAGGGTATCAGGCAGGTTGACAATCCCCTTTTCTTGGCGTTCCTTGAGGCTCATCGTGTAGATGTTTTCGTTGATGTTGTGAACCGGTGGCAGGTCGTTACGCAGACCATCCAGACCGGCTTCCAAGACACTGGCAATCGCCAGGTACGGGTTAGCAGCCGGGTCGGCAGACCGCAGTTCCAGCCGGGTCCCCATGCCCCGGTCGCTTGGAATCCGAATCAGTGGTGAACGGTTAGAAGTGGACCAGGCCACGTAAACCGGTGCTTCGTATCCAGGAACCAGGCGCTTGTATGAGTTAACGATTGGGTTGCAGATGGCGGTGAAGCTCCGGGCGTGCTTCATCAGGCCGCCGAGGAAGTGGTAGGCAGTCTGGGAAAGCTGGTTGGCGTCGTTTTCGTCGTAGAAGGCGTTGTGCCCTTCCTGATCAAAGAGGGACATGTTCAGGTGCATCCCACTGCCGTTAATGCCGGACAAGGGCTTCGGCATAAAGGTGGCGTGCAGGCCGTACTTCTTGGCGATCGTCTTTACGACCAGCTTGAAGGTTTGAATGTTGTCAGCGGCTTCCAGGGCGTTGGCGTACTTGAAGTCGACTTCGTGCTGGCCAGGGGCAACTTCGTGGTGGGCCGCTTCAACGTCGAAGCCCATCTTTTCCAGGGCTAAGACAATGTCGCGCCGGCAATCTTCACCGCGGTCGGCGGGTTCCATGTCGAAGTAGTTTTCCTGGTCGTTAACGGTTGCCGTTGGGTTGTCATTGTCGTCCAGCTTGAAAAGGAAGAATTCTGGTTCAGGGCCAATGTTGAAGTCGGCAAAGCCCAGCTTCTGCATGTCCTTGAGCACCCGCTTCAGGTTGTTCCGTGGATCACCAGAGAACGGCGTGCCGTCGGTCATGTGGACGCTGCAGATTACCCGGGCAACCTTCCCGTGCTCAGCTCCCCATGGGAAGACCAGCCAGGTTGCCATGTCGGGGTAGAGGTACATGTCACTTTCTTCAATCCGCACAAAGCCGTCGATTGAGGAACCGTCGAACATAATCTTGTTGTCCATCAGCTTGTCGAGTTGACTTACTGGCAAATCAACGCTCTTGATCTTCCCCTGCAGGTCGGTGAACATCACGCGCAAGAAACGAATGTCTTCATCTTTCACCATTTGACGAACTTCATCTTTTGTATATTCTCGCTTAGCCATAAATTTCATTCCCTTTCAAAATACCAACTGCGCTAAAGCTACCGGTAATCCAGCTTAATTTTATTAAGTGGCATGAATAATTACCCAATGCCAACTATTGAGTTTGGCATATACCAATCGTTCGTGCTTACCATTCGATTAACCTGTCAATCACCTTTTCAATACGTGTCTAAGAATACCAACCGCTCCGGCACAAGTCAATCAATAATCGTATTTTTACTTAATTATAATTATTTCGTCAACTAAACTTTATTTAATTAACCAATCATGGATCAGCCCATTGATTTGTTCAGGCCGATCCTGGCCGCTGACCAGGTCGAACCAGTGAACCGGCATCTTATTGCGAAACCAGGTCAGCTGACGCTTGGCATAGCGGCGCGAATCCCGTTTGACCTTCTCCACCGCGGTCTGAAGGTCCACCTCGCCGGCAAAGTAGGGGTAGAATTCGTGATAGCCAATCCCCTTGCCCGCCGGCAGCTCTGCCCCACCTTGGTCATAGAGCCAGCGAGCCTCCTTCAATAGGCCAGCCGCCATCATCTGGTCAACCCGACGATTAATGCGCTCGTACAAGACGGCCCGGTCGGTTGTCAAGCCGATCAGCAGGTAGTCGTTTTGGGCCTCCTGGTGAGGTTGTTCCGAAAAAAGCTGGCCGGTCTTTTCAACCACCTCAATGGCACGAATAACCCGGCGCAGATTTCCCTTGGCAATTGCCCTTTCTGCCGCCGGGTCGAGCTGGGCAAGGTGGGCCCGCACGTAGGCCTCCCCTTTTTCCTCGGCAACATTGGTCCAGTGCTGACGAATCTGGGCGGACTCGGCATCGAAGTGGTCCCGGCCCAGGGTAAGGTTGTCGGTCAGGGTCCACAGGTACATCCCCGTCCCGCCCACGATCAGCGGCAGGTGGTGGCGCCCGGCAATCTGTTCAATCTGATATTCGGCCTGGTGCTTAAAGATGGCGGCCGAATAGCGCTCGTCGATGTCGCAGATATCAATCAGGTGGTGGGGGACCCCCGCCATCTCATCCGGCGTCACCTTGGCCGTCCCAATGTCGAGGTGCCGATAGACCTGCATCGAATCCCCGGAGATCACCTCCCCGTCAAAGGCCTTGGCCACCTCAATCGACAGGGCCGTTTTCCCGACCGCGGTGGGTCCCACAATTGCTACTACTTTTGTCATTTGTCCGCTTCCTTAATTTATAATTTATTGTGAAATTCCTGCTTAATACTGGTAAATCTACCCTAAGTAAATCATAATAGAATTAAGCTAATAACTAAAGGAGGAATTGCTGATGAAAGCATTAACTAAAGGGATTTTTATCGGTGCCGCATCCACGATCGCAGCCATTGCCAGTGGGGCCCTCGCATTCCACAAGACGGTCATCAAGCCGGTGGAAGATCAAGAAGAAAAGTTTGACGAAAACCGGCGGGCAGCCATCCGGAAGGGTCGTTCCGCTCACCAAATCTAAATTTTAAGCCTACGTAAAAAAGCGGTTGGTGGATTTTTCCACCAGCCGCTTTTTGTATCAGGCAATATGAGAAACTCTCATTCACCTTTTTAATACTTCGACTTCTTCGTCTTGCCGTCCCAGTCCTGGTAGCCACCCTTCAGGATGTAGAGCTTGTGGTAGCCATGCTTTCCAAGAAAGGCCGCTGCCTGCGTACTGATGGCCATCCCCTGGTCATACATGTACACCGGCAGGTCCGGCCGCAGTTCATTGTACTGCTGACGCAGGTAAATGTATGGCAGGTTCCGGGCGCCAAGAATGTGCCCAGCCCTGAACTCATTTTCCTGGCGCAGGTCGATCACCTGGGCCTTCCGCATTCCCGCGTGGAAATCAATGGAGTCCAAAACCGTGGCGTAACGCTTGCGCCGCAGGGTCTGGATTCCCCAAACCGCAAACCAGACAAGCAGGAGAATGATAACAACAGCATTGAAGATTAATAATCCTCGACTTACACCTAAAATCATCATGCACCCGCCTCAATTATTGATTGGCAAACTGACGAGCAAGGGAAGCAGCACCGATCACACCGGCATCGTTCCCTAATTCGGCCAGCTTCAGTTGAGTAGACGTCCGAACAGTTGGGAAGGCAAACTTTTCAAAGTTGTCGCGAACCCGCTTTAAGAGGAAGTCCCCGGCAGCGGAAACCCCACCACCGATCACAACGTATTCAGGGTTCAGGATGTTACTCAGGTTGGCGCAGGCCAGACCCAGGTAGTAGGCAACCTCGTCGACAACCTTGTTTGCCAGGTAGTCGTTTTCCTTGGCCAGGTCAAAGACGATCTTGGAGGTGATCTCGTCACCGTTGTCGATCATGGCCTTCAGGCGGCTCTTGCCCTCGTATTCTTCGGCCTTGTCCTGGGCGATGTGAACAACCCCGGTAGCGGAAGCATACTGCTCCAGGCAACCGCGGTTTCCACAGGTACACAGGTAACCATTTGGCTTAACAATCATGTGGCCGACTTCCCCACCGGCACCGACTAATCCGTGGACCAGCCGGCCGTTGGAGATGATTCCACCACCGACACCGGTTCCCAGGGTGATGAAGGCCACGTCGTCACCTTCGTTCCCGGCGCCCTTCCAGCGTTCACCGAGGCCGGCAACGTTGGCGTCGTTATCGAGGGCAAACTTCATGCCGGTTCCTTCTTCGATGGCTTCCTTAACGTTCTGGGTCGTCTTCCAGTTCAGGTTGTAGGCACCGACAACCGTGCCCTTTTCGCGGTCGATCGTTCCGGGAGTCCCCATCCCGATCCCGATGAACTGGTCCTTGTCCATCTTGTACAGGTCCAGGTGGTGGTTGATTGATTCAATAATGTCTGGAACAATGTGGGAACCCTCATCCAGGATATTGGTCCGAATTGACCATTTTTGTTGAATCTCACCGTTTTCCGTTAAAATCGCAAACTTGATGGTCGTCCCACCAAGGTCGACACCAAATAATTTCTTGTTAGCCATAATAATTCCTTTCTTTCTTCGAGACTAGTAGAGCCGTCCCGTTTCCTCTCTCTTTTGTTCTTCACGGTGTTCACGCCGCAGCACCAGTTTGGCCTTCATGTAGATGTCTTTCTCAATCACCCCTGACTGGTAGAGGTTGTCAAGCTCGATAGCCATCAGCTCAATGTCATAGAGTCGTTTGCCAACGTAAACAAAGACGTCAAAGGCCTTCAGCAGCTGCTGAACATCGTATAGCGTCCGATACTCCTGTGGAATTCGTGTACTTTCATGCATTCAATCAGCCCATTTCCATAAACAATCCGACCATTCCGATTACCAAAACTGCCGCGGCAAGCACTCGCTTAACCGGCGGCACGTGGCCAATCCGGGGTGCCCCGACGACGTAGGCCATCAGGAAACCACCGATCAGGCCGCCAATGTGCCCGGCCAGGTCGATCCCCGGCACAAAAAGATCGGTAACCACGTTTAAGATTACCAAGATCAAAAACTGGCGCGCCAGCAGGCGGATGGCCTGGTTGTCACGGAAGGACTCGCCCAGCATCAGGAAGGCCCCGAACAGCCCAAAGAGTGCCGTGCTGGCCCCCGCTGAAATGCCATTGGAAAGCCAAAGGGCGCTCAACAGGTTCCCGCTAATGGCACTGACAAAGTAGAGAACCGCCATCCGCCAATGACCAAACAGCTGCTCAATGTACATCCCAATGAAGTACAGGGTGATGCTGTTGATCAGAATATGGGTAAAGCCAATGTGAACAAAGACCGGCGTGATCAGGCGCCACCACTGGCCGGCCAGCAGTAATTGCGGCTGCAGGGCCCCGAAACGAATCAGGACTGCCGAGTTGGTGGAACCTCCCGCCAAGGTCATCGCCAGGTAGACAAGGACCTGGATGGCGATCAGGGTAATGGTCACGGGCGCCTTTGCCCATTCACGCGAACGCATAATCAGCACTCCGGCAGGGTCAGGACCCGGTCAAGTGCTAAATCGTGCTCGTCCGGGGTCCATTCACCCGCATCCGCCAGTTGGGTCGGCAGTGCCAGCGCGATCGTCTTGCCGTGGTACTTGCTCAGGTAGCGGTCGTAGTAGCCACCACCAAAGCCCAGACGTTGTCCTTCCTTCGTGAAGGCAACCCCCGGAACCACCATCAGGTCGATCTCGTCTGGTGCATAAACCCGTCCGTCATGCGGCTCAAGAATGCCAAAACTGGATTCATCGAAGTTGGTCTCTTCGTTGATCTCCACGAATTCCATCTGGCGCTTCGGCAGCGTCCGTGGAACCACAACCGTTCGTCCTTCATGCCGGGCATGGAGCAGGATGGGTGCCGTATCGATCTCAAATGACTGGCTAAGGGTCAGGCCGATCGTCTTGGCGCTCATCCATTCCGGTTGATTAAAGAGCATCGATACTAATCGTTTTTCCTCGCTCAGACGCGTGTTAAGGTCGAGCTGCTGCAGACGGGCAATGTAGGCCTGGCGCAGCTCCTTCTTAGAATACGTCATGATTCTCAAATCTCCCCTTTATGCAAAATGATAAACGGTTACAAGAATACATTATTACAGGTCCCCCCTGCTTTTGCAAGCGTTTTTCCCTTCACAAGGGACGGAATTTCTATTTCGTCTTCTGGCCGTCCAGGCGGGCGTACAGGCCGATAATCTCCTGAGCCAGGTCAACATAGGTGATCGCCGTCATCAGGTGATCCTGGGCATGGACCGTCAGGAGGGAAAACGGCACGCCATCACCCTGGGCCTCTTTAGTCAGCAGCTCCGTTTGGGTATTGTGGGCCACCTTCAACAGTTCTCGGGATTGCGCCAGCTTTTCGTTTGCCGGCTGGATTTGACCTTGCCGGGCTGCCGCCAAGGCCTCCTGGGCCAGCTTACGGGCATCCCCCGCGTTGAGCATCAGTTTCATTGCCGCCGTTTGAGCAGCGGCCTGCTTCTCTTTCTCCGTCATCATGATCACCTCATTGTTGTTGGCTAAATGTGAAAAAAGCAGCACCAATCATAATTGACTGGTGCTGCTTTGATGAAACTAAGATTACTTAGTTTCGCGGTGTAATGTCACCTTACGCTCCCGTGGGCAGTATTTCTTTAATTCAAGCCGGTCGGGATTGTGACGACGGTTCTTGCTGGTTAAGTAAGTCCGCTCGTGGCATGAAGTGCATTCAAGGGTAATGTTGACACGCATGAGTTGTAACCTCCAAACTTTAATTGATCTTAATTGGTTATTTATCGTAACCCTAACTCGTACAACTATATCATTTATTGATTGATTTGGCTAGTGATTTACCAAAGTTTGTTAAGGAAATCTCCTTGACAGCCTTAGTCATCACTGACGCTCTTGGATGATTTAACGGTCTTCCAGTAGGCGTTGAAGATTTCCTTGGCCATGTTCAGGTTGGCTCCACCGTCATCGTTGGTCGATCCTGGAATAGCCAGGGCAACCACGACCTGCGGATTGTTGGAAGGTGCATAGCCGGCGAAACTCAAGGTCGTCGTCTCGTGCCCTTCTGAAACGGTTTCGGCGGTCCCGGTCTTCCCAGAGACGGATGGTTTGACGCTCGACAGCGCCTTCCCGGTAACGTAGGTGTTGGAACCATGGGTAACCTCATAGAGCCCCTGGCGAACCACGTCGAAGTAGGACTTTGGCGCTGGAATAACCTGTTGGACCTGCGGCTGGGTGGTGTACTCGACCGGTCCCAGCTTCCCGTTGCTCTTGGTTCCCCGGATGGCCTTAATGACGTACGGCCGCATCCGGTTCCCACCGTTGGCAATGGTTGACATATACTGGGCCAGCTGGATGGTGGTGTAACCATCGTAGTTCCCGTAGGCCAAGTCGAGGGCCGAACCGACGTGCGACTGAGTGGACGGCCCCTCATACCCGGAGGTTTCACCCGGCAGATCAATCCCGGTCTTTTGTCCTAAGCCAAACATGTTGAAGTAATAGCGTTCCTTTTGGAAGATGCTTGGCTTCAGGGTCAGCTTGGCATTATCGGTGTAGTTCATGCCACCCTCCTTCATGATCAGCTGCATCATGTAGGAGTTTGAGGAAACTTCCAGGGCGGTCGCTGCGTCAACGGCCATGTTGGCACTCCCGGTCTTGTTAAACCAGGAGGCCTTGGTGGAAACGCCCTGCACCTTGATCGGCCGGTCGGTCAAGGTACTGTTGGTTGGCGTGATGACGCCGCTCATCAAACCGCCCATCACGGTGGCGGGCTTGACAACCGACCCCATAGTGATTGGGTGGTTGATTGCCCCGATCTGGTCGACGGTCTGCTTCCCGGTCTTCGGGTTCCGGTCAATCCCGGCCATCGCCAGGACGGCCCCGGTGTGAGGATCCATTACTACGGCGTAAACCCCGGAAGAGTAGCTATTCCCGGCGGAGGAATAGTTGTTCTTCAGGATGCTCTGGACCTTACTCTGCAGTTGGGAGTTAATGGTTAAGACCAGGTTGTCACCCTTTTTACCCTTATACTTGACCTTTTCCTTCGTCACGTTGTTACCACTCGTCGTGACCTCGGTCTGGGACTTGGAGCCGGCCAAGGTTGCCTGGAACATCTTTTCAATGTAGCTCTGCCCCACACTGTCGTTTCGTGAGTAACCCTGGGAAAGCAGGCTGTTGACCTCATCGCTCGGCAGCCCGGTCGTCGACACGGTCCCCACTAGGGATTGGATGTCCTTGCCCTGCGGATAATTTCTTGTCCAGGCAGTCCCGATCTTGACCCCCGGCATCTCGTTTAGGTGTTCACCAACGGCCGCCAGTTCCTTGGACGTTACACCAGTTTCCTTAATATAGGTGGTCGAAAGCGAGTAGGCACCGCTCATTGCCGCGTAGATTCGAGCATTGTTCTTCTGTTGTGGCGTCAGCTCCCAGGAACCCGGGTGCTTGTCCAGGTAGTCTAAAGCCTTGTTATACTTATCGTCATCACTCATCGAATCGGTCGTCTTGACGTGCTTGAGGACACTCTTGAGCCGGCCCTTGTCAGCCAAATAGTAGTCTTCCTTATTCCGGTCCGTCAGTCGTGAATTCTTGTTGGTGACCTTGACGTATTGGCCGAGGCGGTTGGCAATCTTGTAGAGATCATCGGAACTTACGTTTTGTCCCTTCGTGTAGGTAATCGCCTGGTGCGTCTGGTTGCCGACCAGGACCTTCCCCTCAGAATCGTAGATCATCCCCCGCTGGACGTTGTTGGTCTGAATTGAGGTGTCCGAACGCTTAACCTCAGCCTTATAGCTGTTCCCGTTCAACACCTGGAGGTCAAACAGCCGGATCGTCAACGCCAGCAAGAGGATGCCGACAATCCACAGTAAAAAATTTAACCGAAACGGAATCACCGACTGGGCACTGCGGTTCTTCTTGTTTCGGGAATTAAACTTGTTCTTGATACGATCAAAGAATTTCACGAGAATCTTTTCTCCTTCATGATGGTGATTACATTCTACCAAATTTTCACGGTAAGTGCAGATTGCTTTCACCGCTAACGTAAAAATGATACTCTTAATTGCACTAAAATTGAACTCTAATGCCCGATGATTTAATTAATTTTAATTCTTAAATCACCATTTTGCCTTATTTTCCGTTATATAATAGGCAACAGTAAAATTGGAAAGGATTTTGGTTGTGACAAGAAATAAGTGGACAGACAGCAACAGGCTCATTCTCGCCGGTGCTTTTTTAATTCCGGCATTTTTAATGGGAGCCTATTTTGCCTACCGTCAGATGGCACCGTTTGGCCCCAGCAGTCTCTTAACCGTTGACCTCGGCCAACAGTACATCGACTTCTTTGCCTACTTTCGAAACATCATCCTCCACCACCCCAGCGCCCTCTTCTATTCCTTTAGCAAGGGGCTGGGCGGTGAGATGTTTGGCACGAATGCCTACTACCTCTTCAGCCCCCTCAATCTCCTGCTCCTGGCTTTTCCGGGAAAATGGCTGACCAGCGGCGTCATGCTGCTCACGCTGGTCCGCTACGGTCTGGCGGGCCTCAGCATGGCCTGGTTGATCCAGCGGACCAGCCTGCAGCGAGGACCGCGGATCTGGGCCTTTAGTACCGCCTACGCGCTGAACGGCTGGATGATCGCCAACCAGTTGAACATGATCTGGCTCGACGCCCTGATCCTCCTGCCACTGATCACCTGGGGGCTGCTGCGTCTCATCCGCGAAAAGCGGCCGGGAACCTACGTTGCCTGGCTGGCCGTCATGCTGATCGACAACTACTACATGGCCTGGATGATCTGCATCTTCACGCTGCTCGTCCTTCTCTGGCAGCTGCCGGTCTTGAATGGCTGGAAGGCCCGACTCAAAACCTGTGGTGCCTACCTGGTCAGCTCGGTCCTCAGCGCGGGAATTGCCGCCGTTGTGCTCCTACCGACCGCCTACGCGCTGACCACCAGCAAGGGGACCTATACCGAGACCAGTATCAGCAGCAAGCTGGAATACAACCCACTCAAGATGCTGGGCAAGCTCGTCCCCGGTTCCTTCAATTTCAACCAGATGCCCAGCGGTCAGCCTAACATCTACATTGGCATGCTCCTCCTGATTGGAGCAATCCTCTACTTCTTCAACGCCAAGGTCAACTGGCGCCAACGTCTCGTGGCCCTCTTGGTGACGATCTTTTTCATTGCTTCCTTCTGCTACGAGCCGCTGGACCTGCTTTGGCATGCCGGCCAATTCCCGGTCTGGTACCCCTACCGGTTCTCGTTCCTCTTCAGCTTCTGGTGCATCCTGCTGGCGGCCAAAACCCTTCAGCCAAACTTCCAGCTGAAGTGGTGGGGCGCCTTGATTCTGCTGGGAGTCAGCATCCTCATCTGCTGGGAAACCGACCGCCTGAACCTTTCCTACCTCTCGACCAGTCAGCGCATGATCGGGCTGGGCTTCGTGGTGATCGCCCTGGCAACCCTGGTACTGGCCCGTCGCAATTCGCCACGGCTCTATGACCTCCTGTTGATCCTGGTCATCACCTGCGACGTGGCCACCAGTGCCTTTACCAGCCTCAACAAGATTGCCTACGTTTCGCAAAACGAGTTCGGCCAGTACACCAGCCAACTCAACCAGGCCAGTCATCAGTTAAAGAAAAAGGATACTGGCTTCTACCGGGTTGCCAAGACCTTCATGCGAACCAAGGACGACCCGATGCAAAGCGATTTCTACTCCGCCGACCACTTCGGCTCCACCCTGGAACCGCTCCAGCCAAGCTTTCTGGGTGCAATCGGGCAGCCGGCCGGGGATGGCTTCGTCAGCTATGACAACGGGACCCAACTCACCGATGCTCTCTTGGGCTTTAAGTACACCATGACGGCCAAGCACCACGGAATCATGAACGGCGACCAAATCATGCCGCTGTCCGGCTACCGGCCCGACTGGCGTTCCCAATCTAAGGTAGGCCAAACCAGCATGATCACCAGCCGGAAGAACAAGGATGCCCTGCCAATTGCCTTTGGCGCAAGTTCGGAGATTTTCCAACTCGCCAAGGCCACCCTTGACCCGCTCAGCTACCAGTCCCAGATTTTCCAGGCGCTGGCTGGCCGGCCAATCAACAAGTCGCTCTTCACCGTTCAAAACTTCAATTCCGTCAAGTACACGAACGTCCAGTCGGCCGAACAGATCACGGGGACGACCTTCCGCAAGCAAAACCTGCTCAAGCCGGCGACGATCCAGCTGAAGTTCATCCCACCGACCAACGATTCCTACTACCTGACCTTGGGACCCGAGGTCAAGGAGAACGCCAGCATCAGTATCAACAAGCGTGACTTCGCCCAGTACGACACCTACCGCGACACGGTCGTCATCAACCTGGCCCACCACCAGAAGGGCAAGCCGATCACCATCACCCTACGCCTAAAGAAGACCAGCGTTTGGCTGCAAAACGTCAGCGTCTACCGGCTCAATCAACGACCGTTTAACGCCAGCCTCAAGACGCTCAAGCAGTCACCGCTCAAGATCGATCATCATTCCGAATCCTCGATCAGCGGGCACGTCCACATTCACCACGGCCAGTCCGTACTCATGACCACCATTCCGACGGCCAAGGGCTGGCACGTCAAGGTCGATGGCCAAAGCGTCACGCCGCGGACGGTCATTGGCACCTTCATGGCGATTCCGATGAGCCCCGGCAAGCACCGGGTTCAGTTCTACTACCGGCCGCCGTTCCTGATTCTGGGTGCCGTGGTTAGCCTGGTCAGTCTGGGGGCTTGCTGGTACCTGCACCGGCGGCAGACTCGTAAAGTAAATTCGACATTTTAGCCATTTGAGACCCGACAAATCTTGAAATTTATGCAAACTTGCGTAAATTTGCGGATTTGTCGGGTCTCAGATTCGATAGCTTAAAAAAGCCGTCCAGGAATTTTCCTGGGCGGTTATTTTTTATTTCTGTTGGTGTTGAGAAGCCCCCGTCGAAGCGTCGGCCTGGTTGTCGGAATGGTCGGCGTTGTCACTGGTCAGGCCGGCAACGTCCGGTGTGTCGTCGCCCTCGTGCTCAAAGTGGAAGACCGGGCCATCCGCATTGGCATCAACGGTGGTGATCAGTCGGGTGAAGAACCACTCGTCCACCTCGTTGACGTAGAACTTGATGCCCGCCTTTTCGACCTCCATGACCGGGTCAATTGGGTTATTATTCTTGGCAAAGGCCTGGGAGAAGCCGTGATGAACCTCGGTCCGGCCGTAGACCTTCCCGTAAAGCTTGATGCCGTCACCCGGCTTCAGATTCATTTCGTCGCGGAACCACTGGGCGGCCGCGTCGGTAACAATTAACTTCATGCTTAAAACTCCTTTTCATCCATCAAACTAACCTTATGATAGCACTTTCATATCACTTACTGTACCATCAATTGGTCTTTGTTCAAAGAATCTTGCCTGGCCGCCAAATAAAAAAGAGGCCGGGTTTTGCCCAACCTCTTTTTTGCAATTACTTCACGTCCAGGATCTTGACCTTCATCGTGCCGTTTGGAATGTCGATCTCGACTTCTTCGCCGATTTTGTGACCCAGCAGGCCCTTGGCCATCGGTGATTCGTTGGAGATTTTGCCGTTCAGCGGGTCGGATTCGGATTCACCCACGATCGCGTAGGTTTCTGGTTCTTCGTCCGGCAGTTCCTGGAAGGTTACCTGCCGGCCCATCGAAACTTCGTCCTTGTCGACGTCCTCGTTGTCAATGATGACGGCGTATTGAAGCATGTTTTCGATCTGGGAAATCTTGCTTTCCACCATTGCCTGTTCATCCTTGGCAGACTCGTACTCAGAGTTTTCGGAGAGGTCCCCGTAGCTCCGGGCAATCTTGATCCGCTGGATAACTTCTGGACGACGCTTCATCTTGTAGTCTTCCAGCTCTGCCTCCAGCTTCTTCTTCCCTTCGAGGGTCATTGGAAATTGTTTTTCTTCAGCCATAAATTTTCACTCCTCATATTTTATCCAGCTGCTACATTAACATTCCTGCGCAGACTTGTAAACTCTATTGCAGGGTGTGGCCGCGCTTGACCAGGATGTCACGCACCTTGGTCGTCAGAATGTCGATGGCCACGTGGTTTTCCCCACCTTCGGGAACGATGATGTCGGCATAGCGCTTCGTCGGTTCCACGAACTGGTGGTACATTGGCTTGACGGTCGCCAGGTATTGGTTGATGACCGAATCCAGGGACCGGCCCCGCTCGGCCATGTCCCGCTTGATCCGGCGAATGATCCGGATGTCGTCATCGGTGTCAACGTAGACCTTGATGTCCATCAGGTCCCGCAGGCGCTCGTCGTCTAAGATCAGGATCCCCTCCAGGATGATCACGTCCTGGGGTTCAACCCGAACCGTTTCCTTGGACCGGGTGTACTGCTTGTAGTCGTAGACCGGCATGTCGACCGCCTGGTTGTTGCGCAGGGCCGCCAGTTGTTCGATCAGCAGGTCGGTATCGAAGGCCAGCGGGTGGTCGTAGTTAACCGCCTTGCGCTCAGCCATCGTCATTTCCGACTGGTCGTTGTAGTAGGTGTCCTGGGTGATGATCTGAATGGCCTGGCCGTGGAGCTGGTTGTAGATGGCCTTGCTGACGGTGGTCTTCCCACTCCCAGAGCCACCGGTTACCCCGATGATAATCGGCCGCCGTTTTTGTGTACTCATTGCTTGTGTGTAACTCCTCTAAAAAAATTAATCCTCAATAGTATATAGCACTCTGCCGCGCTCGGCAATCCTCTATTGTTTCTTTGCCGCCTGATTTTCCTGAAGGGTCATTACCAACTCCGGGATCGACGACGAACGCTTCAGGCGAAACTTTCCCGCCTTGATCCCGTTAGTCTTGTGCGTCTGCAGGTAGTAGTCAAAGACAAACTGGCTCCTCACCAGGTGGTGCTTTTTCATCAGCACGGCCACACTGTGATCCGTGGCGCCCTTAGGAACCACCACCGTCACCCGCTGCTTGCTGTCGGCATCGACGGGCTTTAGGGCATAGTTGAAATACTGGTGAATCGACAGGCCAACGATGATTAGGACGACCACTAAGGCAATGACGATCCGGTTTTGGCGGCGCAGCTGTTCTTTACTCAATGCTTTTTTCCTCGTAAAGCAAATAATGTGGGACCAGTAAATAGCCTCACATTATTATTCTCAAATTAACGAATTTCAGCGGATAATTGATCTTCGAGGGCCTTGGTAACCTTCGTGAAGGCGGTGTTGACCTGGTCTTCCGTCAGGGTGTCGTGATCATCCTGGTAGGTCAGCGTGTAGGCCAGTGACTTCTTGCCCTTCGGCAGGTGAAGGCCGCTGTAAACGTCGAAGAGGTGAACCTGCTTCAGAAAGGCCCCGCCGCGCTTGTTGATGATCGCGGTTACCATTTCGTTCGTGACGTCCTGGTCAACCAGCAGCGCGATGTCCCGCGTGATCGACGGGTACTTGCTGATTGGGTGGTAGACGTTGGCAATCTTTGGCGCTGCCATAAGGCTCTCCAGGTTCAGTTCAAAGACGTAGGTCGCCGGAATCTTGAAGGACTTGGCGACTGCCGGGTGAACCTGGCCGATGAAGCCGATCAGCTGGTCGTCCAGCATGATGTTGGCCGTCCGGCCGGGGTGCATCTCGGCTCGTGATTGGTCGGCCTCGTAGGTTAACTTCCCGGCCAGGCCGAGGTTGTGCAGGTAGCGCTCCACGATCCCCTTCAGCTGGTAGAAGTCAACCGGGCGGTCATCATGGTGCCAGTCGTTGGTCAGAAGCTGACCGGTAATTGCTCCGGCCAGGTGTTCCTGTTCCTCAGGCCGTTCGCCGCCCTTTGGCAGGAAGACCCGCCCCTCTTCGTAGAGGGCGACGTTGTCAACACCGTGGGCAACGTTGTAGGCAACGTCCAGCAGCAGGCCGCTGATGATGCTCATCCGGGTCGCAACGTGATCCGAGCTCATCGGGAAGTCCAGCTTCATCGGTTCGGCAACCGGATCGATCTGGAACTGCTTGGCCAGCTCCACCGTCGTCAGGGAGTAAGACAAGGCCTGATCCAGCCCCATCCCCTCCATGTCGTGGCGGCTGGCCCGGATGAAGCGTTGCCGTTCCGTCAGGCCACCGTGGTTGCGGGTCATGACCGGCAGGGTTGCCGGCAGGTTGTCGTAACCGTAGATCCGGGCGATTTCCTCGTACAGATCGGCGGCCACGAAAATGTCCCAGCGCCGGGCCGGAACGGTGACCGTCAGTTGGTCAGCCCCGTCCGTTTCGCAGCCAAACTGCAGGCGACGGAAGATATCTTCGACCTCCGCCAGTGACAGGCTCGTGCCCAGGACGTCGTTGATCTTGGCCAGGGAAAGGACAATCTGCTTGCTTTGGGCTGGCTTTTCGCTGCCGGTGACGATTCCCTTGGTAACCGTCCCGCCGGCCAGTTCCTTGATCAGCTCGGCGGCTTCGTTCAGGGCCGTCTCGACGGTGGCCGGGTTGATACCCCGCTCGAAGCGCATTGAGGATTCGCTGTGCAGGTCGAGGCGCCGGGCCTGCTTGCGGACCATGACCGGATCAAAGATGGCTGCTTCCAGGGCAACCGTGGTCGTGGAGTCGGCCACTGCGGTTCCTTCGCCGCCCATCGTGCCGGCCAGGCAAACTGGCTGGTCGTTGACCGTCACTACCAGGTCGTTGGCCTTTAGGGTCTGCTCATCCCCGTCCAGGGTGGTGAACTTCTCGCCCTCCTTGGCGTGACGAACACCGAAGTCGTGACCCGGCAAGGCATCGTAGTCGTAGCTGTGCAGCGGCTGGCCGTACTTCAGCAGGACGTAGTTGGTAACGTCAACCACGTTGTTGATCGGCCGGATGCCGGAGTTCCAAAGGCGAATCTGCAGCCAAAGCGGACTGTCGGCCACCTTGACGCCCTTGATGACCCGCAGCTTGTAGGTTGGGCTTGCCTTTGGGTCGTTAATATCAACGCTTACCAGGTCGCTGGTTGCCTGGTCATCGTTTTCCTCAACCGCCACTTCCTTGAAGTGAGGCTTGAGGTCGTAGAAGGCGGCGATGTCGTTAACGTTGCCGTAAATGCTGAGCATGTCACCACGGTTTGGCGTGACGTCCGTGTCAATGATCGTGTCATCCATCCCCAGGTAGGAGAAGACGGAATCGCCCGGCTTGGCATCGGTCGGCAGGAAGTAGAGTCCCTCGTCGTAGGCCTTCGGGGCGATCTTGTCGCTGAAGCCAATTTCCTGAAGGGCACAGAGCATCCCGTTGGATTCCACGCCCCGGATCTTGCCGCGCTTGATTTTAACGTTGTCGGCAATCCGGGCGCCGTTCAAGGCCGTGATGACCTTCTTGCCGACCTGAACGTTTGGCGCCCCGCAGACCACTTGGATCGGGTCTTCTTCGCCGATGTTGACCTGGCAGACGTGCAGGTGATCGGAGTTCGGGTGGTCTTCCATGGCCACGACCTCACCGACGACGAGCTTCTTTAATCCGTCGCTTAAGGAGTAAACGTCGTTGATGTCGACGGACGTCCGGGCGATCTTTTCCGCCAGGTCCCGCGGTTCAACGTCCAGATCAAGGTATTCTTTTAACCACTGGTATGATACTTTCATTTATCTTATCCTTTCTCGTCAAATTGATTCAGGAAGCGGACATCGTTTTGGTAGAAGTTCCGGATATCGTCGACCCCGTACTTCAGCATGGCGAACCGGTCGGGACCCAGTCCAAAGGCAAAGCCGCCGTATTCTTCGGGATCGACCCCTGACATCTTGAGGACGTTCGGGTGAACCATTCCGGCACCGAGGACTTCGATCCAGCCGGTGTGCTTGCAGATGGCACAGCCCTTGCCCATGCAGTTGAAGCAGGTAATGTCGGCTTCAACGGACGGTTCCGTGAACGGGAAGTAGCTTGGCCGCAGGCGGACGTCAAGCTTGTCACCGAAGAGGGAGCGGGCTACAACCTTCAGCGTCCCCTTCAAGTCGGCCATCGTGATGTGCTTGCCGACGACCATCCCTTCAATCTGGTTGAACTGGTGACTGTGGGTGGCGTCGTCGGTGTCGCGCCGGTAAACCTTCCCTGGGGAGATCATCTTCAGTGGGCCCTTAGAAAAGTCGTGCTTTTCCAGCATCCGGGCCTGCATCGGTGAGGTCTGGGTCCGCATCAGCACGCTCGGCGTCACGTAGAAGGTATCCTGCATGTCCCGGGCCGGGTGATCCTTGGGCAGGTTCAGCTTTTCAAAGTTGTAAACTTCCTGCTCAACTTCGTCCCCAACGGCCACTTCATAGCCCATCGAAACGAAGAGGTCCACCACTTGGTCAATGATCTGCTGGATCACGTGGGGCTGACCCTGGGCAACCGGACTGCCGGGCAGGGTGACGTCAATCGTCTCGGCCTTCAGTTTTTCATTTAAGGCCGCCTGTTCCAGGGCTGCGCGCCGTTCCTCAATAGCGGCGGTCAGTTCGTCCCGTACCTTGTTGGCAAATTGGCCAACCTTGGGCCGTTCCTCGGCACTGATGTCCCGCATTCCCCGCAGCACACCGGTCAGGTTCCCCTTCTTCCCCAGCATCTTGACCCGGATTTCGTTAATCCGCTTCAGGTCCTGGGAATTTTCAATATCTTCCAGTCCTTGTTGACGCAGGTCAGCAAGTTTCTCTTTCAAATCCATGCTTTCACTCCTTTTGTAAATAAAAAAGCTCCGTCCCCAATAGGGACGAAGCTTCGCGGTACCACCCTAGTTTATAGAATCAAATCTATACACTCGAAGATCAATAACGGCGATCAACCGGAATATCATTGCATATCAGCTCAAGAAATGAAATTCGTCGCTTGATCCTGACTGCCGGTCGCAGAATCTCCGGCAGCTCTCTTGCAGTCACGCCCGACTACTAGTTTCCGTCATTGCTTTTAACTATATATGATATTCTAGCCACTCACCCGCAATTGGTCAAGGGTAAAAATCAGCACCACTTATCGCTCCAGGCGTGAACCGCGTTCATCACGGGCGCTAGTTCCCGACCGCGGGCGGTCAGTGAATAGTCAACCCGGCTAGTACCTGGATAGGTGTTTCGAACAATAATCTGGTCGTCCTCCAGCTCCTTCAAGCGTTCACAGAGGACCCGGTCGCTGCACTTGCTGACGCTGTTGGCAATGTCTTTGAAACGCAGGGTGTCCTTTTCCAGCAGGGTTTCAATGATCAACCCGTTCCATTTCTTGCCCAACATCATAAAGGTCTTGGTAAACCGTGGGCACAGTTTACATGGCCCGTCAACAACCGGCGTACTAGCTTCTCCTTGCATCTATCGTTCTCCTTCCTACCAAATAGTCCGCATCCGCCGTTTCTTAATCCGGCGACGAAGCTTGGCACGCATTGGACTGAAGAACTCGTGCTCAGCTTCAAAATCATCAACCAATGAAACAATCATGCTCTCTGGGTATCGTGGAACTGCCAGAGTTGCGCCAAACATGTGCTTGAGGATAATATCCTTTTCCTTCTTGTTTAAGGGCGTAATCTTCTCCGCGTTCCGCAGGGCAACCCGTGGGTGAATGAAGGCGTGCGTCCCAAGATCAAACTTGGTCGTCCGCCAATCATAGTAAAACAGGTCGTGAAGCAACCCGGCCCGGGCCACACTCCGGTAGTCAAGGTGCCAACGCTTGGCAATCCGGTAGCTATCGTAAGAAACCGCAATTGAATGCTGCAAACGATTGGAGTGATGGTGTTGGGTGTAGTGAGCGAGCTTCTTGACCGCCGGCTGGTCCAGCAAGTCTTGCACGATCGCTACGTATTCCGGGTCGTTGCGCCATTCGTTCTTTGATTTCATAGAATACCCCTTTTCTATTGGCTAAGATCATCTTACACGATGGAGCGCCAAAAATAAATAATTTTGCCTATCAAAAGTAAGTAGCTACTGGTTCAACTGAAACATCAAAATCCCGGCAGAAATCGCAACGTTCAACGACTCGGCTTCCCCACGCATTGGAATGTAGAGATTATCCGTGGTTTCGTCGAGCAGGGACTGGCTCATCCCCTGACCTTCGTTGCCCATGATCAGTGCGAAGGTCTTGCCGGGGTGAACGTCCCGGAAGTTCTTGGCCTGCGGATTCAGCTGGGTCCCGTAAACGGGTGCCCCGAGCTGCTTAAAGTCGGCAATCCACTTGTGGAGGTCGCCTTCAAAGAGCTGGAGGTGGAACTGACTCCCCTGCATGGAACGAACAACCTTGGGGCCAAAGAGGTCGGCACTGCGCTGACCCACAACGACCCCGGTAAAGCCCGCGGCATCGGCTGTCCGCACCATTGTACCCACGTTGCCCGGATCCTGAACCCGGTCTAAGAAGAGCCAGGCCCCGGTGATGGGCTGCGTTGGCAGGCGATGGGCATCCGGCAGGGCCACCACGGCGGCGATCCCCTGCGGCGTCACCGTCTCGGTGATGTGCTTCATGATTTCTTCAGTGACGCTGTAAACCTCTTCGGCGTGGCTGAACAGGTCCTGGTGCGCCGCCAGCTGGTCGGCCGTCCCGATCAGCTGAACGATCGCAATCCCAGACTTGACGGCCTCATTGACCAGGTGCCAGCCGTCGAGCAGGTAGAGCCCACTCTGCCGGCGAAACTTCTTGGTAGCCAGTTTCTTCCAGTCCTTGACGTGTTGGTTGTGAACAGATGTTAATTCTTCCATAAGTAAAACGATCTCCTTCTCTTAAGATAATTATACCATGTTCTTGGTGTACAATATCTTTAACCATTTCTCGGCTTTGATAAGTTTTCCTTAAGAAGGTGAAGAATTTGATTAATCGTCATTTGACCATCAGCGGGCGCGTCCAGGGCGTCGGCTTTCGCTGGAGCACCCAGCGCCTGGCGCGGCAAGCGGGACTGCAGGGCTTTGTCAAGAACCTAGCCGATGGGCGCGTCTATGTCGAGGTTCAGGGCGAAGAAGCAGTCGTCGAACGCTTCATCCAGCGGCTTTCTGCCGGTCCCAACCCCTATGCGATCGTGGAAAAAGTCGATCAAACAACCGGCAAGCTCCAGGCCTATCCTGACTTTGGCGTGCGCTTCTGAGCTGGAATTTTGGCCCGCTTTAGGGTAAGATATGTACTGTTTACTTAAATCTGAGATTAACTAATAAGGGAGATTAATTTAATGAAACACAAACGACTCACCGTGGTCGGTCTGATGACAACCATGCTCTTCCTGCTCAGCGGCTGTGTCCGCACCACGAAGAGCGGCCGGCCGTACGGTTTCGTCTATGACTACATGGCCAAGCCGATGCAGCACCTGATGGAATGGCTGGCCAGCCACCTGGGCAACAACTATGGCTGGGCAATCATCGTCATCGTCGTGGTCGTCCGGACCATCCTTCTGCCAGTGATGTTCTCGCAAATGAAGAAGTCCACGATCACCCAGGAAAAGATGGCCCAGATTCAACCGGCAATCAAGGCCCTCTCCGCCAAGCAAAAGGCTGCCAAGACGCCGGAAGAACAGGCCGCTGTCAGTCAACAGATGATGGCCCTCTACCGGGACAACAACGTCAGCCTGACCGGGGGGATTGGCTGTCTGCCGCTGCTGATCCAGCTGCCAGTCTTCGCCGCCCTCTACGCCGCGATTCGCTATTCCCCGGACCTCTACCACGCCACCTTCTTTGGCATCGCCCTCGGGAAGCCTAGTTTTCTCTTTGCCGTCCTGTCCTTCATTGCCTACGCCGTTCAGAGCTACCTCGGCCTGGTCGGTGTGCCGGAAGAACAGAAGAAGCAGATGAAGGCCGCCATCTGGATGAGCCCAGTCATGACCTTCTTCATTTCGCTGACCTCGTCGGCCGGCCTGGGGCTCTACTTCTTCATCGGTGGGCTCTTCGCCATCCTGCAAACCCTGATGGTCAACGCCTACCGGCCACGGATTCGGAAGCAAATTGCCGCCGAGGCCAAGAAGCACCCGGTCAAGGTGCCAACGGTTGATCCACAGCCAAGCACCAAGACGGCCGACGCCATCAACCAGCTGAAGAAGTCGAATTCGGCGCAGCAGATGGCCCAGCGCAACCGGCAGCGCAATGCCGGCAAGCAGCACCACAAGAAGAACTAGTAATTACTAAAGGGACTGGGAATTGCTCTCAGCCCCTTTCTTTTGGCATTAACTATCTGGAGGAACAAACATGATAAAACCAATTGTCACCGACGTCCAGCAACTCAAGCAACCTTCCGCACCAGCCAGTCGGCAGGACCTTTCAATTGGGCGGGATCTGATGGATACCCTGCACGCCCACCAGGACCACTGCATCGGGATGGCCGCCAACATGATTGGCGAACGTAAGCGCATCATCATCGCCCAGCTGGGCCCCCTGCCGGTCGTGATGTTCAACCCGCAAATTACGGCCAAGGCCCGGCCCTACCAGACCAAGGAGGGCTGCCTTTCACTGTCCGGCAAACGGCCAACCCAACGCTTTGACCAGATCACCGTCCAGTTCTTTAACCAAAACTGGCAAAAACAATCCCTCACCCTCAGCGGTTTGGCCGCCGAGATCGTCCAGCACGAAGTCGACCATTGCAACGGAATCATTATTTAACATGCAAAGTCGGTGAAATGTTGATAAGATAAAAAGCAAATAAGGGTCGCAAGATCGCCGGGTTTTGCAGCAAATCAACAATCGTTTTCCAACAGGCGTCCGCGTGCGGGGGAGGAAGACCAAGGGAGGAATTTTGCATGCCAACACAAACAATTGCCGGCGAGGTTCGTCACTACGTCTTGCGAAACGTCATCGCCAGCCTGGGGATGTCGATGTACGTGCTGATCGACACCCTCTTCATCTCGATTGCGGCCGGGGCACTGGGGCTGACCGCCCTCAACCTGGTCCTGCCACTCTTTAACGTCTTCAACTGCCTTGGGCTCCTGCTCGGCGTCGGGGGCGCCACCATTTTTTCGCTCAACAAGGTCCTGCATCCGGAGCGCGTCCGGGACCTTTACAGCCAGCTGATCATCTTCGCGGCCTGCCTGGGAATCGTCCTCGCCGTTTTAATCAACGTCTTCGTCACCCCGGTCGTCAACTTCCTCGGTGCCAACGACCAGACCCGGCAGATGGCCACCATCTACCTGCGGATCTGTGCCTGCTCCGCCCCGCTCTACATGTGCAACTACATCTCGATTAATTTCGTCCGGAATGACGGTAACCCGACCCTGACCATGAAGGCCACTCTCACCGAGACCATCTCAGTGATCTTCATCGACTGGTTCTTCATCTTCGGCTGCGGGCTGAAGATGGAGGGGGCCGCATTGGCGGTGCTCTTCTCACCGGCCATCAGTCTGCTCGTCCTCAGTCGCCACCGCCACTTTGCCCAGCGGCAACTCCAGCTGCACTGGTGCCGGCCGCAGCTAAAAACGATCGGTCGGGCCGCCAAGCTTGGGATCGCGGCGGCCTTGAACGAGCTCAGCACCGGGGTCAGCATTTACTTCTTCAACCACGTCCTGCTCCAGCTGGCGGATAACTACGCCGTGGCGGCCTACGGGGTAATCTCCAACATCGCCATCGTCGTCCTGGCCCTGGCCAACGGGGTCGCGCTTGGCGTCCAGCCGATCGCCAGCCGGGAATACGGGGAGAATCACTTTGCCAACGTCACCGCCGCCCTCAAGACGGGAATGGTCATCACCTTGATCCTGGCAACCGTCAGCTTCTTGATCCTGATCGTCTTCAAGCTGCCAATCATCGAGGTCTTCAACACCTCCCAGTCCAGTCAGCTGGTCCACTACGCCAGCGTTGGTCTGCCGATCTACTTCACCAGCGCCTTCTTCAGCGCTCTCAACCTCCTGTTCATCCTTTTCTTGACGGCGATCAATGCCGCCCGGGCTTCCTTCACCCTCTCGCTTCTGCGGGGATATTTGATCCTTCTGCCGGCGATCTTCATCCTGGCCGCAATCTTCGGGATCAACGGGGTCTGGGCTGCGATGCCGGTGACGGAGCTGCTCGTCTGCCTCGTCGCCGCCATCCTGGTTCGCCAGCGGATCCAAAATTTTGACTAATTAAAAAGACTGATGAGAAAGCAATTTTTCTCACCAGTCTTTTTATTAGTTCAGGCTAAAGATTCAAATGGTTCTTCTTCACCGCGTGCCGGTAGAAGAGCCAGGCCAAAATACCGAAGAAGACCGGACCAAAGGCAGTCCAGAAGGCCGTCTGAAGATCGTGGTCCAGAATCGGCTGGACGCAGGTAAAGATGATTCCCAGGCAAACAATGATTTCGACGAAGACTACCAAGACCTTGGTCCAGAAACGGTTCTTGAAGACCACGAAGTCGTGCGGAATTTCCTTCTTTTGGAAAATCGGGAAGGCCCCGACCAAGAAGATGTAGGGCGCGCAGGCCGAAACGTTAACCATGTCGGTCAGGATCTGGTAGAAGGCGCTGGCGGCCGAACCCCCGAAGGAAATCAGGAAGATGATGCAGCAGACAAAGATCGCCTGCAGCCACATCGCAAAGGCTGGCATGCCGTGCTTGTTCAGCTTCGTCACCCGGGCCGGCCACAGTTTTGGATTGGCCCCCATCACGAAGGACTTGATCGGCGAGTAAACCAGCAGGAACATGGCGCCCAGCATCCCCAGCAGACCGGATAGGGCGATCAGTCGGGTAAAGATGTTGCCGAGCAGGAGGTTGGTCGCGTGGCTCAGGCCAAGCGAGGCCCCCATCATGTAACCGAGGCGGTCAAAGACCACGTAGGTTACGTTCCCCAGGTTGACATTCGGCCGGGCGATGACGTGGTCGTAATTGACGGTAAAACCGGTCATCAGAATCATCAGCACGTAGCTCCCGATCGTCAGCAGCGACCCAATCACCAGGCCGCGCGGGAAGGTGTGCTCCGGATCTTTCATGCTGTCGGTCACCCCACCGAGGTTTTCCATCCCGCTGTAGGCAAAGATGGCGTAGACGACGAAGGAGATCACCGCAATCGGCGTCTTAAAGGCCGGGTTCGGCGACTCGAAGAAACTGCTGATGCCGTGGATCGGCTGGGCGGTAACCCCCTTGTTGGCGATAATTGCCACCAGGCTGGCCAGGATAAAAATCGCGTTCATCCCGATCATGAAGGCCCCGCCGAAGGAACTAATCTTGGTAATTCCGTTCATTCCCTGCGAACTCAGGAAGGTCACTAAGAGGACAAAGATAATCGCCAGGATTCCAATCAGTTCCGTCGAATTAAAAATCCAGAAGTGCCACCGCTGCGTCGTGTCGTGCCCAAAGAGCAGGGCCGACAGGGTGATCCACAGGCGCGAGGCACTGGAGACCAGCCAGAGGATCCAACTCGAAAGCCAGATGAAGGTACCAATAAAGGCCAGCTTCTCCCCAATCGAACCGGCCAGCCAGGAGTAGATACCACCCTTGGCGTCCTTAAAGGCCGACCCGTACTCCGCCATCATCAGGCAGCACGGAAAGAAGAAGCAGACCCCGGCCAGGATGTACCAAAACATCCCGGCGTAGGCCATTTGTGCATAGGCAATGGAAACATTCCCAAAGCCGTAAATCGTTGAGATAATCATCAGCACCAAGGTCGGTGTGGTGATTAACTTAGGTTGTTTTTCAGCCACTATAAATTCAACTCCCCCAAGCATATACTTTAGTTTTTTAAGTAGCTTCGTTTTAATTATATGCTATCGGACTTTATTAAAAAATGAACATGAGAAGCTTTTAATCAATAAATCTGGGGAAGGCAAAAGAGCCGCAATGTGCTTGGCATTGCGACTCTTGTTAAATTCTCATACTAATTGGTATCTTTGTCGCTCGCGATCGGCAAAATGATCCGGAAGAGCGAACCGGCGCCCAAAGAGCTTTCCAGGGTGATGGAACCATGGTAGCCCTCGATCAGGCGCTTGGCAATCGACAGGCCCAGCCCGTTGCCGCCCTTCTTACGGCTGCGGGCCTTGTCCACCCGGTAGAAGCGGTCAAAGACCTTGTCGATGTCCTCCGGTGGGATCCCGGCCCCGAAGTCCTGGATCCCGATCTCAACGGTGTCCATCCCCCGTGAAAGCGAGATGTGGACCTCCCGCCGCTCGGTTGAATACTTGACGGCGTTATCACAGAGGATCACCAGCACCTGCTCTAAGTGGTCCCGGTAGATGTTGGCCGTGATCGGCTTGCTCAGGTCATCATCAAGGGTAAAGACGAAGTCGGGGTAGAGCATCTTGAAGTTGTTGTAGACCTGGTGCACGACGTCGTTGACCACCGTCTGTTGATCGCGGTAGTTGATGTCGACCTGCTCGGCTCTGGAAAGGTCAAGCATTTCTGCCACCAGGTTCTTCATCCGCTCCGTTTCGACCAGAGAAGCGTTGATTGAATCGTTAAGGACCTTTGGATCATCCTTCCCCCAACGCTGCAGCATGTCGAGGTGGCCCTGAATAATGGCAATCGGGGTCCGCAATTCGTGACTGACGTCGTTGACGAACTGTGACTGCTGGTTGATGTAGCGCTGGGTCTGGTCAAGCATCTCGTTAAACATCGTCGCCAGCTCGGCCAGCTCATCATTGTGGGCTGGCACTGGTACCCGCGCATTCTTGGTGGGGTCCTTGCTGATGACCTTGACCGTGTCATGAATGTCACCGAGGGGCCGCAAAAAGAGCATCGACAGGAAGTAGCCCAAAAGTCCGCTGGCCAGGACGACCAGGCACAGGGCCAGGATCATCACAAGGCGCAGCTGCCGGTAGTTCCGGTAGTAAACGTTCAGCTTGTTTTCCACCTGAAGATAACCGATCAAGCGATGGCCCTGCTTGGCGTAAATTGGGGCCTGGCCGACAATGATCTTGTGACCGGGACCCTTCTTCATTTGGACCCGATGCTGGTCGTTAAAGGCCGGCTTGGTGATGGGCTGCCCAGTGCTGAGGACCGTCTGGTGCTTGGGGCTGTATACATTGACGACCAGGTGCCCGTCGCTCAATTCCTGAACGATTGGCCGTTGGTACTGGGCGCCCCCCGTCTTGTGCTGCACCAGCGCCGATTGAACATTTTGCTTGGTGAGGGGGTGATCCACCTGTCCCAACTGGCGGCTGATATTAGTCATCCCTTGGTCAAGCAGCCCGCGCTCCTGATCGAAGAGCCGCTGCGTGAAGGAGGTGAACATCGCCATGGCGACAATGAAGAAGATGAATAGTGAACCCACGGCCGTCCCAAAGGCCCACTTCAGCTTGAGGGAGATAAATCGACGGTCGCTTGTTTTCTCATCCATAATTAACCACGAGCCTTAGGAACGAATAACGTAGCCCGTGCCCCGGACGGTCTGAATGTAGCTCTTCTCGCCAGGCCGGTCGATCTTGTTCCGCAGGTAACGGATGTAAACATCCACGACGTTGGTTTCTACCTTGGAATCGTAGCCCCAGACCTTGCTGAGCAGTTCTTTTCGGGACATCACCACGTTGATGTTTTCCATCAGGATCAAGAGCAGTTCGTATTCTCGCTTGGTCAGGTTGATGACCTCATCGCCACGCCGGACAACCCGGTTTTCCTTTTCGATCGTCAGGTCCTTGTAGTTGACCGTGGTCTGGTGTTCCTTGTTGTTGCCGTCTTCAATGCTGATCCGCCGCAGCAGTGCCCGTACCCGGGCCAGCAATTCTTCAATGGCAAACGGCTTGACGATGTAGTCGTCGGCACCGTGGTCCAGCCCAGAAACCCGGTCGATGACGGAATCCCGGGCCGTCATGATGATGATCGGGGTGTCCTTGACTTCCCGGACCCGCCGTGCGACCTCAATCCCGTTTAGTTCCGGCAGCATCAAGTCCAGGAGGATCACGTCAAAGTCCTGGTTCAGGGCCGCGTCCAGGCCAGCCCGCCCGTCCAGTTCGACATCCGTGTCATAGCCCTCGTGCTTGAGCTCCATGTCGACAAACTTTGCTAAATTTTCTTCGTCTTCGATAATTAAGATTCGACTCATTACTTTCACCTGCTAATAATTAATTTGAACGTTCGTATTAATAAAACAAAATAATTTTATCACAGTTTTCTAATAAACCCCAGCCTTAGCCAGGGTAAAATCAAGAAATCTTCACGACGCATCAAAGCCAGTCCAGCTAATTATTAAATTTTAAAAACAAAAAATCACCCCAGGTCCGGCGCCTAGTGGGTGATTTTTATCGGTCAAATTAGTTGTTAGTGTTAACAACTTGCTTGCCGTTGTAGTAGCCACAGTTAGGGCATACCATGTGGGACTTGCGAAGTTCACCACAGTTTGGGCAAGGAGTTAAGCCAGGGACGTTCAACTTAATGTGCGCCCGACGCATGTTCTTCTTGGACTTTGAAGTCTTCCGTGCTGGAACAGCCATGTTAGACACCTCCTAGGATTAATTTATCCACAAATGGTTTTTAACCGTCCGCTACTTTTTATCATCCTGATCAGGAAATAACTTTTGCAGTTTCGCGAAACGTGGATCAACTTTTTGATCTTTCTGCTTGCTGGCCTTATAGTCATCCTCAGAAATAACACTCCAGTCATTTCCCTTTGGCATGGCTTTACCGGCCTTTTCATCCGCAGAAAGCACTCGTAACGGCACCTGCTCGACGATGTTCTCCGCTAGTGCGGTATCAAAGTCGATCGGCTCCCCGGGCTTTAAGAGGAAAACGACCTCGTCATCCTCGTAGCGCGAAAAGTGATCACGATCATCAATATACGTCTCCGTAAAGTCAAAGTCAAGCGGTAACGAAACGGGAGTCAGCGAACGACTGGATGGCACCGTCAGCGTCGTCTTGACGTTGGCACTGATGGTCACATCCCCGTCGTCGTAGGATACGTACCCGTCCACCTTCACCGGTTCAACGGCTAAGATGATATCCGGGAACAGCTTCGTCAATGATGCGTTCAGATCAAAAGTACTTTGAATATGAAGTGGTTCATCTTGATACCGATGTAACTCTGCAATCGACCATTTCATCGTACTAACCTCCTAATGCAACGTATGCAATTATACTAGTCCCCCGAAGGCTTGTCAATGGTTTTTCCTTGACAGCTCCTGGCCCACTCACCGGGGCATTTTACCGGTCAAAAAGCATGATCGGCGGGTGGCTGAGGTCCTGTTCGACCGGGGTAAAATTCTGGTAAAGCTTGCCGGCCCGGTAGTCCAGGTTGCACAGGTGATCGCGCATCTGCTGGCTGACCTTGGTAAAGATCGGCATGCTGACCGCCTTTTTCACCTGGTGCAGGTAGGCTCGGCCACGATCGGTAAAGCCCAGAATATGGATGTAGGGCTGCTGAAGATGGGCCGCCATCTCCTCCTCGCTGATCTGCAGGGTGGCATAGAGGCACATCCGCAGAAGATGAGCATAGGTGTAGCGTTTGGTCTTTAGGCGGTGGATAAAGGTGGCAAAATCCAGGGTCTGCTGGGCGACCTCCTTCATCCGATTCTCCAGTCCCTCCGCCATCTGATAAGTATTCGCCAGATAACCGGTCGGGGCCTGAATCAATTGATTGCGCAGAAGCGGAAAGAGCTGTTCCCAGGACGGCACCCGTTTCACCTGCCGCAAGCCCTGTGCCATCACTTCGGGAACGGTCGCCGAAAAATCGGTCTGCGTGGCGACCGCCTGGCGGATTGCACTGGCGCTGGCAATCTGCCCGTGGATTTCCTGATCATGGTAGTCGCTGCCACGCCGCTGAATCGCGTGCAATTGCATCGGATAGTGGTGGCGCAGGACGGTCTTCGTGTAGGCAAAGGCCAGGATGTCATTGGGATCCTTGAGCATCACCCCGGTCTGGGCGACCAGCTGCTCGTTGAACTGGGTGGCGTAGGTGGCGTTATACTGGTTGAACTCCGCGGCGTCGAAGTTCTTTTCCGCCGCCACCAGCGCTTCAAAGTCCCAGTCGGGGTGCTCGGCCCCAAAGGCGACCTGGTCCACCGCCAGGGCGTTCAGGATCGCCAGGGCCCCGGCCGCAAACCGGTGGGCCGGTTGAACGGCCGAAAAGATCGGCAGCTCCACGACCAGGTCGACCCCGTTCTCAAGGGCGGCCCGGGTGCGGGTCCACTTATCGACGATTGTCGGCTCGCCCCGCTGGGTGAAGTTGCCGCTCATCACGGCCACCGCGACGTCTGCGCCGGTAACCTGCTTTGCCTGGCGAAGGAAATAGCGGTGACCATTATGGAAGGGGTTGTACTCGACAACCATGCCAACTGCTTGCATCATGCTCATCCCCTATTTATGACAGTCAAAGAACAAGCGCGTCGTCTCCTCGTTGGGCGCCATGCGACCAAAGTCAGCACTGACACGCACCTGGTTAAAGCCCGCCGTAACCAATGCCTGTTGGAGGTCGGCTAACGGGTAGCTGCGCTCGAAGTGGGTTTCGCCCACCCGTTCATATTGACCATTGTCCAGCTGATTAAAGAAGGCCAGGTCGTGAATCACCCCGTGTTCAACCTCATCATTTCCGTAGCTGCGCCACATGAAGGCGTGCTGGTGATCATCGTCCTCATAATTGTACATGTAGCCGGGATAGATGACGTCCGTCTGGTAGGGCGTGATCACGTCAAAGAGAAAACGGCCGCCTGCTTTGAGGTGGTCGTGAACCTGGTGAAAACTGGTGGTGACGTCCGCTAAATTATCAAGGTAGCTAAACGAGTCCGCATAGCAGGTCACCATGTCGTACTCGGACAGACCGGAAAGATCCCGCATGTCCGCCTGGAGCAGGTTTAGCTCAACTCCCGCGGCGGTGGCGTGCTGGGCCGCCAGCGCCAACATGTCCGCCGACAGATCCACGACGGTCATTTCCTTGCCTGCTTTCGCCAACAAAACGGCCAGGCGACCGGCACCGCCTGCCAGATCAAGGATAGTCGTCGCCTTTTCGCCACCGTGTTCCAGCGTGTACTGCGCCCAGTCCTCATAAAGCTGGTCGTCGAAGAGCTGATCATACAGCTGGGCAAAGCTATGGTAAATCATTAGTCGTTAACCCACTGGTCGATGTTCACCAGCGGAGCATCGGACCACAGCTTTTCAAGGTTGTAGAAGCTCCGGGTCTCTTCCCGGAAGACGTGAACGACCACGTCACCAAGGTCGATCAGGACCCACTTGGCATGGTTCTTCCCCTCGACGCTCCCGATGTTGACCTGGTTTTCGTGGGCCTTTTCGATAATGGCATTGGCAATCGCCTGAACCTGCCGATCGGAGCCCCCGGTCATGATCACAAAGTAATCGGCCATTGGGCTAATCTCGTCCACCTTCAGGGCAACAATGTCTTCGGCCCGCCGTCCATCGGCAGCCTTGACAACCATTTCCAGTAACTGTTTGCTTTCCATCTAGTCAATCTTCCCTTCGTAAGCTGGTACCCAGGCGTTATAGGTTTCAATCGTCTTCGGGTACACTGGTTTGTTATTTTCAATCAAGTATTCCAAGGTGTGCTTGGTCTGGTAGGCCACGCCGGCACCCAGGTCCTGCTCGGTCAGCTGCCGGGCGGTCTCCACCCCGGCAAAATCGCGGGCCGGTTCAATGTAGTCGGCCATGTAGATGACCTGTTCCAATTTGGACATGACGGCCGCCCCGGTCGTGTGGTGGCGAACCGCATTCAAGATGTCCTCATCCCAGATGCCTAGCTCGTCCTTGATCAGTTCGGCGCCGACAATCCCGTGCCAAATGGCGTTGCCATAATTCAGCAGTTCGGGGTCCAGCCCCTTTTGGTGAATTTCATTGATGAAGTCCCGATCCGGCCGCTGCTTGGCATAGTCGTGGCACAAACCGGCAATGCTGGCCTTTTCCACGTCCACGCCGTTTTGCTTGGCCAGATGAATGGCGGTCTGCTCAACCCGCAAGACGTGGTGGAAGCGTTTCTCCTTGAGGGCCTGGTGAAGCCGGTCAACCAGCTGGTCACGGGTCAGCGGAACGTAATGGTGACGATAGTCAATAATCTCACTAGTCATGATATAAATGATGCTCCTTTATATAGTTCGCAACCGCCTGGGGAACCATGTAGCGAATCGACTGCCCCCGCCGAATCCGGTTGCGGACGTCGGTGGAACTAAAGCCCACCGGTGGGACGTCCACCCAGATGACTGGATAGTCCGATTCGTTCTTGGCACCCGGCCGCCGAACCCCGACAAAGTGGAAACGGGGCAGGCGCACCAGTTCGTCGATCCGGTGCCACTTGCTCAAATAGTCCACCATGTCACCGCCGATGATGAAGTAGTATTCGGTGGTCGGATTCTTCTCAATCAAATCCTTCATCGTGTCGTAGGTGTAGCTAATGCCGCCCCGCTCCAGTTCGCTTCCTTCAATTGCGAAGAGCGGATTATCCTTAATCGCCAGCTGGAGCATTGCCAGCCGCGTCTCGGCATCAATTGCCGACTTGTGATCAACGTGGGGCGGATTGGCATCCGGCATAAAGCGAACCTGATCAAGCGACAGGGTATGGCCGACCTGGTCCGCCACCAGCAAGTGGGCATTGTGAACCGGGTTAAAGGTTCCGCCGTAAATTCCGACCCGCCGCCGTTTTTCCATCATCACCGTTTCTGGTTGCACCCGCGGCTGCGGGGTTGCAATGACTCGACAACGCTGCATAAGCACACTTCCTTAAATTCGCGCAACGCGCTCCGACAGGTTCCGCAGATCCTTATTTGCGGAAACCTTAAACAAGACTAAGACCCGACCGATCGTCTGGACGACCTGGATATCGGTATTATCTTCAATAAATGATTTTAATTCGTCAGTGTCAACATCGGCATTCTGCAGGATGTTGACCTTGATCAGCTCCCGCCGGTCCAGAGCACCGTCGAGCTGGGCCAGCCAGTTTTTGGTCAAGCCCTCCTTGCCAACCGCAAAAATCGGCTGCAGGTGGTTGGCCTGCGCCCGCAAGAAACGTTTTTGCTTTCCTCTTAACTTCATTCCAATTCTCCTTACTAAATCATTGCCCGGCGAACCAGGGCACCGACACCCTTTGGTACCCAGGCGGCCACCGTAACCCCCGCGGGGACGGTGATCCAGCCGAGGCCTTCAAAGACGATGTCGCTCTTTTCGTGGACGTGAAACTCCTCTTTCTCCAGCGGTGGGAAATCAGCCAGCTCGTCACTGGTCGGCGGCGTCAGGAGTTCACCGACGTGCTTTTCGTAGAACGTATCCGCATTGGCCAGCTTGGTCCGGTGAATCATCAGGTTGTTGTCGAAGTAGGCCGCCACGCCGACCCGTTCACCCTTAAGGTAGTCAAAGCGCGCAATGCCACCTAAGAAAAGGGTCTGCTCCGGATTCAGTTGGTAGGTCCGGGGCTTGATCTCCTTTTGCGGTGCCACCAGCTTGAGGGCCTTTGGCGACAGGACGTGAGCCATCTGGTGAGCATGGATAATTCCCGGCGTGTCGATCAGGCGGTGACCATCGTCCAGCGGAATCTCGATCTTGTCCAGGGTCGTTCCCGGGAAGCGGGAGGTCGTAATCAGGTCCTGGATCCCGGTCCGTGTCTTGATGATCTGGTTGATCATCGTCGACTTGCCGACGTTGGTGACGCCGACCACGTAGACGTCTCTCCCCTGCCGATAGTGCTCAATCGTCTCCAGAAGGTCATCAATCTGGTGGTTCTTCTTGGCCGAAACCAGGACCGTATCCACCGGCCGCAGCCCTGCCAGGTTGGCTTGCTGACGAATCCAGTCACGCAGCTTGGACCGCCGCAGGGAGCGGGGCAGGAGATCCTCCTTGTTGCCGACCAACAGGATTGGGTTTTGGCCGACGAACCGGTGAAGGCCTGGAATCAGGCTGCCGTTGAAGTCAAAGATGTCGACCACGTAAACGATCAGGGCATCCGTCTGGCCGATCTGGCTCAGCAATTTCAAAAAGTCGTCGTCGGACAGGGAAACCGGCGCAATTTCGTTGTAGTGGCGAAGCCGGAAGCAGCGCTGGCAGTACAATTCATCGTTGGCCAGGCCCTTTTCAATCGCCGACTGCGGCGTGTAGCCCGGGGCCTTGGGGTCGGTGGATTGGATCACCGCTCCACAGCCAATGCAACGCAATTCTTCTTGCTGCTCACTCATCTTCTAGTCCCTCCTGCCATTTCAAGTTCGGGTACTGCTTCTTCAGTTCCCGCCAAACGAAGTTACCCATCTGGCGATTTGGCCAGGTGATCCACTTGTCGGTGTTGATCAGCGGCTTGACTAAGAGGCTGTAAACGCCGGCTCGGTTAGCCGCGATCACGTCGGTCATCAGTTGATCGCCGACCATCACCACCTCATGCTTCTTCAAGCCGAGCTTCTTACGGGCCCGGGTAATGCCGTAGCTGAATGGCTTCATCGACCGCGCCATAAAGGGCAGGTCTAAGTCGGCTACCGCCTTGCCGATCCGTTTCTTGCTATTGTTCGAAATCACGATCAGTGGGATCCCCGCCTGGTCAAGTTCTTCCATCCAGCGGTGGAGTTCGGGGGTTCCGTTCGGATTGTTCCAGGCAATCAAGGTGTTATCCAGGTCACTAAACACCGCCCGAATCCCATGCTGCTTTAATTGCTGGGGTGAAACGTTGTAGACGCTCTTCACCATCCAGGTTGGTTTAAATTTTTCAAACACAGTTGCACCTCATTATGCATTATTAGATTAATTATAACGATTGTTCAATGGGGTTTCAATTAATCAACCCCCGGGCGACTCACTAAAAAAGCCACCCATCGGCATAAGGGGATGGGTGGCTAAAAAATTAAACTTAGTTGAGGGCCTTCTTGGCTTCGTCAACCAGGGCAGTGAATGCCTTTGGGTCGTTAACGGCCAGGTCAGCCAACATCTTCCGGTTGATGTCAATGTTAGCCAGCTTCAGTCCGTGCATTAACTTGCTGTAGCTAATGTCGTTCATCCGGGCACCAGCGTTGATCCGGGCGATCCAGAGTTCACGGAACTTACGCTTGTTGACCTTCCGATCACGGAAAGCGTAAACGTAACTCTTCATTACTTGGTCCTTAGCAGTCTTGAACAGACGGTGCTTTGAACCACGGTAACCCTTTGCTAACTTCATAATGCGCTTACGACGTGCGCGCGTAACAGTTCCACCTTTAACTCGCATGTTGAAATCCTCCTACGTATGTCTTATTGATCGATTGAAGTTTACTTGAATGGTAATAACTTCTTGTAACGCTTTACGTTGGACTTGTCCATCATGCTCAAGCCACGTAATTGACGACGTTGCTTCTTGGTCTTACCGTGGAAACGGTGGCTGGTAAATGAGTTACCACTCTTGAATCCACCCTTAGCGGTACGCTTGAAACGCTTTGCAGCAGCGCGGTTAGTCTTCATCTTTGGCATAACTAATTCCTACCTTCTTAATTAATTTTTCGCTTTATCAGCAATTGGGGCGAGCGTTAAGAAAATGCTCCGCCCTTCCATCTTTGGACGTTGGACAACAGTAGCAATGTCGGACGTTTCTTCAGCCATCCGTTCAATCATGTCACGACCGATATCCTTGTGCGTGATCGCACGGCCACGGAAACGCAATGAAACCCGTACCTTGTCGCCCTTGGCGATGAACTTGCGAACCCGGTTCAACTTAACATTGAAGTCGTTCGTGTCGATGGATGGGCTCAGGCGAATTTCCTTGACAGTTACTGTCTTCTGCTTCTTACGAGCTTCACGCTCTTTCTTTTGCATCTCGAAACGGTACTTACCGTAATCCATAATGCGGGCAACAGCTGGCCGTGCCTTTGGTGCTACTAACACCAAATCAAGATTGGCATCTTCTGCCAATTGAAGTGCTTCTCGCTTTGACTTGATACCCAATTGTTCACCATTTTGGTCAATCAGGCGCACCTCGCGTGCACGAATACCGTTATTGACAATCATATCTTGTGCTATGGCAACGCACCTCCAATTTTATTAGCGAAAGATCAAGCAAAAAAAGCGGGGCACAACACCCCGCTAAATAGGAACAGACCTCTCTCGTCTGCTCAATTTCATCTCGTCAGCCCGGCGACCCTTGTCACCCAGGCGAGAAGCGGGTGCTTCTGCTTTTTCTTTCAACGTTTACTAGATTACAAAATTAGCGGACAAATGTCAAGGACTTATCCCTTTTTCCGCAGATTTTCACCGTTCATCTGGATTTCCCGGGATAAGAACTCAATCCGCTCCATGATTCGGGCCGCCTTGACCGGTTCCACGACCCCCTGGCTATTGATCGCCAGGTGCTGTTTCTCCAATTCAGCCATCGAAAAGTTAGAACTGAAGAAGGTTGGCAGTTCCTCTTGCATCCGGTACTCCAGGATGACGCCCAGAACATCGTCACGCACCCAGGTCGACATGGCATCCGCACCGATGTCGTCCAGCATCAAGACGGGCGAACGTTTAACCGCATCGATCTTTTCGCCAGCATTGTTGTTGCGAATGGAGTTTTTCAGCTCAACCGCAAAGCTGGGGAAATGCACCATCGTCGTGGCAACATCCCGCTGGGCCAGTGCATTGGCCGTCGCCGCCAACAGGTAGGTCTTCCCGACCCCAAAGCTCCCGGTCAGGTACAATCCCGGCTGGAAGCGGTCCGGCGAATAGCTTTTCACGAATTCCACGGCGGCACTGTAGGCTGCCACCCGACCCGTAGTGGCATTTTGATCGTCTAAGTAGTAGTTGTCAAAGGTCGCCTGCCGGATGAACTTTGGCATATTGATCGAATTGACCAATTGCCGCAGGTGCTCTTGGTGGCGGCGTTCAATCAGCTGCTGGGTCGGAACATAGGTGACATCGATCTGGCCACCATCGAGCTGCAGCTGGGGAGAGTAGCCGGGGGCCACCGTAGCCTTGCCTTCCTTGATCAGCTGCTTTTCGTGGAAAAATTCATAAAGCTTTGAGCGACCCCGCCGAATACTCTCGGCGCTCAGCCGGTCACGGTGCTGGTTCAAGAACGCCCGGACCTCGGGATCGGCATAAACCTGCTTCATGATCTGGTCCATGTTGGCGGCAACGTTGCGTCCCTGCATCATTTTCTGAATGGTTTTATTTAGTGATTCCAATCATCTCACCTGTTTCCAGAATGTTTTCGCTGAAGGGCTCGGGCACGCGCAATGGCTTCCGGCGAGGCCTTCTTCGTCTTCTGCTTTTGATCCTGCTTGCTCCACTCCGGCATCTTTTCCCGGACCTGCAGCTGACGATAGGTGCGGCGGGTGCCCTGCTTTGGCGCCCCCTCCCGCTTGGCCTGGTTGAACTTTTTCAACTGCATCAGGGCACCGGCGCCATCCTTGACCCCGGCCCGTAGCCAGTCATTGGCAATGGCGTCGACAAAGTTACCCTTTAGAGTGGCGTTGCCCAGGTCGGCAATGACGTACCAGACCAGCACGTTAATGACCGACGACGGCAGCTGACCGTCCTGCACCAGGCGGGTTAAGACGTTGCGCTCGCCCGCCGTCACGTAGCCCCCCGTCTGTTCCTTGAGGGCCTGGAGAAATTCAACCGGCGCGTAGTTATCGGTACTCTTGAGCAGCAGGCGGTCTTTATCTGTGAGGCCCTTGACAGCAGGTGTCGATTGAGCCGCTTTCGTTTGGGCGACCGTCGCCTGCTTGCCGGGAACCCGCTGGTAGCGGCTGGCAACCACCTGCTTAAATTTCTGGGCATCAAAATGGTTGCTGGCCAAGTCCGTTGCAAGGCGAATCAGCCGGGCCATTTCCGGTTCGTCAATTCCATATAATTGGTGTTCAACCTCGATCAGTTGACGCTGGGCGGTCAGATCATCTCGAATCACCGGCTGGCCTTCTAACAGCTGCAGGAGGGTCGGCCAGTCAAAGTCCGTTGCCACCCTGCGCGGCTCTTTTGCTGGCGCCGGTTGCACCTGCTTTTGAGCATCCCGAATGACATGAGGAAGGTGAACGACCTCCCGCTGGTCTACCCGGTAGGTGTCTAAAAAGTGGTGACTGACGTCCTTCAACTGGGAATCGGCATCGGCCAGGCGGTGTGCCTGGGCCCGCCTCATCAGCTGGTTAAAGCGACTTTCACCAATCTCTTCCAGGAGCAGGACACTTAAAAGGCTATCGGCCACAAATTGAGTGGGCGTTAGCGTCGCCTGCAATTCGTAAACGTAGACGTCGCCCTGGGCATCGTGGCGATGGTAGGTAATCAGCATCCCACTGCTCTCCAGGCGCTGCAGGCCCTCAGCAACCATGCCCTGGCCCGCGTTAAGTTGGACCAGAAGCTCTGATTGGAGGCGACGATCTGCCAGGGTCGGCCGATCCATCATTTGACTGCGCAGCGCGTAGAAAAGGCTGAAGGCCACCGGACCCAAGATCGGCTGGTAAAAATCCACAAAGGTTCGCTCGTTGAAGTTGGCGAAGTCAACCGCGCTCGTCACCAGATAACCCGCCTGGGGATCAAAGCCTTGTCGATTGCTCACGGTTTAACCCTGCTTTCCCTTTTCGTGGTCGTTTTTGACCATCGTTTCCAATTCGTTCATGAAGGCGTCGACGTCCTTAAATTGACGGTAAACGCTGGCAAAGCGGATGTAGGCCACCTCATCGACATCCTTGAGCTCGTTCATCACGAACTTGCCGATGATCTGACTGGAAACCTCATTTTCACCAAGGCCACGGACCTTTTTTTCGACCTTATCGGTTAGCTTGGTCAGGCGCTCCATGCTCACCGGTCGCTTTTCCGCCGACCGGACAATCCCGTTCAGGATCTTTTGCCGGCTGAATTCTTGCCGGGTCCCATCCTTTTTAATCACCAGAAGTGGCGTTTGTTCGTAACGTTCGAAGGTCGTGAAGCGAAAGCCGCAGTGAATGCACTCACGCCGCCGCCGAATAAAGGTGCCGTCTTCACTCGGCCGGCTATCAACGACGCGTGAACCATTTTTATGACAGTGTGGGCATCGCAAAGCGTACTCCTCCTTTAGTAAGATAATACTATATTTTACCGCGGGTGCCGCAGGTCTTCAACTAATTGGGCCACCTGGCGCCGCGTTTCTTCCAGGCTGCCGTTGTTGTCAATCACCCAATCGGCCCGCCGAATTTTCTCTTTCAGTGGCATCTGGGCCGCAATTCGAGCCGAAGCGGCCGCCTTGGAATAGTGATTACGGGCCATCAGCCGCTGCAATTCGGTTGCCGGATCAACCGCAACCACCACGACATAATCGCAGTCCTGATCATAGTGTTGTTCAAAGAGCAGGGGCACGTCCAGGATCACGGCTGGAGCACCGGCCCGCTTGAGGCTATCCACCGCATCCCAAATGGCATCGCGGATCAGTGGCTGCATGATCGCGTCGAGCCGGCGGCGGGCCTGATCGTCGCCAAAGACTTGTCGGCCCAGCTGAGGACGGTCCAGTTGGCCATCCGGGCCGATGATTTGGGCCCCAAAGGCCGCCTTTAGCCGATCAAGACCGGTCGACCCCGGTTGCTGGACCTGACGAGCGATCAGATCGGCATCAACGATTGGAAAGCCCGCCGCCCTTAAAAGACTGCTGACGGTCGACTTGCCACTGGCAATGCCACCGGTTAAACCAATTATCTTCGTCATCTTAATCCTCCCGTAGCGGCTGGCAGTGGGGACAGAAGGTCGTTCCCCGCTGGGCTACCTTAATCTTAACCATCTTGGTGCCGCACCGGGGACAGCGTTCACCGCCGCGGCCATAGGCGTTCAGCCGGTCCTGAAAGCCACCGGCATCCCCCATCGCGTCGACGAAGGTGTGCACCGTCGTCCCCTTATACCTGATTGCCATCGCCAGTTCCTTGATGATGTTGTCATGGAGGGATCGGATCTCGTTCTCGGTCAGGGTATTGGCCGGCTGCTCCGGATTAATCTTGCTCATCCAAAGCACCTCGTCAACGTAGATGTTGCCCAGGCCTGCCACATGATGCTGGTTGAGCAGGAAGGGTTTGATCTTGCCCCGGCTCTTTTTGAGTTCGGTCCTGAAGAAGTCGAGTTTAAAGTCTTCCGGGGTCGGTTCTGGCCCAATCGTCTTGAGGCCGCCGACCGTCATCTCCTGGCCGGTTTTGACCAGGGTCATCCGGCCAAACTTGCGAGTGTCGTGGTAGCACAGCTCCGTCCCGTCGGTAAATTGGAAAACAACGTGGGTATGTTTATCGATCGGCGCCCCCACTGGCTGACTGAAGTACTGCCCTTCCATTCGCAGGTGGGAGACCATCGTCAGCTGGTTGCTAAAGCGAAAGAGGAGGTACTTGCCCCGTCGGTCGATGTCCTCAATCGTTTGACCGATCAGGGCCTGGCGAAACTCCTCGACGTCGTTGGTGATCGTTTTCCCGTAATAAACATCAATCGCGTTAATCTTGCGGCCCTTGGCGATCTTGAGCAGACCGCGGCGAACCGTCTCTACTTCTGGTAATTCTGGCAAAGCTATCCTTCCTTACTTTTTAAGATCGTACCAGGTATCGCCGAACTTACTGTCCACCTTGAGCGGCACATCCAGCTTGACCGCCGAATCCATGACGCTCGGGACCAGTTTCTGCAGTACCGGAATCTCCTCCTTTGGGGCCTCAAAGACCAGTTCGTCGTGGATCTGCAGCAGCATCTTTGCCTGCAAGCCGCGCTTCTCCAGCTCATCTTCCATGTGAATCATCGCAATCTTGATGATGTCGGCCGCGCTCCCCTGGATCGGCGTGTTCATCGCCGTCCGCTCGGCAAAGGACCGCCGACTGAAGCTCTTGGCGTTGATGTCCGGCAGGTAACGCCGCCGGTGGGTGATCGTTTCAACGTAGCCGTGTTCCCTGGCGTATTCAATCGTGTTGTTGATGTAGTCCTTGACGCCCGGGAACTCGTGGAAGTAGTTCTGGATAAACTCGTGGGCCTGGGCCCGGCTGACGTGGATCCGCTGGGCGAGACCGTAATCACTGATCCCGTAGACGATCCCGAAATTGACCGCCTTAGCCCGCCGCCGCATGTTGTGGTCGATTTCGGCATCCGGGGCGAGGTGGAAGATCCGCCGAGCCGTGCTGGCGTGAATGTCTTCACCGTTCTTGAAATCCTCTTGGAGGTTCTTGTCCCCGGTAATGTGGGCCAATACCCGTAATTCCACCTGCGAATAATCGGAGGAGAAGATCTGCCAGCCCGGTTGACTCGGCACAAAGGCCCGCCGAATCTGCCGACCCTCGGGCAAGCGGACCGGGATATTCTGCAGGTTCGGGTCCACGGACGAAAGCCGACCGGTCTGGGTCAGTGTCTGCAGGTAGCGGGTGTGAATCTTCTGGTCGGTCGAGTGAATGACCTTCAAGAGCCCGGTGATGTAGGTCGACTGGAGCTTGGCAATCTGGCGATACTCCAGGATCTGGGCCACGATTGGCGCCCGATCAGCCAACTTCTCCAGCACGTCCACGGCCGTCGAGTAACCGGTCTTAGTCTTCTTGATGACCGGCAGCTTTAGCTTTTCAAAGAGGATATGACCAAGCTGCTTGGTGGAGTTGATGTTGAATTTCTCGCCAGCCTCCTGGTAGATCTGGCTCTCAATCTCGGCTAGCCGTTCCTTCAGCTTGCTCCCCATGTCTTTCAGGGTCTGGGCGTCAACGTGCACCCCGGTAATCTCCATCTTGGCCAAAACCCGGGTCAGCGGCAACTCAATGTCGGTATAGAGGGGCAGCTGCTGATTATCCTTCAGCTGGTCAAAGAGCGGTTGTTTTAGTTCGGCAATTGCCCGGGCCTTGTTGGCAAGGTGGGCAAAGAAGAGTTGGTCGTCGTCTGGGATCGCCCGCTTGGCCCCCTTGCCGTAAACTTCCTCGTCGGACTGAACATTGTGATAATCATGTTCGGCGGCCAGCTTGCCGAGGTCGTTACTGTTGTCATTGGTGTTCAACAGGTAGGAGGCCAGCAGGAGATCAAAGTCCACGCCCCGAAGTGCGATCCCCAGCCGGTGCAGGCCGACAATCTGCCCTTTGGCATTGAAGACGTCCTTTTTGACCTGAGGATCCTCCAACAAGTCCTTCAGTGCCGGTTGCTTCAGCAATTCCGCATCCCGACTCGTCAGCCAGGTGGTCCCGTCGCCGATCACGAAACCGGCAAACGGTGAGAGGTGATAATTGGCATCCGGCATCTCCAGGTAGAAGCTCAGCGGCATTTTGAGCGAGCCCACCAGGTCCAGCTTATCGGCCGTCAGCTCCTGGTAGTCAATCGGCGCGAGCTGCTCTTCCTCATCCTCTGGAGTAACATTCATCTTTTGCAGGAAGGACTTGAAATCCATCCGCTGGTAGAAGTCAATCAATTCCTCGGTCTGGGGGCCCTGATACTTAATGTCGTCCAGGCCAATCTCTAGCGGGGCGTCCTGCAGGATCGTCGCCAGGGTCTTGTCCTCCCTGGCGATCTGCTCATCCTCAATCAGGTGCTCCTTCATCTTGGACTTCTTGAGATCGTCAATGTGGTCGTAGAGATTTTCAACCGTGCCGAACTGCTTGACCAGCTTGATCGCCGTCTTTTCCCCAATCTTGGTAACCCCCGGATAGTTATCCGAGCTATCTCCCATCAGAGCCTTCATGTCGATGATCTGGCGCGGCGTGATCCCCAGCTTTTCCTGGACGTGAGCCGGCGTGTAGTGCTCGGTCTCGGTCACGCCCTTGTGAGTCACGGCCACCGTGGTGTGGTCACTGGCCAGCTGGGTCAAGTCCCGGTCCCCGGTCACAATCAGGGTCTGGTAGCCGGCTTCATCCCCCTGCTTGGCCAGGGTTCCGATGATGTCATCGGCCTCGTAGTTTGGCAGCTCATAGCTGTGCAGGCCGGATGCCTTAACCAGTTGGCGAACATAGGGCAGCTGTTCGGTCAGCTCGCCCGGCGTCTTGTTCCGTCCACCCTTGTAATCCTTGTACATCTTCGTCCGGAAGGTCACCTTGCCGGCATCGAAGGCCACCAGGGCCGCATCCGGCTGAAACTCGGCCAGCACGTGATCCAGCATTAGCTTAAAGCCATAGATGGCCGCGGTGTGGAGGCCGTCCTTGTTGGTAAACTTGTCAATCTGGCTGTGCATGGCAAAGAACGCCCGGAAAACAATGCTGTTACCGTCAATCAATAGTAATTGTTTCGTCATTTAATTCCCGCCCTTCTATTTCTCAAAATAATTGTACCAAAGATTGCCAACCGACGTTAATTTCCTGCTGATGGAATTAAAAAACCAGGTCAGGAAAATCCCAATCTGGTTTGATCTTTTAGTTAGTTGCGGTCGCTCATGCCGAAAATCTGCAGGAACGAGATGAAGAGGTTGACGAAATCGAGGTAGAGCTGCAGGGCCCCCACGATCGCCAGACCCGTCATCGAGTTCTGGTCACTGTAATTGATGTAGATCTGCTTCATCTTCTGGGCATCCCAAGCGGTCAGAACAACGAAGATGATGACCGCGATGAAGGAGAAGATGTAGGTGATCGCCGGACTCTGCAGGAACATGTTAATGATCCAGGCAATCATCAGTGCTATTAGGGCCGCCATTGCGTGGGATCCAAAGGTCGTCAGATCACGCTTGGTGACCGTCCCGTAGATCGCCATCGTCACAAAGACCGATGCCGAAGAAACGAAGGCCGCCGCGATGTTCGTCCCGGTATAAACACCGGCGATCAGGGCGAATTCAACCCCGTAGATTATCGAAATCAGCATCAGCATCACGAAGCCCCCGGCCGGGTTGCGGGTAGCGCTAAAGCTGATCCCCATCGACAGGGCAATCGGCAAGAGCAAGATAATCCAAACCATTGCCGGGTGGGCCCCAAAGAAGCCCAATACCTGGCTGGCAAAGACCGTCATGGTCAGGTAGGCGCTTAAAGCGGAAACTAGGACGGCCAGGGCCATATTACCGTACATCCGGGTTAAGAAACGATTCAGCCCCGAGGCATCGGTAACAACCCGGCGTCCCGGTTCGCCTGAATAGTTATTCATCAAATACTCCCTCTTTCTTTATATTCACTTATTATTTGTGCTTTACACCATAACACAAAAATGGCAGCGAACACTACCATTTTTACCCCGATTATTTACTTATTAACAATTTCTTTATACTTATCTTCGTACTTCTCGATGTCACCGGCACCCATGAAGATGAAGACAGCGTCGTGGTACTGGGCCAGCTTGTCCATCGAGTCCATATCAATTCCCTCACTGTGCGGAATCTTGGCTTCGAGGTCCGCGCTGGAAATGTTCCCCTTGTTTTCCCGGATGGAACCAAAGATTGGGGTCACGTAGACCTTGTCGGCCCGGCTCAGGGAAGTGGCAAAGCCATCGATGTAGGCTGCCAGCCGGGAGTAGGTGTGCGGCTGGAAGACGGCGATGATCTGCTTGTCCGGGTACTTCTGCCGGGCAGCATCGATCGTGGCCTTGATTTCGCTCGGGTGGTGGGCGTAGTCGTCGATCAGCTTGTCATCGGCCACGTCGGTTTCACTGAAGCGCCGCTTGACACCGGTGAAGTTGGCCAGCTCGCGCTTGATGTCGGCCATGTCGATGTGCTCCATGTAGGCCACGGCCAGGACCGCCAGACTGTTTAAGACGCTGTGCTCACCATAGAGGTGGATGGTAAAGGTTCCCAGCTTTTGGTCCCGGAAGTAGGCGTCATAGGTCGAACCCGCTGGCGTCCGCTGGATGTTTTCGGCCCGGAAGTCGTCCTGGTCGCCGGTCCCGTAGTAGTAGATCGGCACGTCAACGTTGAGCTTGTGCAGGTTCTCGTCGTCACCCCAGGCAAAGATAGCCTTCTTGACCTGCTTGCCGTAGGTTTCAAATGACTGGCGAACGTCGTCAATATCCTTGAAGTAGTCCGGGTGATCGAAATCGATGTTGGTCATGATGGCGTAGTCCGGGTGGTAGGCCAGGAAGTGATCCCGGTATTCATCGGCCTCGAAGACGAAGAAGCGGTCCTTGGCATCACCCTTGCCAACCCCGTCACCGATCAGGTAGCTGGTCGGTTCCACGGCGTCCAGGACATGGGCCAGCAGGGCGGTCGTACTAGTCTTACCATGAGCACCGGCAATCCCGATGCTGGTGTGACTGGCAACCTCGTGCTCAACCGCTTCCGGATAGGACATGATTGTCAGGCCCAGCTCGTGAGCGCGCTTGATTTCTGGCTGGTCGTCACCAAAGGCGTTCCCTTGAATGATCGTCATCCCCGGCTTAATGTTGGCGGAATCAAACGGCAGGATCTTAATCCCCGCCTTCAGCAGCGGCCCCTGGGTAAAGGTTTCCTTTTCAATGTCCGACCCCAAAACAACGTTGCCCTTATCATGCAAAATCCGTGCAAGGGAGGCCATCCCGGTTCCCTTGATGCCGACGAAATAGTATGTCTTCTTCTCCATCAATCCAGTTTCCTTTCAACATGTTTACTGTTCATTTAAAAGATTATTGAGGGGCCGGAATCCGGCCCCTCAATAAATAATAAAGCATTCTAGTATTTTGGCAATAGCTTTCACAAAGAATTAACTATTTTGCCGGGAAGAAGGTATCAGCCCGCTGAAAGTCAACCGGTTCGCCGACTTCCTGCCAGTCGTCTGGGATAATCCAGAGGCCTTTTTCGTCCGGGGCGTTCTTCAAGCGCAGTTCGCGGAAGCCGCAGAGCATCCCGTCACTTTCAACCCCCATCAGTGCACCGGGCCAAATGATCTTGCCGTCGGGCATCATGGCACCGGGCCGGGCAACGACGACCTTGATGCCTTCCTTGACGTTCGGCGAGCCACAGACGATCTGCACGGTTTGGTCCTTGCTGATCCGGGTCTGGGTGATCTTCAGGTGGTCAGACTTGGGGTGGTCCTTTAATTCTTCCACGTAGCCCACCACGAATTTTGGCGTCGAATCGGCGGTCAGCTCCTGGTCAAAGCCAGCCGCAGTCAGCTTGGCGTTTAACTTCGCCACCTGATCTTCGTTTAAGAAGACCTGGCCGTTTTCGTCCTTTAATTCAGGCAGGATGGTGCTAGCAGCCATGAAGTTGTAGCCGAGCAGCTGGCCGTCCTTGGCACTCTTGACCTGGGCGATTCCATCCTTGACCGTCGTCGTTTGGCCCTCGCTGCTGTCGGGTGCGGTAATGACCACGAGGATGTCGCCCATTTCCTTAGGATTGTAACTTGAAATTAACATCGAATGTTCCTTTCCACATTTTATTTCACGAGGCTGGGAAAAGACAATCTTTCTTTCAGTCTCGTTCGTTTTCAATTACTGAAAAGATAACGTGGAAAATAACCGTGGGGCTAGTGTCTAGCTACGGACGAAAGCCGACGCCTTCAGCGCCGACTCCCGTCCTAGGCTAGCCATACCTAATAGGCTAGCTTCGCGTCGCGCCCCACTCTGTTGGTTATTTCCCACTCACCTTACCGTCATCCTATTTTACTTCAAATTGCTTAAAAAGTCTTCCACTTGTTGCTTGGTCTTGCGATCCTTGTTCACCAGGCGACCGATTTCCTTGCCATCTTCATAGACCACAAAGCTCGGGATCCCGAAGATGTTGAGTTCCGCGGCCAGGTCAATGTTTTGGTCACGGTCGACGTGGATAAAGGTGTAATCGCTAAAGTCCTGCTCGATCTCGGGCATTGCCGGTGCGATGAAGTGGCAGTCCGGGCACCAGTCGGCACTAAAGTAGAGCACGTACTTGCCCTTCTGAATTTTTTCCTGCAGCTGCTCTTCCTTCATTACTGGTAACTCTTCCATTTCAAGACCTCCATCTTTTTCTTTTTTGCTATTATAGCATCTTTCTTATTAAAAGTAAGCTGTTTGGCGTTCAAATTTGGAATATGGTAAAATACGAGTGTCGTCTTAAATTACCCAATCGCCAAATACGTAAATGAAAGAAGTAATTTAATCAATGAACGATTCAAATTCATCTGCCAATCCCTGGATAATTCCCCTGACTTTGGGGGCCTCCGGGGTCGTTGGCTTTATTGCCGGGAAGCTCTTTGGGACCCGGCGCATGTCGGCAGGCCGGATTCTCCGGATGGTGCGTGCTGAATTTGCACGCGAAGGACGGATCACCGGCAGCTGGATCGACCATCATGCGGTGCCATTCCAGCGCTTTGCCGTCAAAACCGATGCCTACCGCGGTGGTTTAACCCGCCGCGAGGACGACGAGCTTGTCAACTATGACTTTCTAGCCGATGCCTACACGGGTAGCCTGCTGGAACTCAAGCGCGTTGAAGACTAAATTAAAAGCCAAGCATTTCGTAACTGAAGTGCTTGGCTTTTTCATTGCTCAAATCGTCACTCAAATCCGCATTTGGTGTAGCCCTCTGCTTGGGCCTGAGAGAGCGGGATCGGGGTCACGCTCCTGGCATTTGAAAGACCCCGGCAGTTCGGATCGAAATGGTAACGATGACCGGTGGCCGTGATGTAGACCGTCTCCTGATTATTCTGAGTACTGCTCGTGCTGGTCGAAGCAGACTGACTGGTGACGGTTGGACTGGTCTTTTGCTGAGTAGTACGGGCACTCTTGGTGACCTTCGACGTCCCGTCCTGGTAATTGAGCTTGACCCCATCCTGAACGTTGAAAATGTAGACATTGTAGCTGATCGCGTTCGAGCCCACCGATTGGGCCTGCATGTGAACACCGCGGGCCAGCTGCTCATTCCCCCGAAAGACCGGTGTTACTCGGTAGCGAACGTAGGCCTGCGGGTTGGCCTTGAGATATTCGGCCACCGCATCCTCATAGCGGGTCATGGACGGATCATTCAGCGACCGGGTTCCGGTAATCAGGTTCTTCCAGTTGTTGTTCTGCCCGGTCAGCTGGTAGCCAATCAGGTGGGAACGGTTATAAAGATAGCCGCTAGCGATCCGCTTGTTATGCCAGCCGGTCGGGTCAATCGTCAGTGGCTCCCGCTCGGTCGTTGGCATCAGTGACTTGTTCAAAAGAGCGTTGGCGCTGGTGGCGCGATTCAGCGAATCCAGGTTGCCATACTTTTGCCAGGCACCGCGGCTCGTATCCAGGTCCTTTTGGCTAAAGGTCGGCTGGCCGTTGTTAACGTCAATGACCTGCGAACCCTGGTAATCCAGTTGTGCCAACTGAGAATCCGTCTGTGAGCGATGGTGACGGTGCTTGGCCGCCTGAACCACGGTTGGCGTGGCATTTTGATTGTTCTGGTTGACCAACGGTGCCTGCAGCCCAAATCCCACGGCTGCCAGGACAACCATCAGCTTGGTCAGCCACTTTGGTCCTTGCCTGTTCATAATCTTTTCCCCCAAGAAATTGTGTTTACTTTTATTTTTTATCATACGCCGTTTGTAAAATTAAGTTAGAAAAATAAAAAAGCCATTTGTGATAGACTTTTGAATAACCACAAACAAAAGTAAAGGAACATCACAAATGACTTATAAACATCTTACCACACGTGAACTAACCCTCATAGCTAATTTTTGGCACCAAGGTACGAAGGCTTATCAAACTGCTAAACTGCTTAAACGAAGCCAAGAAACTATTTACCGAGTCTATCGATTTCTTGATAGCGGTAAGACCATTGCACAGTATCTTAAGGCTTACCAACGGAATAAGCAGCGTTGTGGTCGTAAGCAGGCTCAGCTAGCCAAGGATGAGATCAGCTACATCAATGAGCAGGTTAAAGCGGGCTGGACACCTGATACGATCATTGGTCGAGCAGAACGGACAATTAGCTGTAGTATGCGGACACTTTATCGGATGTTTGCTCGTGGACAGTACAATTTTGCCGTCCAGCAATTACCAATGAAGGGTAAACGGCACCCCAACGGTTATGTCGAACGACGTGGTAAGGCGGGGCATCTCGGTCGGAGTATCTACCACCGATACCATGATTTTCCTCACTACCAACACGAGTTTGGTCACTTTGAAGCTGATACTGTTCAAGGAAAAGCTCATCGTGGTGCGGTCATGACCTTGGTGGAACGTCAATCTAAGGTGATGATTGTGCTTAACGTTCATCGTAAAACTGATGAAGCAGTTAACTATCACTTGGATAAATGGCTTTCTAAAATGCCTCGTCATTTCGTTAAGTCGATTACCTTTGATAATGGTAAGGAATTCGCGGGCTGGCGTGAGATTGCCAATAAACATGACCTTCATACTTATTTTGCGGAGGTTGGAGCGCCCAATCAACGCGGCCTGAATGAAAACAATAATGGTATCTTACGTCGTGACGGTCTCAGTAAACGATTAGACTTCCGTAATTTACCAGATGAACTAATCACCCAGCTGATGCACAAACGAAATACTATTCCACGGAAGTCACTTCACTACCGCACACCACTTGAAGTATTCCTAAGTCACGTCACAGATGAACAGCTTTCAACATTTTTCTAATTTAAATTGACATTTCGGGATAAATAAAACCAGTCCCCGATGCTCGTTAGTTGGGGACTGGTTTTTACTTTTTATTCAAAATGGGCGGTCAGCTTGTAAATTGGCTGGCCCTTGGCTGCAAATTTCTGTTCGTACTCCGTCTCAACGTTGTGCTCAGCCTCCGCGCTGTTGTGCAGGTCGAGCCAGACACCGTCGAAGTGCATCCCGTAGTTGTTCATGCTCTGCAGCGAGAACTCAAAGAAACCCATATTATCGGTCTTGAGCTCGATTGCGCCCTGATCCTTTAAGATCTCCTGGTAGTTGGCCAGGAAAGTCTTGTAGGTCAGCCGCCGCTTGGCATGGCGTTTCTTCGGCCACGGGTCGGAGAAATTCAGGTACATCCGGTCGATCTCGTGGGGCTCAAAGAAGGTGTCGAGGTCCTCCCCATCCCCGCAGATCAGCTGCAGGTTCGGCAGATCTTCCTCCTCGAGGGCCTTCTTGAGGGCAATGGCGGCCACGGTCCGTTGAATTTCCAGACCGATGAAGTTGCATTCGGGGTGGGCCTTGGCCATGCCGATGATGAACTGGCCCTTGCCCATGCCGACCTCAAGGTGGAGCGGCTGGGGCTTGGCAAAACGCTCCTGCCACTTGCCCTTCCATTCGGCGGCCGTGGTCACCATCATTTCCGGATGGGCCGCAATCAGCGGATCGGCCCACTTCTTATGTTTAACACGCATAATTAATTTTCCTCACTTAACTTTTTTAGTCGAACCCGATAGTAGAGTCGGGTCAGCAATAATACTTCGATGATACCGATTACCAGGTTAATGCCCAGTTGCAGCCAGCTCAGGTGCAAACCCAGACTGGCCAAAACGATCAGCGCCGCCACCAATATGGTTACCTTGGTTAGCAGGGATTGGAAATCAGCTTGGCGCTGAGCAAAGCTGACCGGGTAAAGATGAGTAAAGACGTTCCCGTCGTACTGGTCAAAGAGTGGCATCAATTGGGTGGCGATCAGGTAGATGAACAGCGCCGCCAGGACACTGTTCAGCCAGATGACCGGCACTAAGAAGACGACCACCATCGCCAACAGGGTCAGCCGGATGACGATCCCGCTGACGTCGGTGTTACGGATGAAGCCCCGGGCGTATAGGTAGGACCAGGGGTGCCCTTCAATCGTCAGGCGACGAATCAAGCCATTGGCCCAGGTGCGCCGCTTAACGTTCCCTTGAACGGTCGGCACGTCAGTAAAGAGGTTGAAAAAGCGGTAGACGCTGTACATCCGATCGGCCTCGGCGCTGATCGCCAGTCGCCAGTCTAGGGTCAGGTGCCGTGTCAGGGCCGCTGCCTCAATTACCACCGCCAAGATCAGCCCGACCAGCGGATTAATCAGCCAGCAGGCCAGGGCAACCAGGAGTGGCAGGAACCACTGCAGGGCCCGCAGCAGCCGCAGATGCTGCCGTCCCTCCTGACTAACCCTTGCCTGCGCCAGTCGCAGCCAACTCGCCTTAACGGTCAGGAAGGTCAAAAAGATCAGGACAATGTTGGTCCCCGTCAGGCGTTCGGTTGTCATAGCAAAGGGCAGTGCCACGAAGGTCCCGGTTGCCGTCATCAAAAGGGCCAGGATCAGGCTATAGTTTCCAGCCTGACGCATATAGGTCTGCATATTTTTAACCTGCGGCAGCAAGAAGACCGGGTCAGGCCGCTCCAGCAGGGTGGCCAGCCGACCAAGCTGGGCCAGGACAGTGAACCAGGCCACCAGCAGCCAGCGACTCCACCAGAGATTGGGGCCGAGCTGGGGCAGCCACTGTGAATAACCATAGGCCAACGCCCCAAACAGGAAGAAGAGGGCGATCACGAAATGATCATTAAAAACCAGGCGCCAGTATTTTAGCAACATCATGAAGTGGCGCTGGCGACGTTGCGCAAATAATTTATTCATTTTGACCATCCCTTGCCAGGTGCAGATAGATCTCGTCCAAGGATTCGTCCGGCCGGTCAGCGAGCTTGCGGAGTTCATCCAGGGTTCCGTGAGCCCGGACCTTTCCAGCGGCCAGGAGGACAAAACGGTCACAGTACTTTTGGGCCGTGTCCAGGACGTGCGTCGACATCAATACCGCCACGCCGGCCTTCTTCTTCTCCTCAATCAGGCCCAGCAGGTCATGGACGGCCAACGGGTCCAGGCCATAGAAGGGCTCGTCGACGATCAGAAGCTTGGCGTCGGTCATAAAGGCGCAGCAGATCATTACCTTCTGCTTCATCCCCTTGGAGAAGTTGGCCGGGAACCAGTCCAGCTTATTGTCCAGCCGAAAAATCTTCAGCAGCCGGTGGGCCCGCTTCCAGGCTTCCTGAGTGTCAAGCCCGTAAGCGGTCATCGTCAGTTCCAGGTGCTCACGCAGGGTCAACTCGTCATAGAGGATCGGCGTCTCAGGCACGTAGGCAATTTGCTGCTTATACTCTTCCGGGTTAGTTGCCAGGCTGAGGTCGTTGAGGGTGATTGAACCGGAGAACGGCCGCAGGATCCCAATGACGTGGTTTAAGGTCGTCGACTTGCCGGCCCCGTTTAAGCCGATTAGGCCAACCAGTTCGCCGGGCTGCACGTCGAGAGAGACGTCCTTTAGCACCGGGATCTGGGAATAGCCCCCGACCAAATTTTTGATTTCAAGTGCCATGATCTTTCCTTCTTTTCTTCCTTGATTTCGACTTTTAATTATACCATACCAGATCAGACCCCCAGCGGTGAAGAAATGCGCATTATAAGTTATACTAGAGGTAATTTCTGACAAAGGAGGGGATACAATGACTGATTGTATCTTTTGTAAAATTATTTCCGGTGAGATTCCGAGCTACACGGTTTACGAGGACGACGTTGTGAAGGCCTTCCTCGACATCTCCCAGGGGACGCCGGGCCACACCCTAGTCGTTCCGAAGAAGCACGTCCCGGACCTCTTCGCCTATGACGAAAAGCTCGCCGCCGAAGTCTTCTCTCGCCTGCCAAAGATCGCCCGCGCCGTCAAGGCTTCTAACCCGGCCATCAAGGGGATGAACGTGATCAACAACAACGGCAAGGTTGCCTACCAATCCGTCTTCCACTCCCACATTCACCTGGTACCACGCTACTCCGACCAAGACGACTTCAAGATGATCTTCAAGGACAACTCCGGCAAGTACGACGACGCCAAGTACAAGCAGATCCAGCAGTCGATCATCGACCACATGGATGATGAACAATAATGATTAGGGAGAAGTTCAAGGCCGCCCTGGCCGACGCCAGAAAGTTCAAAACTCAGCTCACCGATCTGCAAGACAATGTACACGGCCTGCAGAATGCCCTGGGTGGTGCAAGGAACTTTGCGGACGCCGTCAGCGGTGACATTGTCAAGTGGCGGTTCAAATGTCAACCGCGCATTGAGCGGATTCAAAAGATCGTCAACCGCCTAAGTAAGTCAACCAAATAGCAAAAAAAGGATATCCGCATTTCCAATTGGTGATTGCGGATATCCTTTTTAGTCAGTGCGAGCAATTTAATTTACTTAGTTGCTGCTGGATGAGCTGGACGTTGAGCTCGTGCCCAGGCTACCGTTCGTGGTACTGTTGGTGTTGAGGTAGTCGTCCAGGATGTTCTTTTCGTCGTTATCCTTGATGGAGACATTCCCCTTCTTCAGGACGTTGGAAACCACCTTGTGCAGGAAGGTGCTGTTGTTCATGTTTTGTTGAACAATCTGGTTCCGCAGGTCGCTGATGTGCTGGCTCTTCTTCCCCTTGGCCGGGTGCTCGATCATGTAGATAACCTGGTAACCATCGTCGGTCTTTACTGGCGTGGTGGTGTATTCACCGGTCTTCAGCTTAAAGGCAGCCTTCTTGTAGGCGGAGTCAAGCTGGGTGTCGGTGTTATCAAAGGCGGCAACCTTCCCACCGTTATTCTTGTTAGAGGAGTCAGTAGACTTCGACTTGGCCAACTTCTTGAAGGTCTTGTACTTGTTGTCGGAGTTGTTCAGCTGATCAATGATGTCCTGAGCTTCGGACTTGGAGCCGACCAGGATCTCAGCCGTCTTGACCTTTGGTTGGTACTTCTTCCACTGCTTGTTGATCTGCTTGTTGGTAATGTGGGAGTAGTCCCGAACCGCCGCCTGGAGCAGGAGGTTGGACTTAATCTGCTGCTTCAAGGTCTTTTCCGTCAGGCCGTTTTGCTGGAGCACGGTGTTAAATTGCGAACCGTACTGAGACTTGTAGCTGTTGTACTGGGCGTTGACCTGCTTGTCGGAAACCTTGCTGCCGTATTCCTTCTGCAGGACCTTGTCCAGGATCATTTGCTGTAAGACCTGCTTCCCCTGGCTGGTCTGCTTCATGCTGCTGTAGTATTCACTCTCGGTAATCTTACCGCCGCTCGTCGTCGCAACGGCCTTGTTACCACAGGCTGCCAGCGGCATCATCAGTGCCACCCCAGCAACGATTGCTAATAATTTTTTGGATTTCAAGAAAACACATCCCTTAGAAATAATTTTTTCGAAAAGTTTCACCCATCCAATATACCACACTTCCCCGCCTGGTCCAGCACTGACAAGAAAATGTTAAGGCCATCTTCACAAAAAATTAAAAACTGGGAAGGTCGACCATGGTCATCTTCCCAGTTTAATTAACTTTATTGCTTGTCTTCAGGACCCTGTGGCATGATTTCGCTGTACAGGTCTTGGAGCGGCGTCGTGATGGTCTTGTTCAGCTGCTGAAGCATCTGGTCAACCTGCCGTTCGTTGTTCATCAGGTTTTGAACTGCCTTCTTGCCGCTGATTTCCTTGGCCAGAGTTTGAATGGCCTTGATCTCGTCGTCGGTTGGGTTCTGACCCTGCATCTGCTTTTGTTGAGCAGTTGCCTGCATCGTTTGGAACTTCTTGAAGGATTCGAAGGCTTCCTTGTCTTCCTTCAGTTCGTTGAAGGCCTTCTTCAGGCCGATGAATTCCTGGGTTTCAACCAACTGGCGACTCATTTCGTTCGCCGTATCGTAAATGTTTACAACCATGACTAGAATCTCCTTTTTTACTACTAAGTCTTTGTAAATTGTATCATGTTTGCGGCCCTAATCAAAATAGGGATTTAACGCCGCTCCACCACTGCTTAGCCTTGTTGCCAAAGTTATTGACCGATTGGTTGAACTGGTTAAGCATGTCGCCGTCATTATTGAAGAGCGACTTCCAGCCACTGGACTTGCCCTTCGTCTGGCTCGTGGCCCGGGTTTGGGCATCCTTGACCGTGAATTTGGTGCCCGGCGTGTTGTCGAGGATCCCGGTCAGTTCGTTCTTGAAGAGAGCGTTGATGCTGCGCTCGGTGATGTCATTTAGGACGTGCCCCTTGTTGGTATCATCGTAACCTTCCCAGGTGGCAACCACCACGTCCGGCGTGTAACCAACGATCCACTTGTCCCGGTCGTTGGACTCGTCGCCCTTGACCCCGGAGTTGGTGGTTCCGGTCTTCCCGGCAACGGTATAGCCGCTTGGCTTAGCCGACTCACCCGTTCCGTGTTCGTAGACCCCGATCAGCATACTGGTCATTTCCCGGGCCGTCTTGGCCGAAATGACGTGCTTGGTCTTGGTCCCCTTGTTCTGGGCGATCACCCGACCAGAGGCATCCTCGATCTTGGTGATGTAATGGGCCGTTGGCATTTGCCCCTCATTATCGAAGGTCGCGTAGGCGCGGGCCAGTTGCTGCGGTGAAACCCCCTTGGTCATTCCCCCGAGGGCCAGCGCCAGGTTCTTGTCGCCCTTTTCCACCGGCAGGCCAAATTTCTTGGCCATCTGGTAGCCCTGGTTGACCCCGATCTTGTTCAGCAGCCAAACCGCCGGGGCATTCAGACTCTCATAGAGGGCCTTGTACATCGGCACGCTGCCGCTGTAAGTGTCGTCATAGTTCTTCGGCGTGTAGTTGTTGGTTCCATACGTCTGCTTCTTATCCTGAAGCGTCGAGTCGTAGAAGTAGCCGTGTTCCAGTGCCGGCGTGTAGACGACGATTGGCTTGATCGTCGAACCCGGCTGCCGGCGGATCTGGGTCGCCCGGTTAAAGCCCCGGAAGACGTGCTTGCCCCGGCCACCAACGACGGCGGTCACCCCACCGGTCTTCGGATCCATGGCGATCGACGCCGACTGGACCTTGGTCCCATCGGCCGAGTCCGCCGGGAAATTGTCGTCATCATCGTAGGTCTGTTGCATTGAGCGCTGTTGATCCTGGTCCAGGGTCGTGTAGACCTTGTAGCCGTCGTTCATGATGTCCTTTTCGGAAATTCCGTACTTGCTCTCCGCCTCGGAAATAACCGCGTCAAAGAAGTACGGGTACTTGTAGGTGTCGTTTGGCACGTAGCCATTCGTCACGCTCAGCGCCGTCTGCTTGTAGCGGTTGGCCTCCGTTTGGGTCAGCTTGTGGTTTTCCACCATCAGCTGGAGAACCAGATTACGCCGCTGCTTGGTGGCCGCCGGGTGCTCGATCGGGTCGTAAATTCCCGGCGAGGTCAGCATCCCCGCCAAGGTGGCAGCCTGAGGAACCGTCAGCTCGCTGGCGTCCTCGTTAAAGTAGCGCTTAGCAGCGTCCTGAACCCCCCAGACGCCGTGTCCGAAGTAGGCGTTATTGAGATACATGGTCAAAATATCGCGCTTGCTGTACTGGTTTTCCACCTCGATGGCAATGAAGATCTCCTTTGCCTTTCTCGAGAATGTCTGTTCCTGGGTCAAGAAGGCGTTCTTGACCAGCTGCTGGGTCAGGGTACTCCCCCCACCGGAGATGTAGTCCTGGTGCAGGAGCTTGTTGCGGACGAGCAGGAAGGCCGCCCGACCGAGCCCCTTGACCGAGAAGCCGTGCTCATGGTAGAAATTACGGTCTTCGGTCGAGAGAACGGCATCCGGCACGTTCTGGGAAATCTTGCTGAGACTCACGTAGGTTCCCTTCTGGGCGTAGAGGCTGCCGGCCGACTGCTTGTTGCGGTCGTAAATGATGGTTGAACGCTCCAGGCGATTCTTCAGGTTGCCGACGTCGGCCGTCTTGGCCACAAAGGTGAGGTGAATGCTCATCACCAGAAAGGCCGCCAGGAAAACAACGATAATCCACCGCGTCAGCTGATAGCGATGCCAGAACCGGCGAAGCCAGCCCCGTGCACGCTGGCCGCCACGCTTGGTGCCCGCCCAAATGCGTGCCCAGGCCGCCTTCAGCCACGCTTTTACTTGTTCCTTAAAAGGTGTTTTTTGCGGTTCACGCTTCATTCTAATTTTCTCCGTTCATTATTGACTGATTGTCATTTTAGCATACTCCAGTGCCTGCACCACAATTTTCGGTTGGCTTTTACCAATCTTTTCCCTTTCCGAATCGGAATAGTTTCATCGCAAAACCCGAACATTAAAATTATTTTGTTCAAAAATAATTAATTTCCATCTTAAAATTTATTCCTTTATGTGGTAAAATCTGAACGTTAATAAGGAAATCGCTATTGACGATTAACTAAGTAAAGAGGAAGAAATTAAATGAATAACGACATTGAACGCATCTTAATCAGCCAGGACCAGATCGACCAGCGCGAGGACGAATTGGCAGCCGAATTGACCGCCAAGTACCAGGACCAATTTCCGATCGTCGTTTCGGTTTTGACCGGCGCCATGATTTTCACCAGCGATATGCTGAAGCGGCTTAACTTCAAGCTCAACGTTGACCTGGTCGACGTCTCCAGCTATGCCGGGGCCAACTCAACCGGCGAGGTACAACTGGTGCAGGATTTGAAATTCGACGTCTCCGGACGCTCCGTCATCGTCATGGAGGACATCATCGATACCGGCCGGACCCTCGCCTACCTGGTTCAGCTGCTGAAGGATCGCGGCGCCAAGAGTGTCGAGGTCTGCGCCCTGCTTGATAAGCCCGAGCGCCGGGAGGCCGAAGTCGATGGTGATTACGTGGGCTTTAAGACGCCAAACGAATTTCTGGTCGGCTACGGACTGGACTATAACGATCTCTACCGCAACCTGCCCTACGTCGGCATCCTCAAGCGGAGTGTCTACGAACAGTAATAATGCATTAAGGCCCGCCTACCGGGGAATTTTCCGGCAGGCGGGCCTTTTTGTGTATCAAAAAACGGCTGACGTCACCGCCAACCGTTTTATTTTGACTTAAATTACATTTCGTCCGGAGCCTGAACATCCAGCAGGTTCAGTGCAGACTTCAGGACATCGCTGACGGCCTGGGTCAGGGCCAGCCGTGCCTGTTGTCCTTCGTCTTCATCGAGAATCCGGGTGTGAGCGTAGTACTGGTTGAACTTCTTAGCCAGTTCCAGGGCGTACTTGGCAACGACGGATGGGTCGTAGTTGTCGGCTGCCCGCTTGATGGCTTCGCCGTACTGGCTCAGGAAGCTAATCAGTTCCCAAGCGGAGTCACCAACCTTGGTCAGGTCAACATCGCTGAAGTCCCGGATGCCGCCCTTCCGCAGGATACTCTCGGCCCGGGCACGAGCGTATTGAACGTATGGACCGGTTTCCCCTTCGAACTTAACAACGTCTTCCAGCTTGAAGTTGACGGAGTTCCGCCGGTAGTTCTTCAGATCGTGGAAAATCACGGCGCCGACACCGACCTGCTTGGCAACCTCGTCGGCGTTCTTCAGGTCAGGGTTCTTTTCGGCGATCTGCTTCCGTGCCAGGTCGATGGAGTCATTCAGCACGTCTTCCAGGGAAACAACATTCCCCCGCCGCGTTGACATCTTGCTCCCGTTCAGGTTCATCAGCCCGAATGAGATGTGGGTGATCTGGTCCCACCAGTTGAAGCCCATTTCCTTCAGGGCCATCCGTAATTGACGGAAGTAGGTTTCCTGATCGGCACCAACCACGTAGAGGGACTTGGCGTGACCGTACATGCGCTTCCGGTACAGGGCCGTAGCCAGGTCACGGGTGATGTAGGTCGTCGTCCCATTGGACTTGATGATCAAAAGTGGTGGCAGCTTGTACTTGTCGAGGTCAACGATCTGGGCGCCCCGGCTTTCCTTCAGCAGGCCCTTGTCACGGAGCAATTGGATCGGTTCTTCCATCTTCTGGGCGGAGAAGGCTTCACCATTGAAGGAGTCAAACTGCACGTTCAGCATGTCGTAAACCCGTTGGAACCGCTGGAGGGACATCTCCCGGAACCAGCGCCAAAGCCGCCATGCTTCTTCATCACCGTGTTCCAGCTTGGCGAACCATTCACGACCCATGTCGGTGTATTCTGGGTGTTCGTCGGCTTCGGTGTTGATCTTGACGTAGAGCTTAACCAGGGTGTCAATTGGGTCTTCTTCCAGGCCCTTCTGGATTTCTGGCTGGTCACCCCACATCTTGTAGGCCGCCATCATCTTCCCGAACTGGGTACCCCAGTCACCGAGGTAGTCGATCCGGATCAGGTTGTAGTTGACCTTTTCCAGAATCCGGGCAACGGCTTCACCGATCATCGTGGAACGCAGGTGACCAACCCCCATTGGCTTGGCAATGTTTGGCGAGGAGTAGTCAATCGTCACGTTGGCGTGGTGACCGAGGTCCTGGTTCCCGTAATTTTCGGGATCGCTCAGGATTTCCTTTAAGATGTCAGAACCAACTTCCGCCTTGTCAAGGAAGAAGTTAATGTAAGGGCCGGCCACGACAACCTTGTCAAAGCCCTGCAGGTTAACCTTCTTGACCAGTTCCTGGGCAATCATCTGGGGAGCCTTGTGCAGGGTCTTGGCCAGGAAGAAGGTTGGGAAAGCATAGTCCCCGTTCTTCGCATCCTTTGGCCGTTCGATCTTGTCTTCAATCTCAGCAACATCCATGTCCGGCAATGCCAGCGCCAGTGCGTTTGCAACTTTTTGCTTTTCGTCCATTAATATTCCTCCTTGTATCAAAAAACGCCCCTAATAAGCATCATGCTTACTAGAGACGAGATCATTCCCGCGGTACCACTCTAATTGAATGAGAAATTCCACTCTTGATTATTAAACTATGCCTGCGAGGCACGCTTTCGCGATCGGCAGGTCCCTTCCTCACACCACTGAAGGGTCGCTGTCAAGTGCCGGATCGCTACTACTCCTCGGTCATTGGCTTTAACACTGATTTATTATAACAAACTTTAACCTAATTACAAGAAAATTCGCCTTAATAATTACCATTATCTGGTGATATGCTAAAATTAATTATTAAGATCTCATGAAAGGATGATGTGAAGATGCAGGAAACAATTCAGGCCCTCACGATTGCCGGTCATGACTGCGATGGCAGTGCTGGCATGCCAGCCGACCTCCACGCCTTTTTTGTAGACGGGGTCTACGGCCATGGCATCCTAACCGCCGCCGTTGCTGGTAATTCTTATGACATTACCGCCCAGCAGGTGATGCCAGCCGACTTTATCGCCGAACAATTTCACCAGCTGGCGCGTGATTTCGATATTCGCGCGGCCAAGACGGGGATGCTGGCCAATGACGCGGTGATTGACGTCGTCGCCGACCACTACCGTGAGGAAGACTTCGGCCCCCTGGTTGTCGACCCGGTAATCATTACCAAGCACGGGGCCATGCTGCTGGAGCAATCCGCCTACGAGCGTTTTCGCGAGCGAATCATCCCCCTGGCCACCGTTATCACGCCAAACTTCTTCGAGGCCCAGAAACTGGCGGAAATGACCATTAACAATCGGGCCGACCAACTGGAAGCGGCCAAGAAGCTGCAGGCACTGGGCGCCAAAAACGTTGTGGTCAAGGGTGCTCACCACCGGGAGCAGCAGGATAACGTTGTCGATCTGGTCCTGCTGGAGGACGGCAGCCACTTCTGGCTCACCAAGCCCTTCGTTGCAACGACCCGGCTCAATGGGACTGGCGATACTTTCTCTGCCATCATCGCCGCCGAACTTGCCAAGGGAAATGGCGTCTACGAGGCGGTCAGCCGGGCCAAGGACGCGGTTCACGCCGCTATCGCCAACCCGCTGGATGCCGGACACCGCTTTGGTCCAATCAATCACTGGGCCGCCCAAAAAGAGTTAAAGTAAGGAGCTGAATTTGATGCTTGATGAATATACCCATAAAGTCGTTCTCGTTGGTGACGGGGCTGTTGGTTCGGCCTTTGCCTTTGCGCTGCTCCAGTCGACCCACGAGATCGATGACCTGGTAATTGTCGATCGTAACAAGCAGAAGGCCGCCGGTGATGCCGGCGACCTGGCCGACATCACCCCGCTGACCAGTCCGGTGCGTGTCCAAGCCGGTGAGTACGCCGATGCGGCCAACGCGGACGTGGTCGTAATTACGGCCGGGGTAGCCCGCAAGCCCGGCGAGTCACGCCTCGACCTGGTGAACAAAAACGTCGCCATCCTCAGGTCAATCGTTGAGCCGGTCGTCGCCAGTGGTTTCAAGGGCGTCTTCGTGATTTCCAGCAACCCGGTCGACATCCTGACGACCCTCACGCAGAAGCTCAGCGGTTTCCCCAAGGAACGGGTCATTGGAACGGGGACCTCGCTGGACTCGATGCGGTTGCGGGTCCTGCTCGCCCATCGCCTCCAGCTGTCGGTCAACGCGGTTGATGCCCAGATCCTCGGCGAGCACGGCGACACCTCCTTTGCCGCCTTCAACGAAATTACCATTAATGGCAAACCCCTGACCGAGCGGGTTCAGCTCAGCCAGGAGGACAAGGACCGAATCGAAGACGATGTTCACCAGGCCGGTGGCAAGATCATTGGCAACAAGGGCGCCACCTTTTACGGGGTTGCCAAGTGCCTGGCCTACATCACCAGTGCAATCATTGAAAACCGCAACGTTGTCCTACCGATCTCGGCACCACTGGAGGGGCAATACGGGATCCATGATCTCTACCTCGGGTCCCCGGCCGTCATCAACAGTCAGGGAATCGGCCAGGTGATTGAGTATCCCCTGACCCCCGAGGAACACGCCAAGATGGTCCAATCGGCCACCGCGATGCAGGCAGTACTGGATAAAATTGAATAAGAAAAAGCGGCTTGACGGCCGCTTTTTTTATTAAGCCATTTCACACTGTTTGCCATCTCATCAATTTGACAGCAAAGTTTCTTAACTCCTTTAGCCTTGATTCGTAATTCCAATTCTTCATTTTCCACCTCTATCGCTTTCTTTCATCAGTGTGGCTTGCATTGTTATTGGTCTTTCTTACAGTTTAACCGTAATTTTCAGAAGATACATTGAACATATTACGGTTTAGACGTATTATTTAGGCATAAGCAGTTAAGGAAGGGATTAATAAAAATGAGTGATCTTGGCAATAAAGAAATCATGGCTAAAAACATCCAAAGATACATGGATTTGCGAGGCGTAAGCCGTAAAAAACTAGCTGCTGATTTAAACGTTAGCTATACCACTCTGACTGATTGGATAAAAGGAAATACTTATCCGCGAATTGACAAGATTGAAATGATAGCTAACTATTTTCATATTTCAAAAGCCGATCTTGTTGAAAAACCACATAAAGAAAACGAAGCTGCTGAAACTATTGCTGCCCACATCGATGATGACACTCCAGAAACTGAACGGGAACAAATTATTAATTTTATTGAGAATTTAAAAAAAGCGCGGAAGTGATAGTATGTACCCTTATGAACAGCTTGCTAGTGAGTGAGTATTCGTGGATCCCAATTTATTATCGGCCGATGCCACGTCATCTCCCCAGCCTGACCATGTATGGTGTAATTTATCTGGATCGGCATGCTAAAGAAATATAAGATTCTTCAAGAAGAGATCGCCCACTATAACATTACTGTAGATACGAAAGACAGTCGCAAACAAGAAAAGGAGGCCCGTTCCTTTGCAATGGAACGGGCTGTACCCTTGGATGATCTTATCTTTTGTTACAACCATTATCTTGTCCAAATCCTGACGACATTAAAAGCTGATAGCATTAAATAATTAGATATGTCAATAAGTAATTGAACATGTAGTTAATTATTGACATGTAGAGAATTTAGCGTAGAATGAAGTCATAAGGAAGAGCGGTAGATACTCTACGGAGCCTATTGCGGGAAAGATCTTCATTCTACAAGAATGGAGGTCTTTTTTTGTTACCCAAAGAGTTTAAAACCATAGATGAACAAATTAATCTTTTGAAATCAAGAGGGATGAATATCCCCGATGAGCAAAGGGCTAAAAAATATCTCTTAACAAATAACTACTACAACATCATTAATGGTTATAGCAAACCATTTTTGAAAGAAAAAGAAGTTTATTTACCTGGAACTACCTTTGATGAAGTTAGCAGGCTTTACTTTTTCGATAAAGAGCTGAAGCAAACATTGTTCAACTACATCTTAGATGCCGAACACCATCTAAAGTCAATTTTTGCGTATCGCTTCGCAGAAATGCATAAAGAAGATCCTGAGGCTTATTTAGACATAAATTCATATGACCACGAAAAAAGTTTATCTGTTGCTTATATTATTTCAAAAATAAATAGGATACCAAATAAATAGGATAATCAGCAAAAATAGGCATTACCAGAACAACTCAATCAACTATTATTCACAAACATATCACTTTGTTCCAATTTGGGTATTAGTCGACTATCTTGATTTTGGTGACCTTTCAACTTTAATTGATGTAGTCCCCAGAAATCTTCAAAATAAGATTGCTAATGATTTAACAAGTTTCATTATTGATAATAATCCTGACTTCAATGATAAATTCGACCCCAAGGTAATGACATCCTTCATTAAAAACATTCATGAAACTAGAAACATATGTGCTCATAATAATCGTTTGGTTTACTTTAGATGCCGTTCTGATTCAAAATTCTTTGAGTATTTGCACACTAAATATAATTTCATTCCGGACGACGACAGAAGCACTGTCTATAGCACTTTTATTAGTCTACAGTGTTTTATCAGCCAAACTGAATATGCGAAGCTCAATAATACTATCCGGAAAAGGACCCAGACGTTGGATAATCATTTAGCCTCAATAGGCATTAACTCAATTCTAAAGCTACTTGGTTTTCCAGATAATTGGCATTTGCGCCCTAAAATCGAACAATCAGAGTAACTAAAAAGCCCCCAGATGGCGACAACCATCCAGGGACCAGGGATTGATATACATTGTTGTGTCGTATCAACCCCTTCATTATATTTTGAAAGAATGCAAAATTGAGGAAAAATTTTCACTTCCATTCATTTTGCCATAGCTATGTGGCCTTGCTTCTTAGTCAAGGAATTGACATTTATGCCATTAGTAAGCGACTTGGCCACAACGATATTGCTACTACGATGAATACCTATGTATATTTGATCGACTTATACAAGGAACACACCGATGACCAAATCATCACAGCTTTGAGTAGCTTGTGAAATTCAAAATGTGTGCGGAGTGTGTGCAGGATGTGTGCAGACTTTATTATTTTATATGATTCTCCATAACTAAGAAAAAGCACAAATCCTTTAATACCAAGGGTTTGTGCTTTTCCATTACTTCAGATAGCTCTGCACACAAATCTGCACACAAAAAGCCGATAATCCTTGATATCAAAGGGATTATCGGCTCACATTCTATGCCCCAGACAGGATTCGAACCTGTACATGGAAACCCATACAACGACCTGAACGTTGCGCGTCTGCCAGTTCCGCCACTGGGGCAATCTATTCAATTAATTTTACATCAGCATTGCTACCGATGAATGCCCCAGACAGGATTCGAACCTGTACATGGAAACCCATACAACGACCTGAACGTTGCGCGTCTGCCAGTTCCGCCACTGGGGCAATTCATTTAATTAAGTTGCTCACCTAAGCAACGATATTAATTATATCTAATCTCCAGAAAAAAGCAAGCACTTTTTTGAAAAAAGCTTCATTTTCCTAAAACCAACCGATAATTATCAACAGTGCTACAACCAAGGCCGCCGTAACCCCATAGGCCCGGTTCGGATCCCCAAAGGTCTCCCGCTTCAGCCGGAAGTTGGTCTCCATTAGGATATCAACCAGGATCAGGTAAATAATCCCGATCAACTTCAGCCACCAGTATGCTGAAAGGGTCAGGATGAAGTGAACAATCGCCACCGTCAGCAAGACAAAGAAGCAAATCCGGGCGATGACCAACCAGTTGCTGACAATTTTTTCTTTCTTCGCCCGACTGCCAAAGTGATTGGCAATAATCAACAGCACTACCATTATGATCGCGATCATTCTCAGCATCGTGGCCACCTCCTCATAGTTAATTTTATCATTCTTGGATTGCCAGCGCCAGCAAGCTTGTCACTTGAAAAAATTAATAAAACAGTGTAAAGTATACCGGTATTACGGACGATTATAACTACATAATGAGGTGAGACTTAGTGGCTGATTTCGAAATTGGTGACGTTGTAAAGGGCAAGAAGTTCGGTCCCATGGATCATGACTTCACTGGTGTCGTTGAAAAGGTTTATAACAACTCCATCATGGTTTCCATCCAGGACTTTGATCCGGCCGACAAGAGCGGTGTAAACGAACTTAACGGTCGCGCCGTAATTCGGCAAAAGGAAGCCAAGATGATCAAGGCCGTGCCGCGTGAAGAAAAGGACGCGGATGAGGACGAGGACAGCAAGAAGTCCCCCGCCAAGAAGACCCGGACAACTAAGGCCAAGACAACCAAGAAAAAAACTCAAAAGAAATCAACAAAAAAGGCTGACAAATAGTTTGAAACGTTATATACTAGCTTAGTAAGTTATTTGAGCTAGTTATGCGGGTATAGTTTAGTGGTAAAACTCAACCTTCCCAAGGTTGCGTCGCGAGTTCGATTCTCGTTACCCGCTTAGCAGACGAGGTATATTGCCTCGTCTTTTTTTATTTCAAAAATAAAGGCGGATCAAGCCCAAGCGCTAGTCCGCCTTTTTGTGATCAATTAATTGGATCATGGTCCCGTAGCCGGTCACAACCAAAAACTTCGGCGCTACCTGGACATTGGCCACCGTGGTGTTAAAGCGAACGTTAACAACTCCGTCGGCGCCCTTAGCAGCAGCCCGTTCTTTCAGTTTCTCCTCAACGGCGCCATAGAGTTGGTCAAACGACTCAAAGGCGTCAATCTCCTCGCTCGGCAGCATCAGATGGCTGGTCGCATTGACAATTCCCAGAATCCGGTGGGTCTGAGGAAAGGCCTCGGTTGATAAGAACATTCTTCTCACTTCCTTGCAGTCATTATATAACAAAAAGGAACCGGATCGTTTGATCTGGTTCCTTTTTCACTCACGGAAGGAATCTCGCCACTTTGCACTGGAACTAATTACATTACCATTTTATCTTTGATTCTAAACTTCCGCAAAGTCGCATTTATAACCCCTGCTGAAGTGCACCCCGGTGACCTGATTACAGAATATTTTGAATTCTAACTTTAAACGATGTTTCTGGTCACACTTACGTTGCTTCTGCCTACTCCATAACTTCCTTCGGCGCTTCACCAGTGGGAGGATTCCATGACGGATCATGGCCTCTTTTTTTCTTCTTTCCTTCCACGTCTTTAATATACCATTTCATGGAAGCGATTACAAGCACTTTTTAAATTTTTAAGAGCATCGCGATCGCAACAATATTGTTCAGGGCGTGAAGACCGATCGAGTTTCGCAAATCCCCCGACCGCTGGTAAACATACGCCAGAACCATCCCCATGAAGCAGTAGGTCGCAAAGCTAATCACGTTGGTGCTGAGGTGGGCGCAGGAAAACACGATCCCGGACAGGATCACTTTCAGCCAGAAACGATCCGGCCGAAAGAAGAGGTTAGTCAGTACCCCACGAAAAATCAGTTCCTCGGCTACCGGCGTCAGCGTGCAGGCCGAGATCGCAAAGACAATCGTCGCCAGCTGGTTGTGGTTAAGCATGGATGCAATCGCCTGGTTATTGGCCGTTTGAGCCTGATGATAAATCAACAGGTTCAGCTGCCCCAGCACGCTCATCCCCACCAAAAGCACCAAGTAGCCGCCGATGATCATCCCCGGTCGCAACCCCTGGTGCATCGGCCGCTGCAAGTAGCGATGATAGATTCGCTGCGCCCAGCCGATGATAAAGCCAAACAGCATTAGGAAAATGGCCAGGAGCAGAATCGTCAGCCAAAAGTTGTTCGGGTGCCGGTTAGCGATGCTGATGGCCACCGGTGGCAGCTGGATCAGCAAAAACAGGATCAGCATGATCCCGCACCGGTAAAGAAAATTAAAAATATTGCCAAGCTTATTCATTTTGCTTTTTCTTTTCCGCCTCCCGTTGCTTTTTCAGCCGCCGATAGCTTCGCTGCGCCGTCACCCGGGTCACCCAGAGATTTGCAACGACAAAACCGGCAATCCACAACAGATACATCCAAAAGCCGGTAATGACGTGGGCAATCGTCAGCCAGACCAGGAGCGCGAAGATCAGGAAGGTCGGCACAAGAATTTTGATCAGGTATTCAGCTTTCATTATTTCGGTAAACCTCGTTTTTTCCATTCAGTGTACTAAAAAGCAAAAGTGAACGCAATCCTTAGCCACTGCGTCCACTCTTTCTTAATCAAACTTAATCATTTTCTCCGCTCGCGGTGCCGCGGTACTGTCCCGCACTACCAGTTCAACTGGGAAGCGTCGGACCTGCTCGGCGGCGTGCTCGTCGTGAATCTTGCTGAGCAATAGCTTGGCGGCCCCCGTTCCTAGATCCAGGATTGGCTGTCGAACCGTCGTCAGCCGCGGCGAAACGTATTCGTCCATGTAGATATCATCATAGCCGATCACCGACAGCTGCTGTGGGACCTTAACCCCGTGCTCGGCCAGTCCCCGCAGCAGGCCAATTGCCATATCATCGTTACCGGCAAAGACCGCCGTGGCGTCACTCTTCAAAACCGCGTCCGTCGCCGCGTAGCCGCCGGGCCGGCTCAAGGGCTCGATAACGACGTCGCGTTCCTGGTCCAGGTGAATGCCATTTTTCTCCAGGGTGTCATAGAAGCCCTTCATCCGCTGGGTAAAGTTTTCGCTTTGCTGCTGCGGGCGTAAAACCACCAGGCGCTGGTGACCCAAATCAACCAGATACTGAGCGGCCAGGCTGCCCCCGCGGTAGTCATCCGTCAGGACCCGGGTCCCCCGCTGTGCGTAGTTCTTGTCAAACAGGATGTACGGGATATCGCGACTGCCGATCAGCCGGTCAATGGTGGCCGTCGTCATCGTTACGCTGGCGATGATCAGGCCGTCAATCGACCGGGAGATCATCTGCGAGAGGTAGCTCTGCTCTAATTCCGGGTCCCGATTGGCACTGAAGATCAGCGGGATCATCTTTTCGTGCTGCGCCACCTGCTGAACCCCCTTGACGAAGGTTCCAAAGAAGGGGCTGCTGATGTCTGGCACCAGGACCCCGATCATGCTCGATGACTTGCGGAGAATTAGGCTGCGGGCGTTAAAGTCCGGCACGTAGCCATACTGATCCCGGAGCTTTAAGACCCGTTTTTGCGTCTCCTTGCTGAAACGAGCACCTTTCCCGTTCAGGATCTGCGAAACCGTGGTTACCGAAACACCGGCTAAACGTGCAATGTCGCGAATTGTTACTTTCTTCCCCATTTTTCGAATCTCACCCAACTTTTATTTTCTAGTAATAACTTTATATTATTCGGCGCCCCGATTCAATCAATCTTCCGGAAAAAGGTCCTGTAAAATCTGCTGACCGGTCGCTGCCTGGGCACCCCGGGTCCGGACATAGTCAACCTGGGCCAGCAAAACGGAGTATTCCCAAAGCGACGACAGGTCGTGCTCGTTAAAGTAGTGCATGGTCAATTGAATCCGGTCAAGCTCGGTCAACCGCCCCACAAAGTCATCACTGCCCTTGTATTTGCGGGTGCCGACCACCACCGGCAGATCGTGATTAAAGGAATCCTGGAGGACGTTTTGCAGGAGGTTGCCCCGCGTAATTGCCGGATGCTGATCCAAGAACTGTTGAACCTGCCAGGTGTCGAAGTAGTGGTAGCGGTGGGCCACCTTGGTCTTTTCCGAAACGGTAAGCAGGTAGTCGGTCCCGCGCGCCGTGTAAAGAATGCTGGCCACGCGAATTACGATCAAGCCGTTGATCTTGCCGTCCCAGTCAATGCTGATCAGCATGCAGAAGGTCGGATCCAGGCCCACCACAAAGCCGACGTTAAAATAGTCGTCGTTGGGCAGGTTGTGAACCTCAATTAGCGTCCCCTGCTGCTTGGCAATGGCCAACTGCTCTTGGACCTGTGCCTGGGTCATTTGTTCCACGAATTATCATCCTTACTTTTTAGAGATTTGCTGTTTTTATTTTATTCTTGAACGGGCCGGACCACAACTAATTTAATTTCATCCCCATTTTCTACTAAATCTAGCAAAATTAATTGTGGGCATCCACAACATTTTGTAGTAAGATGGTTTTTGTGTTATTAAAAGTAAAGAGGGGCCATCATGGTGATTATTACAGCAGGAATGATCGGTGTCGGCAAAACAACTCTGACGGGAAAGATCGCCGAACACCTTCACACTAAAGCATTTTTTGAACCAGTCGGTAACAATCCCGTCTTGCCGCTGTACTACAAGGATCCCAAGCAATACGGATTCTTGCTGCAAATTTACTTTCTCAACAAGCGCTTCTCGATGATCAAGCAGGCCTTATCGGACGACAACAACGTCTTGGACCGGTCGATCTACGAGGACGCGCTGTTCACCCGCGAAAACAACGCAGAAGGCAACATCTCGGATACGGAGCTCGAGGTTTACCTCAAGCTGCTCGACAACATGATGAAGGATCTTCGGCAGCTGCCGAAGAAGGCACCAGATCTGATGGTGTACTCCGAGACTGCCTTCGATACCATCCTCTACCGGATCAAGAAGCGGGGCCGTGACTACGAACAAATCGATCACAATCCCGAGTTGAAGGACTACTACTACAAGATGTGGAGTGCCTACAAGCAGTGGTACCAGGACTACGATGCCAGTCCAAAGATGAAGATCGACTTGGATACCTACAACCTGGAGGATCCGCAGAACGTGCAAACCGTCCTCAATATGATTGACGACCGGTTAAAAGAGATTCGCTAAGCACTATTCTAAGAGGCTGAGCCCGTGTGGCTCGGCCTTTTACTTTAAAATTAAGCGGCGGACAATCTCGATCAGACCCGCCGAACCGGCCCCGCCAATGATGGAGGCCAAAGGTGAGAAGGCATAGCGCTGATGATGGTGCTGGGTTGGACGATGAAGCGAATCGGCCGTAGCGGTCTCATCACTGGGCGCACTCGTTTGAAGAGTTGGCTGATGAAGGGTCGGGCGATCATGGTGTGGCTTTGGACTGGGGCTATCATACTTAGTCAGCCGGTAAGCGGCAATGAGATGGTTCAGTTTCTGTTCGTACTGGGGGTCGGTAGCGTAGCGGCCCTGCAAGGCATGGGTGGCCTGGCGGTAGGTGGTGGCGTTTTGCCGGTGGACGTTGCGGTACAGTGGCGCCGCCAGGGTCTGGGCGTAGTCGCGGAGTGCCTGAACATCACTTTGGTAGCGACGGAAATTGTCCCGGACAGTCAGGCGCTGGCCGCCCAGGTACTCGGTCGTCGGCTGGCTGGTCGCCGCCCCGGCAAAATAGCCCTTAACCCCAAAGAGGTTGTGAAATGGTGCCCGGGCCAGCTTACTGCTTCCCCAGTTGCTCTCAAGGGCCGCCTGAGCAATGATCACCGACGGGTACAGGTCGTATTCCTGTCCGATGTCCTGGGCGAGCCCGGCCAGGTGTCTGATGAAGGCCCGTTGATCCGGAGTCGGCGTCTGTTCGGCCACCTCCGCCTCGTCTGCTTGATCCGCCGCAGCTTCCTGCTCTGGAGCGGTCTGCGAGTTGGCCGGCGTGGTCCCGGTGTCCTCCTTGGCAGCGGCCTGACTGGTCTCTTCCTCAGCTTGGCGCGCTCGCTGACCTTGTTGCCAGCCCCGCTGGTAGGCAATTGCAGCCACCTGACCGCTCGGCCGCTCCCAGTGCCCCTGCTGACCATCACGCACCCCCTCTTGGAAGGCCTGCCGGTAGATCAGGCTCTGAGCGCTAAAGGCTTTGAGAAAAGCCGCAGCGTAGTCCTCGCCCTGCTCCTGGACCGCCTGTTCGTCCACCGGCTGCTGGTCAATGATTCGCTGAATGGCCTCCTGATTTGGATCTGCCTGGACGCTTGCCAGGGCAGTTCCCGGATTGTTCAGTGCAAGAAGTGCGACGGTACTTAACAAAATGATTTTCTTCATGAGATCTTCCTCCGTAATTTTTTAGTCCCTAATTATTAAGTACGGAGAAAAACGCCAAATGTATTTTTAAAATGCAAAAAAGGGATTGAAAATTCCAAAATAATTTTCAATCCCTTTTATTCTTAGTAAACAATCACCGGTTCGTTGACCTGCATTGCGTGATAAGCCGTACCGGCATCGCTCGGGTGCATATTGGCACAACCGTGCGAGCCACCAGTTGAGGCACTGCCGCTGCTCAGGTAAGCGGTCTTAGACCAGTTCTTCCGCCAGCTGGCGTCGTGGAAGCCGCAGCCAGTGTTGGTGAACTGTGACCAGTACTGAACCTTGCTGGAGTACTTTGAACCATCATCGTTGGTCCCACGCAAGGTCGACGGCGACTGCTGGTACATGATATACCAAACACCCTTTGGCGTCCGGTCGCCCGGCGTGTTGGAGCCCGTGACCACGTCGGCATCGAAGACACACTTGCCGTCCCGGTAGAACCAGGCGTGCTGGTCGGTAATTGACAGCTCAGCGTAGGTGCCGCCGATCCCGTCGTTACTGGTAACATTGTAGCCAGTCCCACGGGTATTGTAACCAATGCCGTAAATGTCCTGTTCGGCGCTGACCTCCTTCTTGCCGGTTGCAATCGCCTGGGCCAGGGTCTGACCGGCCTTTTCGGCGCTGATCTTCCAGCCGTAGGTCCCCTTGTTGTTCGTGGTAATCACGTTGCCGGCATGGGTCTTGAACTTAAATTTCCGGCCGAGGGTCGCTTGCTTCTTATTGATCTTCTTGATCTCGCTGTTGACCGCCGTCGTGTCAAAGTGGTACTTGCCGTTCTGATAGGTCGCCCGGGAAATAATCTGGTTAGTGCCGAGCTTGTAGGTCTTGTCTTCCACCTTGTAGGTAACGGTCTTGTTGAGCAGCTTTTGCAACTGCTTCTTTTCGTTCTGAACCGTCCGACTCGAGGTCGAGAGCGGTTGGTGGCGCTGCGTGGTCAGGTGCATCGTCCCGTTGGTCGACTCCCGGTTGAATTGACGAAGCAGTGCTGCTCGGTCATACTGGGTCCCCTTCTTGGCGGCAACCAGCTTGACCTTGCCGTTAACCAGCTGGGCATATGCATCCCGGGCCGGTTGCCGGTGTTGGTTGAGAATCGTTAGCTGATTTTCAACCGCCTGCCGCTTGGCCGTCAGCTGCTCGTCCACGGCCCCACTAGCCTTTACTTCCAGGTTTTGCTGCTTGCCAGACGGGAAAAAGGTGTGCTGCTTTTTCAGTGCCTGATCAAACTTTGCCCGGTCGCTGCTGGTGATCCCCGAATTCGTCGCCTGACCGCTGTAGATCAGTTTGCCATTGAGGTACACCTTGTTGGCCCGTTGAGTCTTTTTCACCTTCGTGTAGGCCTGTTGGGCGGTTAAGCCGCCAACTCGCACCCCATTAATCGTTGTGTTGCGGTTAAAATGGGTATGCTGGTGCCATGCCATCCCACCGATCAAAACGATCAGCAGGGCCACAACACCCGTAATTAAGTACTTAAGTCGTAACTGCATGCGCTGATTACTCCTCATCATTTAATATTGATTCTAGACGTCATTATACTAGCTTCTGTTAAATTTACCAGATCAGCGCCTACCTAAATGAACGAGGCCGGGAGAAAGATTCCTCCCAGCCTCTCCCTTTATTAAATCTCAGGATAACTGTTTTCTTTGATGTCTAATTTCTTGTTCTTCATGTCGGTCTTAACAACCGTCACGTCACAAGGTGCTTCACGAATCGTGTAGGACGCGGTCGAGCCAACAATTAACCGACCAACCACGTTCAGCCCGGTCGCCCCAATCACGATCAGGTCGATGCCATGCTCGCTCGGGTAGTGCTCAGCCAGTTCCAGCTTGGCGTTGCCAATTGAAACTTCGGTAGTAACGTTTTTAATGCCGGCGTTTTCGGCCTTGGTCCGGTATGCACCGAGCCGCTTCTTCATCTCTTCAACGGCGGATTCGTAGATGCTGTGGTCAACAAAGCCGTAACCACTCGGTCCAGTGGTTGGGTAGCGTTCACCGTTGATGACGCTCAGTAAGAAGAGCTGAGCGTGATTCTGCAGGGCAAGTTCAACTGCCTTGTTGAAGGCCATGTCTGATTGTTTGGACCCATCGATCCCAACTAAAATCTTTTGGTAACTCATAAAAACACCTCCAAAAACTGCTTCTTGCTACAACCTTATTTTACCACAAAGTTGTCTAGTTTCTGGGCGATTATGATTAATCCGTGACCAGGTTGTTAATTGCCTCCATGTAAATAGCCATCGAGCGGATCAGATCATCAACTGGCTGGTACTCGTTAGCCTGGTGCATCGTGTTTGGCGTCTGCGGCATCAATGCCCCAAAGGCCACGCCCCGCTCCATCAGCCGGCCATAGGTTCCGCCACCGACAACTTCCGGCTTGGCATCCTTATCGCCGCTTTGGTGAATGTAGGCGTCCATCAGCGTCTTGACGATCGGGTCGCTTGGGTCAACGTAGTGCGGCTTCTGGGACGGACCCTGCTTAACCGCAATCCCCAGTGGATCCGCCACCTTCTTGACCGTGGCTTCCAATTCATCCGGACCAATGCCCTTTGGGAAGCGGAAGTTCATGTCAATGTCGCCACCATTTTCGGCGTCGAAGTTAAGGATTCCGGCGTTCATGGTCAATTCACCCATCACCGGATCGGTGTAGGCACCGTCAAAGCCCTTCATCCGGGTGTCCAGGTGCAGGTATTTGGCCAGGAAGTGAATGAAGCTCTTGGCCCCGGCCGCAAAGTCGTATTGGTCCAGGAAGGTGGCCAGATAGGTCCCGGCGTTAATGCCCTGCTCAGGCTCCATCCCGTGAGCCGCCTTACCGATCACGGTCAGCTTCAGGCCATCAGCCGTTGGTTCGGCCTCCCCCTGGATCGGGTTCTCGTCCACGAACTGCTCAAAGGCCGCCTGGACTTGACCAGCGTCCGGTACGACAACTTCGGCAACGGCCTCCCGCGGCACCATGTTGAAGCGCAGGCCGGAATGGAAGCTCTTCAAAACGTAGTCCTCGCCATTGGTAGCCGGCACGCTGAGCTTCAGTGAAACTTGGCCCTTTTCACCATTGATGACCGGGAATTCGGCATCCGGCGAGAAGCCCAGGGTTGGGGCCGGTTCCACTTCAAAGTAGCGGTGCATCCCCGTCCAGTCACTTTCTTCGTCGGTACCAACGATGAAGCGAACACGCTTGTTAAAGGCCACGCCCTGGTCCTTCAGGTACTTGAGGGCGTAGTAGGCAGCCATGCCGGGACCCTTGTCATCGGAAGCGCCCCGTCCGTACAGATTGCCATCCTTGATGACCGGTTCAAAGGGGTCGGTATCCCAACCCTTGCCCGCTGGCATCACGTCGAGGTGGGCCAGGATTGCCAGGGTTTCGTCACCCTCGCCCCACTCGGCGTAACCGACGACGTTGTCAATGTTCTTGGTCCGGAAGCCGTCCTGTTCGGCCATTTCCAAGAAGGCCGCCAGTGCTTGGGACGGGCCAGGACCCAGTGGGTACTCGTCCGTGGCCGCACTGTCATCGCGGACACTCTTGATTCTCATCAGGGCCATTAAGTCTTCCAGATAATTTTGCTTCTGGCTCTCGGCGGCCGCTAACCAATCTGTCATTTGAATTCCTCCAATTCATCATTTCAATTCAATTCGGCTAAAATAATGATACCATTAAAGTGTAGGACTTAACATTGAAATCATTTAGGAAGTGTCAATATGGAAGAATTAACCGAACAAATTTTGCACGATGTCATCAAGCCACGACCCGCGCATAGCTTCAAGGGCACCTTCGGCAAGGTGACCCTGGTTGGTGGCAACCGCAACTTCGGGGGCGCCATCATCATGGCCTCGACGGCGGCGGTTTGCGCCGGCGCCGGCCTGGTCACGACCTGCACCGACGCCAGCAATTCCGGTGCCCTGCATTCCCAGCTCCCCGAGGCCATGTTTGCCGACTTCACGGACGACGAGCAGGTGGCCAGCCTGGTCGCTGCGGCCACGACGGTCGTAGTTGGTCCCGGCCTTGGCGATGATGAACAAAGCCTCCATATCCTTAAAAACGTCTTTGCCCACACCAATGCCGAGCAAAACGTGGTGATCGATGGTTCCGCCATCACCCTGATGGCCCGGGAAAAGTTGGCGGCGCCACAAGGGAATATTATTTACACCCCGCACGAGATGGAATGGCAGCGCCTCTCTGGGATCAAGATCGCCGACCAAACCGAGGAGGCCAACCGGGCGGCTCGGGAAAAGCTCAACGCCACCGTCGTATTGAAGAAGCACCACACCGAGATCTACACGAAAGATAAGGTCTACCAGCTGACCATCGGCACCCCGGCCCAGGCTGTCGGGGGAATGGGTGACACCCTGGCCGGGATGGTCGGGGGCTTCACGGCCGAATTCCACCAGCACCCGCTCCAGGCCGCACTGGCCGCCGTCTACGCCCACAGCGCCGTTGCCGAAAAGATCGCTGAGGATCAGTACATCGTCCTTCCTCACCAGATCAGCCGCGCCTTGCCATCCTTCATGAAAGAAATGGCTGAGGCCGAGGACGATCACCACATCGGTTTTCTAGGCTAACTAACAAAAGCGTTCTGACCGCCGCAAAGGCAATCAGAACGCTTTTAATTTTAACGAATATGCAGTTTGCGCCGCAATGCCGCCGAGCGGGCACCGATGATTGAATCGGCCAGCCGGTACTTGAGCGCCAGGTAGAGGTAAACGCCAACGCCGACCGCGACCCCCGGGATCAGGGAGAAGAAGGCGGTGAAGCGGCCGTACGGGCTGACAAAGTGGCCGATCAGCACCATCACCAGCTTGGTGAAGACGAACATGATCAAAGAGAAGCAAAGGATCTGGTTCGTCGGCCGGGCCATTTGGGCGAAGTGCATGTTAAATTCCATGTTGAACGAGTGCAGGATCAAGTAGTTGACCACAAACATCGAGATGCAGGTCGCCAGCAATGGTCCCAAGCCCTGCAGGAGCCAAATGCACGGCAGCTGGATGATGAATTTCACCACCAGGCCGATTGCCAGGAACTTCATCATCCGCTTGTTTTCGGAAATTCCCTGCATCATCGCGGCAGCCACCGTGTAGAGGCCCATCGGAATCGCCACAAAGGAGGCAAATTCCAGGACGGTGACCCCCGCTGGATCGTAGCGGTAAAAGACAGTGTAGACCTGCTGGGCGACCGCGGCTAGACCCAGGGCAGCTGGGATCATCACGAAGTAGAAAAGCATCAGCACGTTTTCAATCTGCTTGCGCATCCCCTCCTGATCGTTTTGCGCCCGGGCGGTGGCCAGCAGCGGGATTACCGTGGCGGCCATGGCCGAAGCCAGTGAGATCACGATCATGTAAAGCTTGTTGGCGTTGAAGGAGAAGAGGGCATAGAGGACGGTGATTTGGTAGTGGGTAAAGTTCCCTACCATCTTCATCATCCGCGGGAAGGTAAACTGGTCAATTAACTGGTAGAGCGTGATTCCGGATTCGATCACGATAAAGGGAATCGACTGGTAGGCAATCTTTAGGACCAGTGTCCCGGTCGAAACATCCCGATCCTCGACACTGTTAGCGACCAGACCGTTCATCTCGCCCAAGTGCCGCATCCAGGCCATCGCCAGGACGATAATCGCACCGATCGCACCGATAAAGGCCGCAAAGGTTGACTGGGTAACGGCGCTGACCCAGCTGCCGTGCTGGATCTTCATGATGAAGTAGGTTGCCGCCAACATGTAGATGATCCGAAAGAGCTGCTCGACGAACTGCGACATCGCCGACGGGGCCATCCAATTGTAGCCCTGCAAGAAGCCCCGGGTGATCGCCATCCCCGGAATGATCAGCACCGCCCAGGCCAGCGAGCGGATGACCGGGATGACGTTGGGATCACCATTGTCCATCAATGCGGCGCCAAACATCATAATCGTCGCGCAGATGATCCCCATCGCCATCGCCACGTACATGCCGGAATGATAGAGACGGCGACTGACCCCGTACATGTTGATCCCATTGTAGTGGGCAACCAGCTTGGAAATGGCGGACGGAATCCCCGCCGTGGCCACCACCAGAAAGAGATTATAGATGTTGTACCCCTGGGCAAAGAGGGCGTTGGCTTCGTTACTATAGGCCCCGAACCAGGTGACCCACGGAATTACGTAGAGGGCCCCCAGAATCCGTGAGGCAATGCTCCCTGCCGTCATCCAAGCCGAACCACTCAGCATTTTGGCTCGGGCGTCGTTTTGCGGTGCACCACGACGCGAATCGTTCGTCTGTTCATCGTTCATGATCTGCAATACCCTACCTTTATTCGTTTAGTGTGCGGCTGAATTTTAACTCAGCCGTCTGTTCGTTTATTGTTAATAATTTCAATCCTAACTATTTTAGCGTGTCAATGGGATCAGTGCAATTTGTTTCCGCGAATTTTGTCCTTTCTTTAGTACTGGTCAAGGTCGACGGTGACCAGCCGAACATCTTTTCCCGGGAAATTTTTTTGCAGGTCGGCCACCTTGCTGGCAACCGGTGCCGCTTCAAAGTGACCCAGCTTGTCGTTGATCGTGATGGCCAATCCCAGTTTGGCAAAGTCCATCGCCTCAGCCATCGTCTTGCCCTGGGTAAAGGCCTCCGGCAGATCCGGGAAATCAACCTGGATTTCGCCGTCCTTGGGGGTAAAAAAGGCCGGGTAGCTAACAATTTCCATTAAGCAAGTTCCTCCTTAAATAAAGAAGATGGACGATGACGTCCCCGCCACAATCCATCTTCTGTTCATTTTACTTTACTACGATGTTAACGATCTTGTTTGGCACCACGATAATCTTCTTCACGTCCTTGCCATCGGTGAACTTTTGAACGTGTTCGTTGGCCAGAGCCTGCTTTTGGGCCTCTTCACGGCTAATGTCCTTGGCCATCTTGATCTTGGCCCGAACCTTGCCGTTGACCTGAACGATCATCTCAACCTCGTTTTCCACCAGGGCCTTTGGATCGTACTTTGGCCATGGCTGGTAGGCAATCGTGTCGCTGATGCCGAAGTGGCTCCACAGTTCCTCGGCCACGTGCGGCATTACTGGGGAGATCATCTTGACGAAGCCTTCCATGTATTCTACCGGCAGGTCTTCCGCCTTGTAGGCTTCGTTGACGAAGACCATCAGCTGGGAGATCGCGGTGTTGAAGTGCATCCGCTCGAAGTCCTCGGTGACCTTCTTGACGGTCTGGTTGTAAACCTTGTCCAGCTTGCCGTCGTTAAAGTTGGAAACCCGATCCCGCAGGTGGTTGTTGTCATCCATCAGCAGGCGCCAAACCCGTTGGATCCACTTGTAGGAACCGTGGAGACCTTCCTCATCCCACGGCACGGATTCAGTCAGTGGTCCCATGAACATTTCATAGAGCCGCAGGGTGTCGGCACCGTACTTGTTGACGATGTCGTCCGGATTGACCACGTTGCCCTTGGACTTGGACATCTTTTCGTGGTTGGCACCCAGAATCATCCCCTGGTTGACCAGCTTCATGAATGGTTCCTTGGTTGGGACAAGCCCCAGGTCGTAGAGCACCTTGTGCCAGAAGCGGGCGTAGAGCAGGTGCAGGACGGCGTGTTCGGCCCCACCAACGTAGAGGTCAACTGGTGACCAGTAGTCAAGGGCCTTCTTGGAGGCAAACTCCTTGTCATTGTGTGGGTCGGTATAACGCAGCCAGTACCAGGATGAGCCAGCCCACTGTGGCATCGTGTTGGTTTCCCGCAGGCCGTGCCGACCGTTCTTGTCGTAAACGTTGACCCAGTCCTTGACGTTAGCCAGTGGGCTTTCGCCGGTCCCGGATGGTTCAATGTTGTCGGTGTCCGGCAGCTTCAGCGGCAGTTCATCCTCCGGAACCAGGGAAGTCGTCCCGTCGTCCCAGTGGATTACCGGGATTGGTTCACCCCAGTAACGCTGCCGACTGAAGATCCAGTCCCGCAGACGGTAGTTGACCTTCTTGTGGCCGGCATCGTGTTCTTCCAGCCAGTCAATCATCTTGGCCTTGGCATCCTTTACGTTGAGGCCATTCAGGAAGCCGGAGTTGATGTGCTTGCCGTCGCCTTCAAAGGCCCCTTCGGACAGGTCGGCCCCTTCAATGATCGGCTTGATCGGCAGGTCGAACTTCTTGGCAAAGTCGTAGTCCCGCTGGTCACCGGATGGCACGGCCATGACGGCACCAGTCCCGTAGGAAGCCAGGACATAGTCGGAGATCCAGATCGGCAGCTTTTCGCCGTTAACCGGGTTGATCACGTAGGAACCGGTGAATACCCCGGTCTTGTCCTTGTTCAGGTCCGTCCGCTCCAGGTCAGAGCGCCGGGATGCTTCTTCCTGGTAGGCCTTGACAGCAGCCGCGTGCTCCGGCGTGGTCAGTTGGTCAACCAGGTCGTTTTCCGGTGCCAGAACGACGTAGGAGGCACCGAAGAGGGTGTCTGCCCGGGTCGTGAAGACTTCAATCTTGGTGTCTTCACTGCCGGCAACTGGGAAGAAGACCGCAGCCCCTTCCGAGCGGCCGATCCAGTTCCGCTGCATTTCCTTGACGCTTTCCGGCCAGTCAACCAAGTCTAGGTCGTCAATCAGCCGGTCGGCGTAGGCGGTAATCTTCAAGACCCACTGCTTCATTGGCTTCCGGTAAACCGGGTAGCCGCCCCGCTTGGTCTTACCGTCTTCAACCTCTTCGTTGGCCACGACGGTTCCACCCATGAAGTCGGGTGCCCAGTTAACCATGATTTCACTCTCGTAGGCCAGGCCCTTCTTGTAAAGCTGTTCAAAGATCCACTGGGTCCACTTGTAGTACTTTGGATCGGTGGTGTTGACTTCCCGGTCCCAATCGTAGGAAAAGCCCAGTGATTGGATCTGGTCACGGAAGTGGTTAATGTTTTGGTTGGTAAAGCCCTTTGGATTATGACCAGTCTTCAAAGCGTATTGCTCGGCCGGCAGACCAAAGGCGTCCCAACCCATCGGGTGCAGGACGTTGTAACCCTGCATTCGCTTCATCCGGGACATCACATCGGTTGCCGTGTAGCCCTCGGGGTGCCCAACGTGCAGTCCCTGACCGGATGGGTACGGGAACATGTCTAAGGCATAGTACTTCTTTTGGTCGGGCTTGATTTCCGCCTTAAAGGTCTTGTTCTTCTTCCAGAACTTTTGCCACTTGTTTTCAATCGCAGTATGATCGTAAGCCATTCTGTGCGCTCCTTTGTATAAAATCTAAGGTCCATTCATTGATCGTAATAAAAAAGTCCCGTAGGAATCCCTTCCTACGAGACGAAATCTAATCCGCGGTACCACCCGTTTTCCATGGTTACCCATGGCCCTTGGCTCCTTAACGCGGAAAACGTCACCGCCTACTGGCTTCAGCGGCAATCTGCTAGATGAGTTCACTATCGGCCGGCCTCCTGCTCACAGCACCGCAGGATCTCTGGGTGACCGTGCCGACAGCTACTAGTTCTATCACGATCAAATATTTACCAAGTATTCTAGCAACCATCGCCCCCAATTGCAAGGGGCCGGGCGCTTTATCCTAAAATCTTCTTCAGTTCGTCAACCTTGTCCAGGTGTTCCCACGGCAGGTCGATGTCGGTACGGCCGAAGTGACCGTAAGCGGCGGTCTGCTTGTAGATTGGCCGCTTCAGGTCCAGCATCTTGATGATCCCGGCCGGACGCAGGTCAAAGACCTTCCGGACGGCAGCGATCATTTCAGCTTCGGACCGGGTCCCGGTGCCGAAGTCATCAATCGAAATGGAAACCGGTTCGGCCACCCCAATAGCGTAGGCCACCTGGATTTCCAGCTTCTTGGCGTAGCCCGCCGCTACCAGGTTCTTGGCAATGTAACGGGCGGCGTAGGAAGCGGACCGATCCACCTTGGTAGCGTCCTTTCCGGAGAAGGCCCCACCACCATGGTGAGCGGCCCCACCATAGGTATCAACGATGATCTTCCGTCCGGTCAAACCAGCATCCCCCTGGGGACCACCGATTACGAAGCGGCCGGTTGGGTTGATGAAGTACTTGGTCTGATCGTCCAGGTACTTGGCCGGAATAACGGCCTTGATGACCTGTTCCTTGACATCCTTTTTAATCTGGTCCAGCGTGACGTCAGGATCGTGCTGAGTACTCAAAACGATCGTGTCCACCCGCAGTGGCTTATCGTTTTCATCGTATTCAACGGTGACCTCCGCCTTAGCATCTGGGCGCAGGTACGGGATCACGTGGTCCTTACGCAGCTGGGCAATCTTGTGCATCAGTTTGTGGCTGAGCATCAGTGTCAATGGCATGTACTCAGGGGTCTCGTCGGTTGCGTAGCCGAACATGAGCCCCTGGTCACCAGCACCAATCTGGTCGAGCGGATCTGCGTCCCCTTCCCGGGTTTCCAGGGAGTCGTCAACCCCCTGGGCAATATCTGGCGACTGTTCGTCGATCGCCGTGATGACGGCACAGTTGTCGGCATCGAAGCCGTACTTGCCGTCGGTGTAGCCGATCTTGCGAATGGTGTCGCGGACAACCTTTTGGATGTTGACGTAGGCCTTCGTTGAGACCTCACCGAAGACCAGAACCAGGCCAGTCGTGACGGAGGTTTCTACCGCCACCCGGGAATCTGGATCCTTTTCCAGCATTGCGTCCAGGATTGCGTCACTAATTTGATCGGCAATCTTGTCAGGGTGTCCCTCGGAGACTGATTCTGATGTAAAAAGATGTTTTTCTGCCATTTGATTTAATTCCCCCATATTCTAGTCGAAACTTTTCAACAGTTTTGTAGTTGCGGTTACAAGGCATCTTCACGGCAAGCGTGAATCCTATCGGGAATTTGCTTCATAACTTGACCAATCTTAGCATAAGACCGGTCCAATAATCAATGCTTAGCTTTCAGAGCCGGGCGTTGACCAGGCCGACCGCGGTCATAAACGAGTAGACGGTCGTGGGTCCAACAAACTTGAAGCCGTCTTTTTTCATTTGCTTCGCCATCCGCTTTGACAGGTCGGTTTGGGCCGGCAGCGGTTCGCCCGGTGTTAGAATCAGCCGCTGGGGCTGGCCGTCAACGAACTGCCAAACGTAATTGTCAAAATCCTGTCCCGCTTCTTGCAGGTGCTTGATGACCCGGGCGTTGTTGATGACGGCCGCAATCTTGCGCTGGTTTCGGATAATGGACTCATCTTCCCGAAGGCGCTGGGCATCGGCTGCGGTAAATTGGGCAACCTGGTCAATTTGAAAGTCGGCAAAGGCCTTTTCAAAGGCCGGGCGGCGAAGCCAGATTGTCCTCCAGCTCAGTCCCGCCTGAAAGAGTTCCAGGCTCAGCATTTCAAAGAGGAAGCGGTCGTCGTGAACCGGCAGCCCCCAGTAGTGATCGTAGTAGTCCTGCATTGCCAGGGAGCTTTGGGCCCAGGCTGGTCGTTTTTCTGCCATGATATTCATCCTTTCCTTTCATAAAAAGCATCCTCTACTTAATTAATACGGGAAAAATGCTATTTTGTATCTTCTTTTTGGACATTTTTGAGCATCAAGGCCAGAATCAGGCCGATCACTTCCACGACGACCAGCAGGTCAAAGACCAGGTGGTAACCGTGCAGAGCGGCTGCCAGGTGCGTACTGCCGCGGCGCAGCGCATTGGCGGTCCCCGTCGTCAGAATGATGGTGGAAACTGCTACCCCGGCCGAACCCAGCACCTGCCGGACGGTGGTGATCACGGCCGTCCCGTGGGGAACCAGGTCGTTTGGCAGGGCGTTGGCACCGAGGGTCACCGCCGGCATCATTACGAAGGCGTTGCCGCCCTCAATGACCATCGCGCAAAGGATCATGATTAATAGGCTCCGCCGGTCGAGCAGGCACAGCCCGGCGACCCAGCCAGTGATGATCATCACCATGCCGACAATCATCGTGGGCTTAAAGCCAATCCTGTCGGCCAGGCTCCCGGTCAGCGGGTTTAAGAGGCTGAGCAGGACCGCTCCGGGGACCAGCGCCATGCCGGAGACGAAGGGGCTGACGCCCAGGACACCCTGGTAGAACAGTGGGAAGATGATTGTTGTTACGATCAGGGCGATGTAGGAGATCGAGGTCAAAAGGATTGCCAAATCGTAGTTGAAGGTCTTGAGCACCCGCAGTTCCAGCAGCGGTTGGTCAAGATGCAGCTGGCGGTAGCAGAAGGCCGCCACCGCGAGGACGCTGACCAGCAGGAGCAGGCCGCTGAGCGTCCAGTTAACGTTTTGCTTGCCAGCCTGGTTAACCACGTACATGATCCCGATCAGGCCAACCGACAGAATCACCGACAACCAGTCGAGGCTGCTGGTGTGCCGGACCATGACGTCACGGATCAGGCCGCTACCCGCCATGAAAATGATCACGGTGATGACGACCATGAAGAGGATGAAGAGACCCTTCCAGGTGAAAAACTTCAAAACGATTCCGGAGACGATCGGTCCACAGGCCAGGGCTGAGCCCATCACCAGCCCGGCAACGCCCATGACCGTTCCCCGCTTTTTCTTCGGCGTGATCTCAAGCAAAACCGACTGGTAGGACGGGAAAAGGACACCGACCGCAAAGGCCTCCAGCGCCCGGCCAATCATCATGAACCAAAAGCCGCTCACGCCCCAGCTGGCCGGCGTCAAAATGATCATCAGCGAACCCAGGTCAAAAAGGCCCAGCGCCCCCATGAACATCGTCTTAAAACTCAGGTTATTCAGCATCCAGGGACTGATCGGCATGCTGACGCACATCACCAGCATGAAGCCGGTCGTCAGCCACTGCACCGTCGAAGCCGAAATGCCAAAGGCTCGCATCAAGGTCGGGTAGGCCGTCGACAATGACGATTGACTGATCGACATCGTAAAGGTCCCCACTAACAACGTGAAAATAAACCAAAACCGACTGTAGGAACGGCCATTTTGGTCAATGCTTGTTTCCATCTTCTCATCCCTCTTTAGAATTATTATTGTTTAACCGGGGACCATTATATATTTTACCTTCGTGATTGTAAATGATATAATACTAGTAGATTACAACTATTATAAGAAAGGAGACTTGTTCATAGCAGAAGCGGAGTTTGACCGGGCACTCGCTACCCTCCGGTCCAATAAGGTGCGGCTAACACCGCAGCGAAAGGAAATCCTGGAATACCTGATCAGCCACCATACCCACCCGAGCGTGGAGATGATTTACGACGACCTCAAAGGCAACGTCAAAAACATCAGTATGGCGACGGTTTACAACACCCTGAAGCTGCTCGTCGACTACAACCTGGTCATCGAGTTGAAGAACGGTGACGGCAGTACTCACTACGACTACTTTGGTCATCCCCACTATCACGTTGTCTGCGACAATTGTGGCAAGATCAGCGACGTCTTCGATGAGCATTTTTCCACCATCACCAAGGAGCTGCAATCCATGACCCGTGACAAGACCGGTTATCTGGTGACCGGGAGCACAATCGAGGTCCACGGCCTCTGCCCGGATTGCCAGCGCAAGTTACACTTAAATCGCTAAAAAAACGTAACAAATCAAAATCATCGCAAGCCATAGTGGGATTGCGATGATTTTTGATTTATTCAGTTTCTCGTTGACTCAGCGAGGCCACGCCAAGGATGGCGAACCAAACCAGGGTCAGAATCAATGCCTCCAGGGTTTGGCGCTCCATGCAAAGGACCACCAGAACGAAGGCCAAAAATGCTAGGACCAGGTAGTCGGTCAGCGGTGCCCCCGGCATCTTAAACTGACGCTTTTCGGGGCACTGCTTGATGTAGCGCAGGTGGGCGGCGATGATGGCGGCCCAGATGAAGAGGAAGCTGGTCGTGGCAATGCTGGAAACAAAGGTGAAGACCCCGCTCGGCATCACCATGTTTAAGATGGCGGCCAGGCCGATCACCAGACAGGAAATCACGACCGCTCGTGCCGGAACCGCCCGCTTGGAGAGCTGGCTGATCTTTTGGATGGCTGGTCGGTGAGCATCGGCCGTCAATTCCGCCAGCATCCGCCCGGTCGTGTAGATCGAACTGTTGCAGGCCGAGGCCGCCGCGGTGATAACCACGAAGTTCACGATGCTGGCCGCGCCCCGCAGCCCGGCATCGCGAAAGACGAGGACAAAGGGGCTGTTGTTCGGCGACAGCTGGTTCCAAGGATAGATGCACATGATGACGGCCAACGCACCCAGGTAGAAGAGCAGGATCAGCACCGCAATGTGGTTGATCGCTTTGGGGATGACCTGGCGGGGATTTTCGGCCTCCGCCGCGGTCACGCCGACCATCTCAATGCCGACAAAGGCGAAGACGACCATCTGAAAGGACAAAACAAAACCGTGCAGGCCGGTTGGGAAGAAGCCCCCGTAGCGGATCAGGTTGGCTGGCGAGGCGACATAGCCTCCCTTGGACTTGAACTGGATCAGCATCATGAAGATCCCGACCGCCACCAGGATAATGATTGCCAAGATCTTAATCAGGGCGAACCAAAAGTTGATCTCGCCGAAAACGTCGACGGTGATCAGGTTCAAGCACAAAAAGATCACCAGGGTAATCACCCCGGGAATCCACTGGGGCAGATGGGGCAACCAGATTCGAATGTAAAGGCCGATCGCCGTAATCTCCGCCATCGCCAGGGCCAGCCAGCAAACCCAGTAAGCCCAGCCGGTCACGAAGCTTATCCGGGGACCAAGGTAGTCCCGGATTGCTTCCATGAAGGACCGGTAGTTCAGATCGGAAAGCAATAATTCCCCCAGGGCCCGCATGATGCCAAAACAGACGATCCCCGTAATCAGATACGCCAGCAGAATCGATGGCCCGGCCACCCGGATCCCCTTGCCGGCTCCTAAGAACAGGCCGGTGCCGATCGTACCGCCCAGGGCCATCAGCTCGATGTGGCGACTCTTGAGCCGTCGCTGCATCTGCTGCTTTTCACTCATTCTCAACTCACTCCTATGCAATTTTCGCCGGCACCTGTTCATCACGGCGGCCGTGCGATATCATTGAACCTATATTGTATACCTAATTATTTATGAGGAGTAATCTTTTTGCGATCCTGGATACCATTCACAACTTACTTTCTTTTGACCTTAGTTCTTTTCTGGTACTGGCCGGCCCGTCAACGCTGCCGGACTGCCGGACAACGAGTGACCATTGTCACCTTTTTGATCTACCTGGTGGCAATCTACTGGCTCTGCCTGACTCCCGCCCAGTTTTCCTTTCCGTCGGCACCCAAAATTCTTTTCTACTTTCACGGCGTCCCCTTCAACGCGGTCCCCTTTCAGGGCCTTAGTCCGGAATTCTTTCTCAACATCGTGATGACCTTTCCGCTGGGCGTCTACCTCTTCTTGATCAACCCCCAACGCCGTTTCGAGGGGGCCATCGGCTGGGGACTGCTCTTCAGTCTCTTCATCGAAAGCAACCAGTTCGTCTGTGACTGGCTCTTCAACCTCCAGCGCCTCGCCGACATCGACGACCTAATCACCAACACCCTGGGGGCCATCATTGGGTTCGCTTTAATGATCCTGCTTGACCAAAACGGCGGCCATAAATTCCTCCATTATTTTGTGCTCAAGTAGGCAAAATTTGCTACACTATAACATTGAGGTGAATAAAATGATTTCTAATGAACAACGGGCCCATGACATCGCCATCGCCCTGATGCAGGCCCACGCCAAGGACCTCAAGCCAATCGAGGCTTACCACGAATACGTCAACTACCTGCTGCCGATCCTCAAGGAAATCGACAAGGACTTCCCCCACGGCATCAAGGAACATTTGTAAAAAAGAACGGACCAGTCGTCCGCAAGTGTCTGCTTAAAAGACACATTGCACCGACCGGTCCGTTTTCTATTGTGCTGGTATTCAAACTGCCTTATGATAAGAATTATCAAGTAGTTGGAAGGAGGGGTAAACATGCTTTATGAACAAAAGAAGTTTGATTGGTTTAGTCTGATCGTCGGAATCCTCTTCGTCCTGGCCGGGATCGCATCCCTGATGCACCCGGACAAGACCTTGCATTTCCTGGCAATTCTTGTCGGAATCGCCTTTATCCTGCGGGGAATCTACGAACTCTGGTTCCGGCAATTCGTCAACCGAGTGCTCAATGAGGGCTCCGGCTGGCTGATGTTCACCGCGATCCTGGACATTATTTTGGGGATCATTGTCCTGGTCTACCCGAACTGGGGAGTCCTCTACATCGCCATCCTGTTTGCCATCTGGTTCATCATTGATTCCGTCATGCAGATCAAGGCGGCCGGACTCTTCCGGGAGTTCCACCGGGGCTATTCGACCTGGCTGGTGATCCTCGGGGTCTTAAGTGTCATCTTAGGAATCATCCTGCTCTTCAGCCCGATGATGTCCGCAATGACGATTGTCTGGTTGATCTCCTTGTTGCTGATGGTCTTTGGGATCATGCACATCATTGAGGCGTTCTAAGAACATCTCTGTTAGCAAAAAAAGCAATCCGTTTTTCGCGGATTGCTTTTTCTTATTTGGATTGGTTGGGGATTAGTCAATTTCAATGTGGCTGTCGTTGTCCTCACTTGCGGCCAGCTTTGGCAGGTCGAGTGTCAGAACACCGTTCTCGTAGTGGGCATTAACCTTAGTCCGGTCAACATCCGGCAGACGGTACTGACGACTCATCTGACCATAGCTCCGTTCACTATGCAAGATGTTGCCTTCCTTGTCACTGTCATCGGCGAAGGTGTCACGGTGTCCAGTGACGGACAGGATGTTGTTGGCGTAGTTGATGTGAATGTCCTTCTTGGCGAAACCAGGCATGTCAATCTTGACTTGGTAGCCCTTGTCGGTTTCGGCGACATCAGTCTTCATGTGATCAGATACCGGGGTTAAGCCTGAGAAGAAATCATCGTTCATCCAATCACGCATGTTCATCAGATTATCGAATAGGTTGTTGTTACGACGTTGAATTTCATTAGCCATAATTGATTCTTCCTTTCTGTACCTTGATCTTGATTACACTTACTATCTTAATCCCGGCCGGGGGAAATGCAACAGTTTTTTAGCAGTTAATGTTAAAGAGTGCTAATTTTCGTTTGACTATTATTGACCAAATTAATGAGTACTACTCGCCCAAGGGATTACGACTGCAAAGATTTACATAACCACAGCCCAATTTTTTTGAAAAATTTATTTTCATATGAAAAATCAATCATATAAGGACGCAAAAAATGGTGACCCTCATCCCCGAGGATCACCATTACTGATTAATTAACTGATTTTAGTACCAACCGTGTGATTGCCAGAATGCCTGTGCGGCAGTCCAGGAGCCATAACGGCTAGCAACGTACTGGTCAGCCACCCTTTCTTGGTTGGCAGCGGAGTAATCGCCGCCCAGGTAAGAAGCGGAAAGCTGGTACTTACCGATGTACTGACCGTTGGTAGCGGAGTATGAGCCACCTGATTCGCGGCCAGCAATCCAGGCCTTCGCCGCAGCTTCACTACCGCTAGCGCTAGAAGTGTAGCTCGTGCTCGTTTGACTAGCAGCGGCACTCGTCGTGTTCGTGCTTGCCTGTGTTTCCGTGGCCGTATTCTGGCTGGTTGCACTTGGCAGAGTCTCTGCCTGGCGAGCAGTGGCAACGGCAACTTCACCGTCGTCCTTGATAACCAGCTTTTGACCAACGTAGATGACGTTCTTGTCGGCAATCCCATTGTTGTTCGCCAACGTGTCGACAAAGGTTAAGTCATGACCTAACTTGTAAGAAATCCCAGAAAGGGTGTCCCCTGCCTGAACCGTGTAAATTGAATCGGCATTGGCAGTCGTTGCAGTAGCAACGGTCCCCAGTGCGACGGCACCGGCAATTGCTGCTGTAATCTGGGCGGCTTTCTTCGATAACTTCATAAAAAAATCAATCCATCCTTTTTCTCAATAGTAGATCTGCGACCAGACTTGCTGGCCGCGACAACGGTAACTACTATACTAGATTGTCTTTACGGACGGATTACCGGGAGTTATCATTTTTCGTCATTTCTGTAAACTGCCTGTAATCTTCGGCGGTGCGAACCGCTTAAAATCTTTAGGCCAACCACGGCTTTTGCTTCGTGATCGCCGCCACGATCGTCTTTTGCCGCTGACGGTTTTCCTTCCGGTGCAGCCGCCGGGTCTCGTAGCCCTCGACCATTGCCCGCTGCTCATCGGTCTGCGGAACCACCCGGTCGTACTTAATTCGCTGGTCCGGGTCCTGGATCACGTAGGTCATGAAGCAGGTAAAGCCAACGAAGCGCTCACCGGTCATCAAATGCTCCCCGATCACCTTGACGAAGACCTCCAGCGAACGCCGACCGACACCGGTAACGTAGGCCTCCATGCACATTGAATCCTGAAGCTTGAACGGCCGCAAGAATTGCACATGATCCATGGCCGCCGTGACCACCGTCGTTCGGGTCACCCGCATTGCCGCCACCGAAGCTTCGCCGTCGACCAGCTTGAGAATTTGGCCGCCGAAAACCGTCCCGTGCTCGTTCAGGTCGGCATTAAAGACCCGGTGCAAAGAAACTGATAATGTATCGTCACAATTGATGTCCATAATTTAACCCCTTACATGTTGATTATATTAGTATTTTACCACACTTCAGTTGACCCCTATGGCCGTGAGAATTGCGGAATTTTCATAATCTTTTTTAATTTTATTATCATTTTTCTCTAAAAATAAACTATAATAGGTGCAAGCCTTAATAGATGAAAGGATTGATGGTACAGATGACGGAAAACAGTCAAAAGATTCAAAGCAGGGCACTTTATGCCAACCTTGATCGCGGTGTCGCTACTCTGAATCTGAGTGAAGCTTACTATAATGACATCTATTCACTGGTCAACAGTGAAGAACTCTTAAGCATTGTTAAGCTTTATCTTGGTTCGCGCAATCCAGATTACGATGACGATGCATTCGACAATGCAACGCCAGAAGAATACGTTGAAATTATCAAGAAGATCTTAGTTAACGACGGCAGCGCCTACGATGTTTACGATCCAAAGGAAATCCTGGCCAGCGTCGAAGATCTCTACTCATTCTACCGTTCACTGCTGCGGGTTTCCGTTGTAAACTACAACAACAGCAAGATCGCCGGCAATGAATTCAAGGTCATCGACACCCACTTAAACGAGCTGGTTCGGAAGCTCTACCGGGTCATTGAAGAAAAGCTCCAGGGCTTTAAGAACCGGACCTACCGGGAAGTTAACGCTGCAACCAACGCCTCCATGCTGGTTCAGCCTAACAACTGGCCGATTCCGGAAGGCTACGAAGAGTTACGGGACATTGACTTCATCGACACCGTCATGCTTCGTCCACCAATGATGATGCACACGAAGAGCAACAAGCGTGAAGGAGTCTTCTCAGCAGTTGACGAAAATCCAATCAAGCGTTTCCACGGTCAAAAGGGTCAGTGGTACTGCTACCCAGCCAAGATCGGTGAAAGCCTGGCCTACATCTACTTTAACGTTGACTACCTGGTTAACGGGATCGCTCTTTCCAACCTCTTCGAACTGGCATCCCCAGAAGAAATCGAAGGTCAAAAGCCGGATTTGATCCTGCTCTTCGGTCTCGAAAAGACGGAAGGAATGGTTTCCCACTACTACCTGGACAAGGAAAACGACATCTGGGTCGGTGAAGTGCCATACACTGACAAGACCACTTACTTCGGCTACATGAAGAAGATGTGCCTGACCCTGCACAACCTGCACCAGATCTACAATGGCAAGCTGCCAATCCACGGCTCGATGATGCGGATCCGCTTCACCAACGGGAAGGAAAAGAACGTGGTCTTCTTCGGTGACTCCGGCGCCGGGAAGTCCGAATCAATCGAAGCCCTGCAGGAAATCGCCGATGACAAGATTGTCGAAATGGAAACGATCTTCGACGACATGGGGAGCTTTTCAATTGGTGACGACGGCAAGCTCTACGCCCAGGGGACCGAAACCGGTGCCTTCGTTCGGCTCGACGACCTGAGCAGTGCTGTTGCCTTCAACAACATGGACCGTGGTGTTTACCTCAACCCTGAACGGAAGAACGCCCGGGTGATCATCCCGGCCGACACCTACGAACGGGTAATCACCAAGCATCCAGTTGACATGTGGCTCTACGCCAACAACTACAGCAGCGAGGTTGGTATCCACCAGTTTGAGACCGAAGATGAGGCCAAGGACGTCTTCGTCGCTGGGAAGCGGAAGGCCCTCGGAACGACCGATGAAGTCGGCATGAGTACCACCTTCTTCGCTAACCCATTCGGTCCGGTTCAGGAACAAGAACGGACGAAGCCGATCATCGACAAGGTCTTCAACAAGTTTTTCAAGGACGGCGTCTACGTTGGTGAAATCTACACCCACCTGGGCAACGACAAGTCCAAGGATGCCCTGCACGAATCCGCACAGGAACTGCTGAACCTGCTGATGAACAATTAATTATAAGTGAGTGGGAAACAACCACCAAAGTGGGGCGTATGGCTAGCCTAGGGCGGGAGTTGACGCTGAAGGCGTCAGCTTTCGTCCGTAGCTAGACACTAGCCCCACGGTTGTTTTCCACGTTATCTTTTCATTATATTAAAAGAAAAAGGGACTGCAGAGAATTTCTTCATTCTTTGCAGTCCCTTTCAATTACTTCTTATCCCAATGTTCCTGCTTGAATTGCTCCCGGCCGCCAGCCTCCTCGGCAGCAAAACGCTCCGGGTGCTTCCGGTAGAACTGCTGGTGGTAGTCCTCAGCCAAATAGAAAGGCTGCGCATCCTGGATCTTGGTAACGATCGGCTCGTCAAAGAGGCCGCTTTCTGCCAGCCGTTTCTTCGAGGCTGTAGCAATTCGTCGCTGCTCCTCGTTCCTGACAAAGATCACCGGCCGATAGTTGTCGCCTCGATCCTGGAACTGCCCCATCGCGTCCGTCGGGTCGGTCTGATGCCAGTAAATCGTCACCAGATCGTCATAGGAAACCACCGCCGGATCAAAGGTGATTCGGACCGCCTCGGTGTGCCCAGTCGTCCCGGACTTTACCTGCTCGTAAGATGGGTTAGCAACGTGGCCACCGGTGTAGCCCGACTCGACCTTCTCGATTCCCGGATAGGTATCGAAGGGTTGCACCATGCACCAAAAGCAGCCACCCGCAAAAATTGCCGTTTCTAAACTCATTTGAATCATCCTTTCTGCTCCGCATTAAAAAACGTCCCGAAAAGCAGTTCATTCTGCTCTTCGGGACGTCGCTTCAACGTGTTACCACCCGTGTTCAACCGGACCTCACAGCCCAATTCTCAATGGGTACTAAGATACCCAGACCTGATATCGAGGTCACCCCGCGCGATTGCTTATCGTTCGACTCACCACCGCGATCCGCTCCAAGACCATCTTCACCATCATCAACCGGACGGGCTCACACCTCCCCCCGCTCTCTGGGCCAATCAATTAATGGTTACTCATCTTTTCTCAGCGTTTTATAATTTAATTGCCATTATAATATAACAAAGAAACAAAGAGGTCAATCATTTCCTAGCTAAAATTTACCCACCGGGGTTAAAATTAAGATAATACTTCTGAAAGGGCGGTGGTTCCAATGCAGCTTCATTCCAAGAAGCGCCTCTTATTCGACATGGCTCTGGTTCTGGTCCTTGGCCTGATCCTGGCTAAGGTCTACTGGCCGGAATTGGTTTTGCTCTTCAACCCGTCAAGTGCCCACCAGGCGGAGCTGATCACCCTGGTCCACCGTCACGAATTGGTGGATGTCTTCCTCTTAATGCTAGTGATCGCCGTCCTCTGCAGCGTGCCCGGCGCGCCCAATTCGGTGGTCTGCATCTTCACCGGTGCCTGCTTCGGTCCCCTCGCCGGCTTCCTGATCAACTGGTGCGGCAACATCATCGGCAACGGCTTCGTCCTGACCCTAGTTCATCGCAGCGGCGTTACTGATAATCTGCGACAAAAGCCCGCCTTTTCCTACCTGACTCGGCAGCGTTACCCACTGCTCGGGCTAACAATGGGTTTCATCGTCCCCTTCATCCCCAACCTGGTGGTTAATTGCGTCGCGACGGGCCTGGAGGTTTCCCGGCGCGGCTACCTCTTGGCGGTTAGCCTCGGCACCTTGCCGATCGCCTTTATCTACGCCTACAGCGGTAACGCAATTTTTACCCTGGACCTGAAAAAAATCATCATTATTGTTGGAATGTTTATCCTTCTCTGCGCCTTCTACGTCGCAGTTCGACTGCTCCACCAGAAAGAAAGAATCAAAAAAGGATGATGGCGTTTGTGTCATCATCCTTTTAGTATGTTTATTTGAGGTTAGATTTTAGTACCAACCATGTGATTGCCAGAATGCCTGTGCGGCAGTCCAGGAACCGTAACGGCTAGCAACGTATTGGTCAGCAACCTTTTCCTGGTTAGCAGCGGAGTAGTCACCGTTCAGGTAGGAAGCGGAAAGTTGGTACTTACCGATGTACTGACCGTTAGTAGCGGTGTAGGAACCACCAGATTCACGAGCGGCAATCCAGGCCTTAGCAGCGGCATCGTTGCCACTAACGCTGGAAGTGTAGCTAGTGGAGCTCGTGTTGGTTGCAGCAGCTTGGCTGTAACGAGCAGTAGCGTAAGCAGTCTGAGTGGTGTTGGCAGTAGCAGCAGCACTAGTAGACTGTTGACTTTGGCTAGCAGCTTGACTAGTAGCTGCAGCGCTGGTTGCTTGGCTAGTGGTGTTTTGACTAGCACTAGCAGTGTTTTCAGGAGTTGCGCTCGGCAGAGTTGCAACTTCTTGAGCGGTTGCCGGAGCAACTTCGCCGTCATCCTTGATTACCAGCTTCTGGCCAACGTAGATCAGGTCCTTGTTGGCGATGTTGTTGTTGGAAGCCAGGGTATCAACGAAGCTCAGGTCATGACCAAGCTTGTAGGAGATTCCTGATAAAGTATCACCACTTTGCACCGTGTAAATTGAGTCGGCGTTTGCAGTGGTAGCAGTTGCGATGGTTCCCAGCGCAACGGCACCAGCAACAGCGGCAGTAATTTTAGCGATGTGTTTAGATAACTTCATAAAGATTCAATCCCATCCTTTTTAATTCTATAGTTTCTAAATTAAAATTTATTATCTTGTTCAAATTGTTGACCGCTCATATCAATCAACGGTTTATACTATACACCGCGTAAATTACAGGCGGATTACTCCCGAATATCAATTTCCCGGCTAACCGTAACAATTTGTAATAAAAAGACACGAAGATTTTTACAAACAGGCGTTCTAATGGGCTTTCATCGTTTTCATTTTCAATTAGCAAACTGTAACATAGACCGCTAAAAAAGTGGCAATTTAACCTTGAACTGGTCAAATTGCCACTTTTTTTCATAGAATTTGGCATGTTTGTAACGTTCCCGTAACACGATTTTGGGAACTAAAACTTATTCTTTAGCCAACTTGCCGCCGGTAGCCGGTCGGCCAACCGTTCCTCCGGTGCCAAGCGCACCTGAGAATCATCGAGCTGCAATGGTTCACCGGAGCCGGTCCGCAGCTCGTGAAGGATCAGGTTGTCGCCTTCTGCCTGCCCCCAGAGCGTAAACTGCCCCCGGGTTCCCTGACCATACCCGTCCAGCACTGGCCGGATCTCCTGCTGACTGCCGTACGGGACCTGGATGGCCGCTTGGGCATCCCAGGCAGCGTGCGCACCATCAAGGAAGCTGTAGAGGCTGGTCGTCACGCTGGTTGCACTCGCCTGGCCGTACTCAACCCGCAATCGACTGCCCTGGGCCTGATAAGCGTGCAGCACCTGAAGGGCCCGCGGGCAGTCAAAACGATTGAACTGCCGATAGTGCACCCGGGCCCCGGTTCCCATCAGGATCTCCACGGCGGCAAAGGCCGGCTGACTGCATTCGATCCTGGCCGTCTCCTCGATGGTCACCTGGGCCCCCGCCCCAACGATAATCAACGTATGCGGGTTCTGCAGACTGAGGACGGGGGCAAGCTTTATTGGCCCTTCAACTGTCGTCTCATCCGGCACATAGATGAATTGGCCGCCGTCAATCCGACTGAGGTGGGCAGCATTCAGTTGCCCTTCCTGCCAGGAGAGGGCCTTCTCGGCCAGGTTTTCCTGGAGCATTTGTGAATAGTTATTGACAGCCTGAGCCAGGGGCTGGGCAACATAATCCCCGTCGTGGGTCAGCCAGCCCCTAGCTTGGCCGGGGATAACCGGCTCCCGCCACGCTTTCAGCCACTCGTCCTGCTGATCTTGCTTGGGGAAGCGTTCCTGAAGCATCCCCGCCAGCTGGCGCTTTTTTTGCAGCCAACCCGGTTCGTTCTGCCATACGGCACTTGTTAATTCTGCCATCATGACGCCTCCGTTTAGTGCACCAGCTTGTCCCAAATGACCACCTTGCCGGCCGCCAGCGACTTCGGGACGTCGATGATCCGCTGGTTGGAGCTCCCCCGAAACTGCAGGGTCAGGTCCTTCTTGGCCAGTTCGAAGCGCCCGTCGACCAGGATGTCGAGGTTGTGAAGCAGCTCAACCTTGTCCGGGGAATCCTTTAAGATTTCCTCCCAGGTGTAGCCGGACCAGCTCCAAACGTCCTTGGTGTGGCCAAGTTCCTTGCGCAGCCGGTGAACCAGCTTCAGGCAGACCTGGGTGTTTAGGAAGGGCTCCCCGCCCAATAGGGTCAGCCCCTGGACGTAGCTTTGGGAAAGGTCTTCCATAATCTGGTCCTCCAGCTCCTGGGTGTAGGGCTGACCATAGTGGAAGTTTTGGGCGGCCTTGTTGTAGCAACCAGGGCAGTTAAAGAGGCAGCCGCTGACGTAAATGCTGCAGCGCACCCCTTCCCCATCGACGAAGTTAAAGGGCTTGTAGTCCGCAACGTACTGGGCGGAACGGTCGGCCGCCAGCCATTCCTTGGGTTCTGGGTAACGAATCTTAGTTTTTGGGTCTGTGTATGCCATAATCTTTTTTCCTCTCTTATATAAAAAGGGAGATCAGCTCGATGATCTCCCTTAAATGCCTCCGGTGGGGGTCAAATCCGCACCGGTTTCTAGCTTTAGCTAAATCTGGTCACCAGTGATGTCGGCGTGAGCCTTGGTGTCCATCTGACGGTTCTTTTCAAATTCGGCAGCGTTAGCGATCATTCCGGGGTTCATGTGCTTAACCCGGTGAATGATTTCCTCGTGCCGACCGTGAACCATTGGCCGTTGCTGTGGGTTCCCCAGGTAGCCACAAGTCCGCTTAACGACGTCACAGGTTGCCGGGTCGGAGTTGCCACACTGTGGGCACTTAAAGCCGGTTGCCGTTGGTTCGAATTCACCCTTGAAACCACACTTGAAGCACTGGTCAATTGCCGTGTTGGTTCCGAGGTAGCCAACGTGATCGTATGCCCAGTCCCAGACGGCTTCCAGGGCCTTTGGGTTCTGCCGCAGGTTCGGGTATTCGCAGTAGTGGATGAAGCCACCAGCAGCCTGGTATGGGAAGTCCTCTTCGAATTCAAGCTTCTCAAACGGGGTTGGGTGCTTCCGAACATCGTAGTGGAAACTGTTAGTGTAGTATTCCTTGTCGGTGACGTCTTCAATCCGCCCGAACTTCTTGATGTCATCCTGGCAGAAGGTATCAGTCAGCGATTCGGCAGGCGTGGAGTAGAGACTAAAGTGGTAGCCTTCCTCGTCTTCCCACTTGGCACAAAGGTCGTGCATGGCCTTGGTGATGGAAACGGCAAAGTCGTGCGCTTCCTTGTTGTGTTCCCAATTTGGACCGTAGAAGGTCGTGCAGACTTCGTAGAGTCCAATGTAGCCCAAGGAAATCGTGGCCCGGCTGTTCTTGAAGACCTCATCAACGCTGTCGGTCTTCTTCAGCCGCTTACCAAAGGCACCATACATGTAAAGCAGCGGTGCGTTTTCTGGCTTGGCCTGCTTGGTCCGTTCGATCCGGTAGTCCAGAGCGATCTTACAAATCCGCATCTTTTCCTTGAAGATCTGCCAGAAGAGCTGCTTGTCACCATTGGCTTCCAGGGCAATCCGTGGCAGGTTGACGGTAACGACCCCGAGGTTCAGCCGGCCGGAGTTGACCTCCTTACCGGTCTCAGGATCCGTCCAGCCCTGCAGGAAGGACCGACAGCCCATTGGCGTCTTGAAGCTCCCGGTGATCTCCTTGATCTTGTCGTACATTAAGAGGTCAGGATACATCCGCTTGGTGGAGCACTCCAATGCCAGCTGCTTGATGTCGTAGTTCGGGTCACCAGGATCGAGGTTTAACCCCCGTTTCAGGGTAAAGATCAGCTTTGGGAAGATGGCCGTCCGGTGTTCCTTCCCCAGGCCCTTGATCCGGATCTGCAGGATGGCCTTTTGAATTTCACGGGCAATCCAACTGGTCCCGAGGCCGAAGTTAATGGTCGTAAACGGCGTCTGACCCTGGCTGGAATAAAGAGTGTTGATCTCGTATTCCAGAGCCTGCATCGCGTCATAAATATCCTTCTTGGTCTTGGCACGGGCAAATTCTTCCCGCTTGTCGGGCGCAATCCACTTCTCAGCGTCCTTCATGTGCTTCTCGTAGTTGATCTTGGCATATGGTTCCAGCAACTGGTCAATCCGGTTGGCAGAGCAGCCACCGTACTGGAGAGAAGCCACGTTAGCAATGATCTGTGACATCTGGGCGGTGGCCGTTTGAATCGACCGCGGTGAGGAAACCCAGGCGTTCCCAATCTTGAAGCCGTGCTTGAACATCTCGTCGAAGTCAATCAGGCAGCAGTTGGTTTCTGGAGTCACCGGTGAGTAGTCCAGGTCGTGCCAGTGAATGTCACCACGCAGGTGCGCCTTTGCAACAATTTCGGGCAGCATCCGCAGGCCCAGTGCCCGACTTACCATCCCGGCTTCCAGATCCCGCTGTGTGTTGAAGACGTGGCTGTCCTTATTGGCATTTTCGTGAACCACCCGGGAGTTGCGGTCAAACAATTGCTCCAACTTGTGCTGCGGGTTGGTTGCCTCGGCAAAGGCTTCCTCGTCGCGCTTCCGGTAGTCCTTGTACAGCTTAACCATTTCGGGATGGCCAGCCGCCTGCAGTCCAGAAACGAAGAGGTCCGCAATCGTGGTGGTGTCCACGTTCGCCTTCTTAATCAAGTTTTCAAACAGAGTCGTTGCCACAATCTGCTTGGTCTGGTCGTCAGCATGCAAGGCACCTAAGACCAGCGCGATCTTGTAAGCGTAAAAGTCGGTAACCGTGCCGTCACGCTTAACAACTTTTAAGTCGGTCAGATTGTTTAGATCTTTTTCATCGATTATTTGTACCTTCATGTGAAAATCCCCTCTCGTGTTAACGATTTTTATCATAGCACAAAATACTATCTATAGAAGACTTGACATTTAAAAACACTATATATTGTGGTTTACTACGTTAAATATTCCCCCAGTGCATTCCTGTTTTGCCACGGCCAATTCATTGAACGATAAGACCCGCCAAAGCCGCGATTATTGTTGCCATCCGGCAGACGTTTGATCAATTTTCAATCATTGTTTTCTCGAATTGGCTTATCAATGGATAGGAATTATTTTTCTGAATTTAATATGATCAAATTTACATATGAGATTTGAAGGACCTATTTATTGCCGTTCTTCTCTAGATAATTTACTGGCGAAAGCTGCCTTAAAGTGCATTACCAAGGCATTTCTTTATCATTCAAAGCATTTTCGTCCATAAACGTTCAGAAATGAAGTCAAGGTGTCTTCCTTAACAGTCCGGACACCGCTGATGATTGAATAGTCCAACCAATCGTTTTTCAGCATCCAGTTAATTTCCGAACAATCATATCATCCTATAAAATGGTTTCTACCTATTAAACTCCCTCTGAAGCGAATTAAACTGGAGAGTTCTCAGGCAGAAATTTCAAACAGTTTCTATGATATCATGATTTGCCCAATAGTAAATGCCCAAATTATGACAGAGCAGTTCACTACATATTGAAAAGGGTTCCGTAAAGGGGCTGCGTACACATTATTCCCGAGTGGTCTAAGGTAATAAGTTGAGCACATCCTAACCGACCTGTTTAGCCCAGCAGTCCGCGATGACCGTACCTACGGATCCCGGCCGTATTCCGCAGCTAACTGTTCTTCGCCGGCCGGAGCCGTTTTCAAAAACAACAAAATAAAAAGAACCGCAAATCTTGTGTTTCAAGGTTTGCGGTTCTTTTAATATTTAGCTGACTACTTTGTACAATTGTACTTGAATGCCTCCGGTGGGGGTCGAACCCACACTCCCTCAACGGGAACTGGATTTTGAGTCCAGCGCGTCTGCCAATTCCGCCACAGAGGCATCAGCTAACTAAAAGGTGGTAATCGGATTTGAACCGATGATGAAGGTTTTGCAGACCTCTGCCTTACCACTTGGCTATACCACCAAATAGTTACGATTAAGTATTATTACCTAATCAAAAGGGCGGTAAGTGGGATTCGAACCCACGCGTGCCGGACCCACAAACCGGTGTGTTAACCAAACTTCACCATTACCGCCAAAATATTCAGTTAACAGGGATAGTAGGAATCGAACCCACAATGACGGTTTTGGAGACCGTAGTTATACCGTTTAACTATATCCCTATAAAAATGGAGGAGAGTGGATTCGAACCACCGAACCCGAAGGAATGGATTTACGGTCCATCGCGTTTAGCCAGACTTCGCTACTCCTCCATAAATGGCGCGGGACGGAATCGAACCGCCGACACACGGAGCTTCAATCCGTTGCTCTACCAACTGAGCTACCGAGCCATCGTATGTTTGATTGATGCAACATAAGAGTTGCAATGGAGGATACAGGGCTCGAACCTGTGACCCTCTGCTTGTAAGGCAGACGCTCTCCCAACTGAGCTAATCCTCCAAAAGTGACCCGTGCGGGATTTGAACCCACGATACCAGCGTGAAAGGCTGGTGTCTTAACCACTTGACTAACGGGTCATTAACGGAGAGTAAGGGATTCGAACCCTTGATACAGGCTTTAACCCGTATACAGCATTTCCAATGCTGCTCCTTCGGCCAACTCGGACAACTCTCCAATATCCAAGCTTTTATCAAAGCTTGCTTTTGCGTGGCAACGTCCTATCCTCGCAGGGAGCGATCCCCCAACTACTTTCGGCGTGTTGAAGCTTAACTGCTGTGTTCGGCATGGGAACAGGTGTATCCTTCAAGCCATCATCACCACACTACCCTCTCGGGTGAGAGCTTATGCTCTCAAAACTAAACAATATCCATTTCTTCAATAAACCTAACCGCTCTTCTTGGTTAAGTCCTCGACCGATTAGTAATGGTCCGCTCCATGCATCACTGCACTTCCACTTCCATCCTATCTACCACATCATCTTTGTGGGGTCTTACTTCCCCGAAGGGAATGGGAAATCTCATCTCGAGGCGAGTTTCACACTTAGATGCTTTCAGCGTTTATCTCGTCCATACATAGCTACCCAGCGATGCTCCTGGCGGAACAACTGGTACACCAGCGGTATGTCCATCCCGGTCCTCTCGTACTAAGGACAGGTCCTCTCAAATTTCCTACGCCCGCGACGGATAGGGACCGAACTGTCTCACGACGTTCTGAACCCAGCTCGCGTACCGCTTTAATGGGCGAACAGCCCAACCCTTGGGACCGACTACAGCCCCAGGATGCGATGAGCCGACATCGAGGTGCCAAACCTCCCCGTCGATGTGGACTCTTGGGGGAGATAAGCCTGTTATCCCCAGGGTAGCTTTTATCCGTTGAGCGATGGCCCTTCCATGCGGAACCACCGGATCACTAAGCCCGACTTTCGTCCCTGCTCGACCTGTCTGTCTCGCAGTCAAGCTCGCTTGTGCCTTTACACTCTGCGAATGATTTCCAACCATTCTGAGCGAACCTTTGGGCGCCTCCGTTACCTTTTGGGAGGCGACCGCCCCAGTCAAACTGCCCACCTGACACTGTCTCCCAGCACGTTCAGTGCTGCGGGTTAGAGTGGTCATAATGCAAAGGTAGTATCCCACCAACGCCTCCAGCGAAACTAGCGTTCCGCTTTCTACGGCTCCTACCTATCCTGTACAAGCAGTACAAACACTCAATATCAAGCTACAGTAAAGCTCCATGGGGTCTTTCCGTCCTGTCGCGGGTACCCTGCATCTTCACAGGGATTTCAATTTCACCGAGTCTCTCGTTGAGACAGTGCCCAGATCGTTACGCCTTTCGTGCGGGTCGGAACTTACCCGACAAGGAATTTCGCTACCTTAGGACCGTTATAGTTACGGCCGCCGTTTACTGGGGCTTCAATTCAGAGCTTCGCCGAAGCTAACCCTTCCTTTTAACCTTCCAGCACCGGGCAGGCGTCAGCCCCTATACTTCATCTTACGATTTTGCAGAAACCTGTGTTTTTGATAAACAGTCGCCTGGGCCTATTCACTGCGGCTGGCCTTGCGGCCAGCACCCCTTCTTCCGAAGTTACGGGGTCATTTTGCCGAGTTCCTTAACGAGAGTTCTCTCGCTCACCTTAGGATTCTCTCCTCGACTACCTGTGTCGGTTTGCGGTACGGGCAGTTAACTACTTGCTAGAAGCTTTTCTCGGCAGTGTGACATCAGCGACTTCGTTACTAAAAGTTCACTCCTCATCACAGCTTGTCAACCCGAAGTTAAGCATTTGACTCAACTCCTGACTTACTGCTTGACCGCACTCTTCCAATCGTGCGGATCGCTTAGCCTCCTGCGTCCCTCCATTGCTCAAACGCAGTTAACTGGTACAGGAATCTCAACCTGTTATCCATCGCTTACGCCTTTCGGCCTCGGCTTAGGTCCCGACTTACCCTGGGAGGACGAGCCTTCCCCAGGAAACCTTAGTCATTCGGTGGACAGGATTCTCACCTGTCTTTCGCTACTCATACCGGCATTCTCACTTCTAAGCGCTCCACCAGTCCTCACGGTCTGACTTCGCCGCCCTTAGAACGCTCTCCTACCACGTGCACGTAGTGCACATCCACAGTTTCGGTAATATGCTTAGCCCCGGTACATTTTCGGCGCAGGATCACTCGACTAGTGAGCTATTACGCACTCTTTAAATGATGGCTGCTTCTGAGCCAACATCCTAGTTGTCTATGCAACTCCACATCCTTTTCCACTTAGCATATATTTAGGGACCTTAACTGGTGATCTGGGCTGTTCCCCTTTCGACGGTGGATCTTATCACTCATCGTCTGACTCCTGAGGATAAATCAATGGCATTCGGAGTTTATCTGAAGTTGGTAACCCATGACGGGCCCCTTGTCCAAACAGTAGCTCTACCTCCACGATTCTTACCTCAAGGCTCCCCCTAAAGAGATTTCGGAGAGAACCAGCTATCTCCAAGTTCGTTTGGAATTTCACCGCTACCCACACCTCATCCCAGCCATTTTCAACTGACACGGGTTCGGTCCTCCAGTGCGCTTTACCGCACCTTCAACCTGGACATGGGTAGGTCACCTGGTTTCGGGTCTATAACTACATACTTCATACGCCCATTTAAGACTCGCTTTCGCTGCGGCTCCGGTTTTTCCACCTTAACCTTGCATGCAATCATAACTCGCCGGTTCATTCTGCAAGAGGCACGCCGTCACCCATTAACGGGCTCCGACAGCTTGTAGGCACATGGTTTCAGGAACTATTTCACTCCCCTTCCGGGGTGCTTTTCACCTTTCCCTCACGGTACTGGTTCACTATCGGTCACTAGGTAGTATTTAGCCTTGCGAGATGGTCCTCGCAGCTTCCGACGGGGTTTCACGTGTCCCGCCGTACTCAGGATCCTGAACTGAGGGTGTGACGTTTCGCCTACTGGGCTCTCACCATCTCTGGCACAGCTTCCCAACTGTTTCGACTACGTCGCACTTTGGTAACTCAAATGTTCAGTCCTACAACCCCAGTGAGCAAGCTCACTGGTTTGGGCTCTTCCCCTTTCGCTCGCCGCTACTCAGGGAATCGAATTTTCTTTCTCTTCCTGCAGCTACTGAGATGTTTCAGTTCACTGCGTTTACCGCTTGCCAGCTATAGATTCACTGGTCAAGCAAGCACCGACTAAGGTGCTTGGGTTTCCCCATTCGGAAATCTCCGGATCAAAGTGTACTTACCACTCCCCGAAGCATATCGGTGTTTGTCCCGTCCTTCATCGGCTCCTAGTACCAAGGCATTCACCATGCGCCCTTCATAACTTAACCTTGATGATCACTTCGTGATCACCTTGATTAATTGAGTTAGCGATTATTTCGTTAATAAAACTCAAATAACGCGGTGTTCTCGGTTTATTGTTTTAAGTTAATAAATAAGAAAATAGATATTATTTAGTTTTCAAAGTACAAGCTCGTGCCAACCTCGCGATTGGCAATGGAGAATAACGGAATCGAACCGATGACCTCCTGCTTGCAAAGCAGGTGCTCTCCCAGCTGAGCTAATTCCCCATAATGGGCCTAAATGGACTTGAACCATCGACCTCACGCTTATCAGGCGTGCGCTCTAAACCAGCTGAGCTATAGGCCCAAATAAGCGTCTCAGTAAGTTCTGAAGGTAAACCCCTCAAAACTAAACAAAGTTTCAACTAATGTGTAGGTTCCGTTTTATTCCTTAGAAAGGAGGTGATCCAGCCGCAGGTTCTCCTACGGCTACCTTGTTACGACTTCACCCCAGTCATCTATCCCGCCTTAGGCGGCTCCCTCCAAAATGGTTAGGCCACCGACTTTGGGCGTTACAAACTTCCATGGTGTGACGGGCGGTGTGTACAAGGCCCGGGAACGTATTCACCGCGGCATGCTGATCCGCGATTACTAGCGATTCCGACTTCGTGTAGGCGAGTTGCAGCCTACAGTCCGAACTGAGATCGGCTTTAAGAGATTAGCTTGCCCTCGCGGGTTAGCGACTCGTTGTACCGACCATTGTAGCACGTGTGTAGCCCAGGTCATAAGGGGCATGATGATCTGACGTCGTCCCCACCTTCCTCCGGTTTGTCACCGGCAGTCTCACTAGAGTGCCCAACTGAATGCTGGCAACTAGTAACAAGGGTTGCGCTCGTTGCGGGACTTAACCCAACATCTCACGACACGAGCTGACGACGACCATGCACCACCTGTCATTGCGTCCCCGAAGGGAACGCCTAATCTCTTAGGTTAGCGCAAGATGTCAAGACCTGGTAAGGTTCTTCGCGTAGCTTCGAATTAAACCACATGCTCCACCGCTTGTGCGGGCCCCCGTCAATTCCTTTGAGTTTCAACCTTGCGGTCGTACTCCCCAGGCGGAGTGCTTAATGCGTTAGCTGCGGCACTGAAGGGCGGAAACCCTCCAACACCTAGCACTCATCGTTTACGGCATGGACTACCAGGGTATCTAATCCTGTTCGCTACCCATGCTTTCGAGCCTCAGCGTCAGTTGCAGACCAGACAGCCGCCTTCGCCACTGGTGTTCTTCCATATATCTACGCATTCCACCGCTACACATGGAGTTCCACTGTCCTCTTCTGCACTCAAGTCGCTCAGTTTCCGATGCACTTCTTCGGTTAAGCCGAAGGCTTTCACATCAGACTTAAGCAACCGCCTGCGCTCGCTTTACGCCCAATAAATCCGGATAACGCTTGCCACCTACGTATTACCGCGGCTGCTGGCACGTAGTTAGCCGTGACTTTCTGGTTGAATACCGTCACTGCGTGAACAGTTACTCTCACGCACGTTCTTCTTCAACAACAGAGCTTTACGAGCCGAAACCCTTCTTCACTCACGCGGTGTCGCTCCATCAGGCTTGCGCCCATTGTGGAAGATTCCCTACTGCTGCCTCCCGTAGGAGTATGGACCGTGTCTCAGTTCCATTGTGGCCGATCAGTCTCTCAACTCGGCTATGCATCATTGCCTTGGTAGGCCGTTACCCTACCAACAAGCTAATGCACCGCGGGCCCATCCTGAAGTGATAGCCGAAACCATCTTTGAAACGAAAACCATGTGGTTTTCGTTGTTATGCGGTATTAGCACCTGTTTCCAAATGTTATCCCCCGCTTCAGGGCAGGTTGCCCACGTGTTACTCACCCGTCCGCCGCTCACTGGTAATCCATCGTCACTTCAGTGCAAGCACGTCAGATCAGTTGGGCCAGTGCGCTCGACTTGCATGTATTAGGCACACCGCCGGCGTTCATCCTGAGCCAGGATCAAACTCTCATATAAAATATAAGAATTTGAGATAGCTCTCAAATTAAAAGTTATTAAGCGAATTGACTTCGCAAATGTTTTGCTTCAAATCACCGAAGTGATTGAAGACCCTACACATTTGATTCGTCGAAACTTTGTTCAGTTTTCAAAGGTCTACCGTTTGTTAGCACAAAACTAACAAATAAATTTTATCATCTCATCAGCGGCTTGTCAAGAACAAATTTCAATTCCTTTTTGCTGCCGGTTTTAACAAACTCACGAGACAACTTTATTATAATAACAAATCACCTGAGATCTGTCAACCGCTATTTTGAAGAAGCAATCAACTGCATCCCCGCAACAGCATGTATTAATATACCAACCATTTCGATTCCCGTCAACACTTTTTTGCAACATCTAAAAAGTATTTTCAAAATCATACAAACAGTTAAAAACCTCAACCGCCACCAGATCAATATTGTCAAAACGGAATCGTTCCCGCGGACGAAAACGGACGAAGATATACTCGCCGCGATCCTGAACGTAGGTCACTTCACAGACCGGAATACCAAAAACCTCAAAGGTCCGGCGCTGGCGGTTCCCAGTATGGTCAAACTGCATCGCGGTCAGGCGCCGAATAATGTGGACCAGCTGTGAATCAGCCATTTCAACCCCTCCTTTTCTTCAAAGACACCATTCTAGATTACTATTGTCTTAATTTTCTGTAAACAAAAAAGTCATGCTGAAGTGCATGACAATCTTATTTTCATTCATGAACCTTATCCGGCTTAACCACCAGGGCAACCATTCCCGCGATCATCCCGAAGTAGTAGGTGATCAACCGCCAAAGGATCATCGCCAGGACCAGTTTTGTATTCGAATGGACAAAACTGGCAAAGAGAACGGAAAAACTATATTCCGCCCCACCGGCACCACCTGGGATCGGGAACAGTGAGATGATCATAAAGATCAGAACGTGAAGGCTAACCACCATCACAACGTTTAAATGATGAACCCCCAGGGCCAAGAGAATAAAGTACGGGATCAGGTAGTAAAACAGCAGCTGAAAGAGCGTCACCACGCAGACCTTCCCCATCATCTTGTACTGTTTTTTCATCTTCAAACTTTCCTGGTAGAAGGAGTCCACCATCTCGTTCAAGCGCGCCTTCATCTTTTCGTAGCGCTCGGGCTTCACGAAAATGGCGACTGGGCGAATTAGGATGTTCATAGCCTTCTTGGTGAAATTGTACCAGTACATCACGAGCAGTAGGCCAACGATCACGCTCAAGTGAATCAAGAACCCAAGAATCACCAGCAACGAGAGCGCATGCAGCCGTGCGGCGATAAAGTGAAAACCAATCAGCAGACTGACCAAGAAGTTGATGACGATCATGGCCTGGAAAACCACAAACTTCATTAAGAGGACTGAGCTCGCCCGGCCCCCATCAACTCCCGACTGGAGCATTGCCACCAGCTGTGCCGGCTGACCACCGGTTGAAAAGGGCGTGATGCCGTTAAAGAGCTGTTCGATTGGCGGCAGGCGCAGAGCATCCTTCCAGGAAAAGTCGCGGTGCCGCTCGTTCATAAAGATCTTGACAACAACCCCTTCCAGACCGAGGTAAAGGCAGATGCACAGGACCGCTACCAGCATCCAGCCCCAGTTCAGGGTGTTGATCTGATTCATCAACAAATGGAGATTCACGGTCCGCAACGAGTAGGCAATGATGCCGACGCCGACCAACAGCATCGCAATTAATACTAACCAGTTTCGCCTATTCACGAGCTTGTCCCTCCCGTGCTTGCTGACGATAGAAATCATACCAAACCTTGGCCAGGTGTTCCTTAGAGTAACGCTGGGCTGCCAAGTGCGCCTGGTGCCGCCAATGATCTAACCGGGCCGGGTCGTTACGCAAGAAGGTCAGTTTCATCTGCATCTCAGTAACGTCGCTGGCCGGCTCGTAGTCCCCCGCAATGATGGAATGGTACAGGTCGAGGTCCCGCAGCATCACCGGAGTTCCACAGCTAAAGGCCTCCAGCACTGACATCGGGAACAGCTCGTTGTATGACGGCAGGAGGAAAAGATCCGCCGCATTGTTGAGCTCAGCGATTTCGTCCCTAGAGACAATCCCAGTGAAGCGCAGGTTCTTCGGCGGATCGTCCACCACCTGCTTTAATTCGTGGTAACCGTCCGTCAGCCGGCCAAACGAAAAGCCCCCGGCCCAGACAAACTGCACGTCTTCATTCTGCTTTGCTAGGCGGATGAAGTCGGGAACCCCCTTTCGCTCCTGGATCTGCCCGCTGCCGAGCACGATGAAACGATTCTGGGGCAGGCCGAACTTATCCCGCAACTGAGCCTTTTTGGCCGCCGTCACCGGATGGAACCGATCGCTGTCGACAAAGTTGGGGATGTAGGTAACCCGTTCTTTGGGGATCCCGTAGTCCGCTAGCTTCGGAATAAAGGAAGGGTTCACCACTACCAGGTGATCCATCCGCTTGTAGAAGGCAATCACGTAACGATAAAAAATCCCCCGAAACGGCTGGGGAATCTTTAAGCTGCCCTCAAGCGTTTCCGGCAGAAAATGGACGTAGCCAATCTTGCGGCCCCGCTTTTTTGAAAAAGTCGACAGGTAAAAAGACGGGTCGATGGTGTGATAGTGGCTAATGTCACTGGTCCGGTAACGGTTGATGGCAATGTCGAATTCGTCTTGAAAATTATTCTGCATTAAATCAATCAGTTCACGATAGGCACTGCCGACTCCCTGGCCAGCTACCTTGTCTGCAGATGAATACATGGTAATTTTAAGCATGATTAATCCCTCCGCCGAAAGAGACGGTGCTTGGGCTCAGCCTCCTGGCGCTGGGCCATGGCAATCTGACAGTCATCATAGAAGCGTAACACCTTTTGGGCAAACACCTCCGCCGAAATGGCATGCAGTTTCGCCTGACGCTTAGCATGGGACTCCGGGCTCTCCCGGTGATCCAGGTAGTGAATCACGCCCCGGACCAGGTCCTCCTGCTTCTGGAAGCTGACCCCGATGGCCGGATCATCAATCAGTTCGTCCGTGTACTCGCTGCGCATCACCACAATCGGCAGGTCGGACGCCAGCGCTTCATCATAGGTCAGTCCCTGCGATTCCGAGTCAGAAGCCGAAACGAAAACGTCCGCCATCTGATAGTAGTGACAAACATCGTCGTTATCGATTTGCCCGGTAAACTGAACGTGATCCGCCAGCTGCAACTGACGCACCTGGCGCTCCAGGGTTTCACGGGCGGGCCCATCCCCCACAATCAGCAGCTGAGCTTTGGGTTTTTCGGCGATGATGTCCGGCATGGCCGCAATCAAGGCGTGAATATTCTTTTCATATGCCAGGCGGCTCAGTGACAAGAGAACCGGCGTGTCGGCCTGGTAGCCAAACTTTTCCCGCAGCTTCAGGCGCTGGGTGGCCGAGTCCTGCTGCTGGTAGACGCGCAGGTTAATCCCGGTGGGAATCACCCGGATCGGCGTGGTGACCTGGTAGCTCTCCAGGGTGTCCAGGACCCGTTCGCTGGGGGCAATCACCCCGTCGATGCTCTTCATATAGAGGTGGACGAAGGTGGCGACGTTGTGCGGCTTGACGATGTGACCGTTGGCGATATAGTGCAAATAGTCCTGGTACATCGTGTGGTAGGTGTGCAGACATGGAATATCCAGCTCGCGCGCCACCAGCTTCCCCATCATCCCCAGGGCAAACTCGGTCTGATTGTGAACAATGTCCAACTTAAACTTCTTGGCGAGCTTCACCGCCCGAAAGGCACCCCGGATGGCAATCCGGCGTTCCGTAAAGGAAACAAAGGGGATGCTTGGAAACCGGTAGATCCCTGCCTCCACGTCGTCATGCTTGGCTTGTGGATCCGTCGTGGTAAAAATGTAGACATGGTGCCCCTGGGCAATCAGTTCGTCACGAAGGGTTTTGATTGAGGTGGCGACCCCACTAACCTGCGGGAAATATGTATCTGTAAAAAGACCGATATTCAAACTGATTGCTCCTTACTATCACGTATTTTGCTTAGGCCAATTATACTAGAAAATGACATTTCATACCATTTTATGATCAATTCGCGGCAGTGACAAGTTTTCCACCAAGAAATTAAAAAAGACGTAACCTTCTGCTTGAAGGTTGCGTCTATTCCTTGCGTAAAATGGGTACGTATTCCTTGACCAGCATCTCGACCTCGCGGGCACTGCGGGCAGCCAGGGCCCGGTGCACCAGTGGTTGGAGCTGGCGGTTATTGAGGTGACTGATTAAAGAACGGATCCGCAGAATTTGGCTGCTGTTCATCGAGAACTCGTCTAGGCCCATCGCCGTCAACAGCGGTGTAGCCAGCGGATTGCCGGCCATCTCGCCGCACATGCCGACCCACTTGCCCTCCGCATGGGCGGCGTCAATCACCCGCTTGACCAGGCGCAGGACGGCCGGGTGCAGCTCCTGGTAGAGGTAGGCCACCCGGGAATTGCCCCGGTCGGCCGCAAAGAGGTACTGGATCAGGTCATTGCTGCCGATGCTGAAAAAGTCAACGTCGGGGGCAAAGACGTCCGCCATCACGGCCGCCGACGGCACTTCCAGCATCATTCCAACCTCAACGCTATCGGCCACCGCCACGCCGGCCCGGCCGAGCTTCCGCCGTTCATCGTCCAGAATGTCCCGGGCCTGGGTAAATTCCTCCGGCGTGGCAATCATCGGGAACATGATTGCCAGTCTGCCATAAGCTGATGCCCGGAGCAGTGCCCGCAACTGGGGCCGCAAAATTTCCGGCTTAGCCAGCCCGATCCGGATCGCCCGAAAGCCCAGGTAAGGATTATCTTCGTGGGGCAGCTTGAACATCCCCAGGCGCTTATCGCCACCGATATCCAGCGTCCGGGCCACCACCCGTTGCTCACCCATTGCCGTGACGAACTTCTTATAGGTGCGGAACTGCTCGTCCTCGGTGGGCAGCTTTGTCTGGTCCATATAGAGGAATTCCGTCCGCAGAAGGCCAATCCCCTCGGCACCGTTGTCGTGGGCATACTTGATGTCATTGAGGGTCCCCACGTTGGCGCCGACCTCGTACTTGCGGCCATCCTTGCTGACGGTGTGCTGGTCGCGCAAGGCGCCCCAGACCTGTTGCTCCCGGGCAAACTCCCCCGCCAGCAACTGATAGTGCTCCAGTTGCTGGTCGGTTGGGCGCACGATTACCTTGCCGTGAATGCCGTCGACGATCAGCAGGTCGCCGTCCTCAATCTGGCTCGTCGCATTGTGGGTACCGACAACCACTGGCAGCGACAAGGTCTTGGACATGATGGAAAAGTGGGACGTCCGCCCACCATAATCGGTCACCAGCCCGGCAACGTAGCGGCGGTCGAACTGAGCCGTGTCGGTAGGCGTCACGTTCTTAGCCACGATAATTGCCCGGTGATCCAGGGCATTCGGGTCGGGAAGCTTTATCCCCAGCAGGTGGCTCAACAAGCGCTTGTACACGTCTTGCACCGCCAGGGCCCGCGACTGGAGATAGTCATTATCATTCATGTGTTCAAAGAGGTTCAGATAATGATCCGTCGTCACCTTGGCCGCCCACTCGGCTGTGTAGGCATTCCCCCTGATCAGGCGCTCAAGGTTCGCCAAAAGGACGGGATCGTTCAGTATTTCCAGCTGGGTGTCAACAACCGCGGCCGCCTGCTGACCCAGGTTCTGGTGGGCCCGCTGCCGAATCTGCTTAAGCTCCTTCGTCGTTAACGTAAAAGAATCACGAAGCCGGGCGACCTCATGATTCTTGTCAGCTGTATGCTGTTTCTTAATGGATAGATCTGACCCTACTAATAGGTAGGCCGGCGCAATGGCAATCCCACTGCTCGCCGCCAACCCAGTTAGCAGCAGTGACATTAGTCAGTCAATCCTTCCTTCTTCATCGTTTCAGCAACGGCGTCCAGTGCTTCCTTTTCGTCGTCACCGTTGGCAGTGATGGTAACCTCGGCGTTTTGACCAACACCCAGGGACATAACGCCCATGATGGACTTCAGGTTAACACTCTTGCCTTCGTATGACAGGGTTACATCGGAACCGTACTTAGATGCGGTCTGAACCAGAATAGTGGCAGGACGAGCATGAATACCAGTTTCTGCAGTAATAGTAAAATCACGTTTTTCCATACTTAATCAGTCTCCTTCGAGCAGATATAATAAATTATCAGTGGCCATACCGCTGATACACCTCGATATGTTTATTTTAGCAATTGTAAGCGTTAAATACAAGATCAGCCGGCGCTTTTGTCAACAATCAATCCTGGCGCAGGTGATAAACAATTTTACCCCCGATATTGGCCTTGCCCTCAATCTGGGTACGGTACGGATAAGCGTGATAGACCCGCTGGAAGGCCTGGAAATTCTCCGGCGTAATCACGAACTGGTCGATCTTGCCATCCCGCAAGTCGTCAAGCTCCTGCTCAAAATTCTCCTCTGCCATTTAATCACCTCATTTTTTCTTACATTATATTATGGCGAACTTTCCGTCACCTATTTTAGCATTCTTTGTCAAAGAGTGCTAAAATTTACAGTAAAGACTTTGACCATTGATGATCTACTTAGGGCGGCAAGGCTTTGCGATTTGATTAAGAAGAGTCTTTTGGCTTGCACTACGATAAAAAGTAAGTATAATGTAGTCATGGTCAAGAAAGGTCAAACTTTTATCTGACCTTTCGGAGATACTATCAAGGAGGTATTTATTCGATGCTCTGTCAAAATTGTCATCAAAATCCCGCAACGATTCACCTGCAGATGAATTTCAATGGTCAGCGGGTGCAAATTGACCTCTGCCAAAATTGCTATCAAAAATTACAAGACTTACAAACCAACATGATGAATGGGGGTAACGGAATGAACAACTTCAACTTCGGAAGCCTGGAAGACTTCATGAACGCCATGGGCAACATGCAAGGTCAGCCGGCCGGTGCCAATGGCCAGGCGGGCGGTGCCAATGGCCAGCGCCAGGGTGGTCGCCGTGGCGGCAAGGGCGTCCTCGGCCAGTACGGAATTAACCTGACCGACATGGCCCGCCAAGGCAAGATCGACCCGGTGATCGGCCGTGACAAGGAAATCAAGCGGGTCATCGAAATCCTCAATCGGCGGACCAAGAACAACCCGGTCCTGATCGGTGAAGCCGGTGTCGGGAAGACCGCCGTGGTTGAGGGCTTGGCCCAGGCGATCGTTTCCGGTGAGGTTCCGGAAAAGCTGGCGAATAAGGAAATTATCCGGCTCGACGTGGTTTCCCTGGTTCAGGGGACCGGGATCCGGGGCCAATTCGAAAAGCGGATGCAACAATTAATGGAAGAAGTCCGCAAGAACAAGAACATCATCCTCTTCATCGACGAAATCCACGAAATCATGGGTGCCGGCAACGCCGAGGGTGGCATGGACGCCGGGAACGTCTTGAAGCCAGCCCTTGCTCGGGGTGACTTCCAACTGCTCGGGGCCACGACCTTAAACGAATACCGGAAGATCGAAAAGGATGCTGCCCTCGCCCGGCGGTTCCAACCGGTTGAGGTCAACGAACCGTCCGTCGAGGAAACGATCAAGATCTTAAATGGGATTAAGGGTCGCTACCAGGATTACCACCACGTCAAGTACACCGACGACGCCATCGTGGCCGCCGCTAAGCTATCCGACCGTTACATCCAGGACCGTTTCCTGCCTGACAAGGCGATCGACCTGCTCGACGAAGCCGGTTCACGCAAGAACCTGACCCTGAAGACGGCCGACCCGAACACGATCGAAAACGAAATTCACACGGCCGAAGCCCACAAGCAACAGGCCGCTGACAACCAGGACTACGAAAAGGCTGCCTTCTACCGTGACCAAGTTTCCAAGCTGGAAAAGGCCAAGAAGGCCGCGGAAGAAAACCACACCGAGGACACCGCGACGGTCACCGTTCAGGACATGCAAAAGATCGTCGAGGAGAAGACCAACATCCCCGTTGGCGACCTACAGAAGCAAGAAGAAAACCAGCTGCGGGACCTCGACAAGAAGCTGGAGCAGCACGTTATCGGCCAAAACGAGGCCGTCAACAAGATTGCCCGGGCCATCCGGCGGAACCGGATTGGGCTCAACAAGTCTGGACGGCCGATTGGTTCCTTCCTCTTCGTTGGACCAACCGGTGTCGGGAAGACCGAAACGGCCAAGCAACTGGCTAAGCAGCTCTTCGGTTCTAAGGATGCCATGATCCGGTTCGACATGTCCGAATACATGGACAAGACTTCAACTTCCAAGCTGATCGGGGCCGCTCCTGGTTACGTCGGCTACGAGGAAGCCGGTCAACTGACCGAACAGGTTCGGCGTCACCCATACAGTCTGATCCTGCTCGATGAAGTTGAAAAGGCCCACCCGGACGTCATGCACATGTTCCTGCAGATCCTGGACGACGGGCGCCTGACCGATTCCCAGGGTCGGACGGTTTCCTTCAAGGACACGATCATCATCATGACCTCCAACGCCGGGACCGGTGACTCCACGGCCAGTGTCGGCTTCGGTGCCGAATCGAATGGTTCCACCCACTCGATTCTCGACAAGCTGACCAACTACTTCAAGCCAGAGTTTTTGAACCGGTTCGATGACATCGTTCAGTTCAACGCCCTGACCAAGCCGGACCTGATGAAGATCGTCAACCTGATGATCACCGACGTCAACAGCATGCTCAGCGACCGTGGCCTCCACATCGCCGTGCCGGATGACGTTGCCGAAAAGCTGGTCGACCTCGGCTACAACCCGAAGATGGGTGCCCGGCCGCTGCGGCGGGTTATCCAAGAACAGATCGAAGACCGGATTGCCGACTACGTTCTCGACCACAACGACGTCAAGAACCTGGCCGCTAAGCTCGACGACGATGGCAACATCACCGTCGTTGCGGCAGCGCCGGTTGCGACCGCGGATGCCAGCGTTGACAGCGATAAGTAATAAACAAGCTCACTCTAGCTTCAAGCCATGAGTGAGCTTTGGTTTACCGCATTCGCCGTCGTACCTCCAGCACCGGCAAGGCTACCAGCGGCACCACAATTACCGCCAAGGTTAGTTCGGCCACCCCGTTCGTTGCCATGATCGTCTCCAGAGCAGGCAGGAGGTGGTCAACGTTGACCCCGTACGCATGAGCGACCGCCGGGGTCCGGTAGAAAAGCGCCACGAAACCGAGGACTAGGCCGGTATTGGTGACCGTCCCACCGATCGCCGCCACGATTGCCGCCGCCCGTTGCGAATGGGCATAACGGTTGACCAGGCGAAAGAGCCAACCGGCGACCAGGCCGATCATGATCCGCGGCACGACCGAGACCAGGGGGTTCACGAATATCAACGGAGCTAGCGGGCTAGACGGCGCCACGAAGGCCCGGACCCAGGTCAAGAGGCCCCAGACGCCACCGATGATGGCCCCCTCCCCCGGTCCTAGGGTAATTGCGGCAATGATGACCGTCACGTGTAGAGTCGTGATGCTCAAGGGGCCCAGCGGGATGTTGCCAAAGAACGGCACAAAGTCCTGTAAGATGATGATTGCAATGAAGATGGCGCGCGTGGCGTTGCGCCGAATTCGTTGGTGGCGTGTCATGATGTTTCCCCCGTTTATTTGAATAAGTCGATTTTAACAGTCCTGGACAATTTTCACCACTATTCTTTCTTGTCCCCGAAAAGCGGTATAATAAAGGTTAAAGATTAAATTTGACGGGGTGTAATTATGTTTGAGCAATTTAAGACCGGCAACCCGATCTGGGTCTACTATGTCGATATCGATTCCGGCGCCAACCTGGTGGTTCCGCAGCTGCTGCGGGGCCGGCTCGGCCAGGCCTACCAGGTCGAAAAAAAGGAGTTTCCACACTATCGCTATGTTAAGACCGAGGGCCAGGCCGCGGGAACCTTTGACATGAGTCAGCACAGCGTTCGGATCTTCTACCGCAAGGAAAACTGGGGCGAGGTTCAGTCTATCGAGATGTTCCTCAAGCTCGATGCTCCGGCAGTCATTTACGATACGGTCAACGGAATGCCGGTTGGCCAGCCCCTGCCGGAGGACATCACCATCAAGGCCTTCAACCGGGTGGCCACCAAGGATGGCGAATTCTGGTACGAGATCGGTGCCGACCAGTGGATCAAGTACGATCAGATGCACGTGGTCGACAATCCCTTCGGCGGCCCGAACGACAAGATCGATTCCCGCCTGGCCCAGCGCCTGACCGTCCTGCCCCTGCACGACATCCCGGCCACCGTCGACTACATCCCCGGCAAGTCGGTCGACGTTTACGATTCACCGTATGGGGAAGCCGTCGACAAGCTGGCGGATGGTCAGGAGATCAAGCTGACTGGCAAACTCAGCGACAACAACGAGATCACCTGGTATCAGCTCGCCCCCGACCGCTACATCTCGGGCAACTACGTCCAAGTAAATGATGAGGATGAATAGAGTGAGTGGGAAATAACCAGCAAAGTGGGGCGAGAGGCTACTAGGACGGGAGTCGGCGCTGAAGGCGTCGGCTTTCGTCCGTAGTCAAATAGACTTGCTTCGCTGCGCTAGACACTAGCCCCACGGTTACGACGCGAAGCTAGCCTTTGGTTTTCCACGTTATCGTTTTAATAAAAGAATCGCTCAGCCATGGTTGGTTGAGCGATTTTTATTTTCAGACTATTCTTCCTTTGCCGGATGTTCAATCCGGTAGATGTCAAAGAAGTATTCGGCGACCGTCTTGACGACCGCGTAGGCGGGGATGCAGAGAATCATGCCGCCGATTCCGGCGATGTGCCCCGCCGCCAGCAGGAGCAGGATGATCGTCAGCGGGTGGATCTTCAGGCTCCGGCCAATGATGTTCGGGTAGACGATGTTACCGTCAATCTGCTGAACGATTATGACGACGATGATCACCGGAATGATCTTGTTCGGGGCCATTGTCAGTGCAACAAAGAGCGCCGGCGCAATCCCAATGTAGGGGCCGATGTAGGGGATGATGTTGCAGAGGCCGGCCGCGATCCCCAGCACCAGGGCCAGCGGTTGGTTGATGATCAGATAGCCGATCGAGGTAAAGATCCCGACGAAGAGGCATTCGATCACCTGACCGGAGATGTAGGAGGACAGGGTGTCGTTCATCTTGGTCAGCAGCTGTCCCACTTCCTTGGCGTGGTGCGGCGACAACCACTTCTGGATACTAGGGGTCAGCTTCGAGCCGTCCTTGAGCATGTAAAAGAGCATCACTGGCACCGTGATCGTCACCACGGTAACGTTGGTGACGGCCCCAATGATGTCCCCGACCCGCGACGAGAGGCCCTTTAAGATCATCTGAGCGTATTTGGCCAGCTGGTGGTCAAACTGCCGGTAGTAGGACGTCAGGTCGACGCTCTTGAGGAACGAATGCTGGATGGTGTTATTCAACAAGTGCTGGATCCCGCTAACCGTCTGCGGCAGGTGCGTGACCAAAGTGGTAATTTCCTTGATTACGGGCGGGATCAGCAAGAAGAGGCCCCAGACGATGATCAGGATTAGGGCCGCCACCAGGAGGAGGCTGGCCAAGCCCTTGTTAATCTGGTGACCGCGAATCTTGATCTTGAGCATTAATTTCAGGATTGGGCTCAGCATGTAATACAAAAAGCCCGAGAGGATCAGCGGCACGAAGACCACCGAGATAAAGGTTAGAAACGGTTTGAAAATGAACTGGATCTTGGTGCAGACAAAAATCAGCGTGGCCAAGATCAGCAGCAACAGCGGCCAAAACAGCCGCCGGTAGAATTTACGACTAGACATCTTTCTCATCCTTAAACTTTATTGAGTCTTTTCATATCATAAGCTAAATCGCCGCTGATTGATAGGTAGAATTTTACTTGCGCGAAGATTTATTTTACAAAAAATAACAAATTCTTTCGATTGAGTTACATTAATATTTCAAACGTGTTACAATTAATGTATCAAAAAGCTAACAATGTTGAAACATTGCGGAAGGGGTGCTATCTATTATGAAGCTTAACAAGAAGATCTTAAACAGTTCGTTGGTAATCATGCTGGCATTGGGACTCGGCGGTTGCGCCGTTAGTTCCGCGCCAACGACCCACAAGGCAAGCGAGGCCACTAGTGCCAAGGTTGTCAAGCAGAGCAGCAAGAAGAATACCGATAAGTCGGCTAAAGCGGATAATAAGGCAGCCACCCAGAAGTCCGCAAGTCAAGCCACGAGCACGAGCAGCAGCGCCAGTTCAACTGCCGCAAGCTCCACGCAGGCAACAAACGTAAGCAGCGCTAGCGCCAAGGAAAGCCTGGCCGCAACGACCAAGACGACCAGCGAGAACACTGCTACTACTGTTGCTACTAACAAGACGGCTCAGACGGCCACCAGCAAGGCCGCCAGTCAGCAAAAGCAAGAAGTTCAGCTCGGTCTCGGTGACGTTGCCAGCTGGACCGATGACAACGGTACGACCCACCACGTTGACAGCGATGGGATGGACCGTTACACCACCAAGGGCAGCCAGGACATCCAATACCAAGACTGGTCCGGCAGCCTGCCGCAGAATGTCGTTGTTAGCCACAACGATTAATTGCTAATCAATAGCATCCCTACTAAAGAAGGAGTTACGTGTGATCGCGCGTAACTCCCTTTTTTACTTTAAATATTTCAAAACGTAATGGTGACCGGCTGTAATGTCGTACTGGAGCAGCTGGTAGTCGTGCCACAGCTGCTTTTGGTGCTTGGTGAAGCTCTTCTTCTTGACGACCTTCCCCTGCTGGTTGACAAATTCGTTGCGGTCCGCCGTCTGGTCGCTGCTGGACTGGTTAAAGTTCACCGCCACGGCCGGCAGCTGCTCGTACACCCGGGTCAGCAGCGCCTGGTACCAATTAACCCGCGAGTTGGTCTGCTTGGCAACCATCGCTATGAAGTCGTTCGGATCAACGATCTTGCTGTTGGCCTTCAGGCTGTGGGCCCCGTGCCGGCGTGCATAGCGGTTCGAGTAGATAAAGTAGTCGGTCTCGTGGAGCTTCAGACCGTCGGTGGCCATGCTATTGCCGTAGATGCCCGGCAAGTGATCCCCGTAGAAGACCACGGTGATCGGCTTATTGATCCGGTCGATCTGCTTGATGAACTGCTTGACGTAGTTGTCGGTGTAGTGAATCCCGGTGATGTAGTCGGTCAGCGAATTCTTATCCGTCCCGCTGGAAACGGTCTTGGCCTGGTATTGAGACAGATTGTTGTAATAATTCTGGTCAAACGGCAGGTGGTTCTGCATCGTGATCAGATTAATAAACTGACCGCCGGAATGGCCCTTGATCTGGTCCAGCGTGTTGGCATAGGCCGTTTTGTCCGACAGGTAGGGACTGCGGTCGATCTTGTGCTGGTGCTTGATCGGGTACTTGCTGCCGAGGTAGAGGAACTTGTCAAAGCCAAACTTCTTGTAAACCGCGATCCGGCTGTAGAAAACGCCCTGGTATGGGTGGATGGCCACCGCGTGCTTGAAGCTGTCGACCACCGACGGATCCTTGGCCAGCCGGGTTACCAGCTGGGTGTAAGGCACCGCCAGCGTCGGCAGGAAGTTGCTGAGGCTCAGCCCGGTCAGGGTCATGTATTCCATGTTCGCCGTTCCCCCACCGTAGCCGGAGCTGAGCATCAGGCCACCGGTCGTCTTTTTCTTGAGACTCGTGATGTAAGGAACCGGATTCTTCGTCAGGGTCACGCCCGGCACTCGCTGTGGATTGGCAAAGCTCTCACTCAGGTTAAAGATCACCGTCTGGTCACCCAGCTTGTTGGTCCGGTGGCGATTAATCTGAGCCGCTTCCTTTTGATAGCGGCGAACAACCCGCTTCATTGTCGCTGCTGAGTAGCCACTGGGCTTTTTCATGACCTCGCTGTCGACGTTGTTTAAGAACTGCAGCGTCGGGCCGTTCCTCCGTGCCCCGTCCAGCTGACTGTAAAAGGTCGGTTGGTCGCCCAGCGAAGTCAGAAAGTTATTCAGCGGTCCCTGCTGGTTCCAGAAAAAGCTGGTTGCCAAAAGCAACGGCAAAACTAGCAGCCAGCTGATCCGGCGCCGCCAGGACCAGGTCAAGCGCAGCGGCATTTTCTTCTCGGCTAAAACGACCAGGACCACCAGTATGAGAATCGCAATGCTCCCCATCAGCAGCGTTTTTGTGTCCACCATCTTGATCAGTTCAACGTTGAGCGCCGACAGGTCGGCCGGAAGCACCGGCTCGTTGCGGGACTGGATCTTAACCCGGCTCCCCACAATGAAAATCAGGTTGAAGATCACCACGATGGCGAGGCTGGTCCAGTAGCGCTTGGTCAGTGCCTGAAAGAACTTGACCCCGGAAAAGATGATCAGGGCCGTCATCAACAGGAGTGGTTCCCGTTGCCCGAGGGCGTAAGCAAGGGTGTTGTAGGTGGCGTTATCGATGTAGATCCGCCAGCCCTCGTTCATCAGCAGCATCGAGATCACCGCGATCAGGTAGGCCACCCCAAAGACGAGGAGGTTCGGCCCCAGGCGACGGCCCCAGCGCTTAATAACGGCCAGTTGATCGCGCGGTGTCCTGCTGCTAAAGCGGTGCAGGCGGTCATTGAAGCGGACCACTAGCGGCACGCGGGCCCAGAATTGCCAAAACACCGCCACCACCATTGCGAGCACTACGACCACCAGGGTCAGGAGGGCCACCCGTCCCGTGGACCGGTCCAGCGAACTCGCCAGGCTGGTGCAGACGTTCAGCGTCGCGGTCGCCTCCACCAGCGGCAAAAAGGCCCAGGTCAGTCGAACCGGTATCGTCGTTAAGGTCCCCTCGCCCAGCAGCTTAACCACGCTTAAAGCAATGAGCACCGTCAGAATATTCACCGGGGTGGAATAGCGGGTGATCGTGGCGCCGTTAATGCTAAACCAGGGCATCACCACCTGGAGCCCGGTATTGAACAACAGGGCTCCGGCGCCAAGCAGCTCCCACCAGCGCTTCCCCCAGTTGAGGAGATGCTGATGACTCTCCAGCCAGCCGAGGAGGAACACTAGCGCGTAGAAAATGCTGGTGGTCTGTTCTCGCCAGCCAAAGATGCTAGGCGTAAAAATCGTCGAGGCGGTGATCATGGCCAGGCTCAGCCCACCAATCACTGCTTGCCAGCGTCGGGTAAGCTGATCGCTGATCCGGCCGAGCACTAGGCCGAGCAAGATCCCACTGATCAATGGGTACGAGTTCCGCAGGATCGGCAGGGCCGCATCATAGAAGGCCGTGGTCATTTCACTGGTGCTGAACAGGCTGATGATTAAACTGAGCAAGCAGCCGACAAACAGCGTATTCAGCCAGATCTTCACCAGCTGGGCCTTGGCATCGACGACCCGGCGTGCCAGGGAGGCCCCGAGCAGCAGAATTAAAATGTCCGGACCGATCATCGTCAAACCGCGGCTGACATTGAATATCACCGTTGCCAGGTCCCAGCCGTGGTTGCTAGTGATTTGCGGATTTAGCCGCCAGTAAAGCTGACTAAAACCCGCCCACCCCAAAATAATCAGGTAGGCGAGTCGTCCCCTAGTTTTCTTCACTGAAAAACACCTCGCTTCGTTGAAAACTATTATAGACGTTAAATATTGCAAATCTGTGACATATCGAAAAAACTAGCGATTGTCCTCAAAAAACAGTCGCTAGTTTTGCTTACTTATTCTTGATGATTTCACCATGACGAAGGACTATTGGGCTCTGCAGTGGTCGGACGGTTGACCAATGGCGACCGGCTAAGTCACTGGTTGCATAGTGTAGCCCATGGTAGACAACACCATTAGCTGCGGTTTGCTCCATTGTATCAAAATACAACCAAATCCGGTTGCCACTAACCAAGGCTTCAACCCCTTCTTTATAGCCCGGGCCAAGATCGAGGTGATGCATCTGATAGTTTCCCGTAGCAGTAGGTGCAGTCCCCATCATCAGTTGCTGGCGACTCTCATCCTTGCAAAACAAGTAGTACTTTCCGCGATAGTATTGAATATGCGGATCAATCACGTTTTCTGGAAAATTCCCTTGCAAACGCTTCCAACGTCTTCCAACCCGGTGATGGGTAAAAGTAGTGAGGTAAAGCTGGTGATGCAGATAAGAATCGTGGGTTTTCGACATCACTACCCATGTTCGTCCTTTGGAACCACTAACGAACTCGGGCGCCCAGTCCTGGGAATAACTGAAACCGTGATCAGCTGGCCATTTAATTTCTTGCCAGTGGCTAAAGTCAGTGGTCGACAGTAACCCCCGAGTATAAATAATGAAGTACCGTTTCCCTTGCCGCATAATACTGGGATCTCGCACACTGAGTGCCGGATAATTGGCACTGACCACCCGGTAGCGATTAAAGCGATCACCGACGATTAGTCGTAAGGTATCTCGGCCGCTGGTTGGTCGATTATAGCGCCGTTCCAAAATCGCCGGATCTGTCTGACCGCCGTGCTGAATGGGCACCGTCGTCGGCTGAAAGGTAACGCCAATGTATTTTGCATTATGAATCACCTTTCGCGGATCCTGCCGTGGTACATAGGTTCCCACAATCATGTGCTGAGAATGGTGATAAGCAACCTTCTTTAAGCGGTACCCATTCTGATGACTAGCTTGCAGGATACGGACAAGTCGGGTAGACCGGTCTGGGGCAATCGACGCCCCATTTTGGTCCAGGTAACGAAAGGTTGTCCAATGCATCCCAAATACAATCAAGGCCACTAGCACCCCCACTGTACAACCGAGTACAATCTTCTTTTTCACAATAAATCTCCCCATCAAAAAAGAGGTTGGGAATTCACCCAGCCTCAGCTAAATTTATTCTTCAGTTACTGACGTGGCGGTCACGTGGTAGGTGTGGCCATTCCCGCTGACCGTCCAATCGTTAACCCCATTCTGAGTGGCCGTGTAGCCATCGATCTCATCCATTGACGGAACGTCCGGCCGTGCTTGACCGTTGACACCGGCCTCGTTGAGCTTATTTAAGATGTGTTCCTTAACGATGTTCTTGGCGTCGGTGGCCGTCATCTGGACCTGACTTGTGGAATCACTATTCGCCTTAACGGCACTGGAATGGTCGCCGGTCTTGATAACGCTGTACTGCCCCTGTGTCTTCTGGGAGCTGCTTGCCTGGCTCGCGCCGGATTGAGAATTAGTCGTCACCTGGGAGCTAGCGGACTGGGCAGTCGAACTGCTGTCTTGCTTGCTCTCACTCTTCGCGGTGGTGTTCTTCTTGGTCGTTGAACTCGAAGGCTTCACAACCTTGGCTGACCGCGCCTCACTATCCTTGCTTGAATTTGTCGAAGTCGAATTGCCACATGCGGCAAGGGTCAACACCAGCGAACCAGCAGCGAATAAAGTCACAAATTTTTTATACATATAGATTTAGACACTCCTCAATACGGTATTACAGAGTTACGTAATAACTAGCGTTGTAGTACTTGTTGTAGCCGATCTTGACAACGTCACCCGGCTCTGGGGCGTGAACGTAGGCACCGTTCCCCAGGGAGATGGCAACATGGTATGGAGCACTGTCGCTACCGAAGAAGAGCAGGGCACCCTTTGGAGCGTTAGCAACGTCGTAGTGGTGCTTGCCCAGGGTCTGCTGCTGACTAGTCGTCCGGTAGTTGCTGCCCAGGCCGTAAGCCCATTGTACTAAACCGGAACAGTCAAAGCCAGTGGATGGCTTGTTGCCACCCCAAACGTAGGCGGTACCACGCACGGACAGGGCCTTGTTGACGGCGGCACTGTGATCGTCAACCCAGGAACCATCGCTGTTGAAGTGGTAGCTCTGGCCGTTGATGGTCTGGTCGCCGGTGGCCATCCAGGCGTTCGTCGTGTCGAAGTAGTACCACTTGTTGTTGATCTTCTGCCAGCCGGTCAGAGCGTTGGCGTTGTTATTATCAAAGTAGTACCAGTTGCCGGCACCAGACTTGTACCAACCAGTGTTGGCCCAAGCGTTGGTTTCGTCGAAGTGGTACCAGTTGTTGTTGATCTTCTGCCAGCCAGTATCGGCCCAGGCGTTGGTCTGGTCAAAGTTGTACCAGTTGTTGTTGATCTTCTGCCAACCGGTGTCTGCCCAAGCGTTGTTGTTATCAAAGTAGTACCAGTTGCCGGCATCGGACTTGTACCAGCCGGTCTTGGCGGAACCGTCGTCGTTGAAGAGGTACCAGTTGGAATTAGATTGGTACCAACCGGTCTTGGCGGCGCCGTTGTCGCCAAAGTAGTACCAGCTGTTGTTGACATTTTCCCAGGTGTTGGTAGCGTAATTGTTGGCGTCCTTGTTGTAGTAGTAAGTCCCGCCATCGCGCTGAACCAGGCCGGATTCACTCGGCTGAGCAGCGTCATCATTGGTAGCGGCGGCGTTCTTCATCGTCCCGGTCAGCTGAACGGTCGTGGTCTGGCCATCCGTCGTCAGCTGGTCGCTGGAAGTTGCTTGGTTAGTCTGCGCAGTCACTGCAGTGTCGGTGGTGGTATCCGCCTGACCATCAACAGTTGCCATCGTCATACCGAGCGTCAGGGAAGCCAAAGCAACCATTGCCATGCTGAACCACTGCTTGCCACTCTTATATAACTTGAACCGTTTCTTAACCATAGATTAAAATTACAACTCCTTTATTTTTCCCGTTTCACAACAGTTATTACTATACACCGCGAAATGAGAAAATCCGGGAATGTCGTCGCTTTGTTATTAATTGTGTTGGTCCTGTAATATTCGTGTAATTTCTTGTAAAAAAAGTGGGACAGAACTCGCTTGCGCGTTCTGTCCCACCGTCTCATTACTACTAGTCGGCGTAACCGAGCCAGTAACCATTATTATCAAAATTGCTGTAACGACCGTCAACCTTTACGTGACCGGTCTGCATCTTGCCCTGGTCGTCAAAGTAGAACCAGTGACCCAGGTACTGCCAGCCGGTGTCGGCCCAAGCGTTCGTCGGGTCGAAGTAGTACCAGCTGTCGCCAATCTTTTGCCAGCCGGTCAGGGCCCAGGCGTTGGTGCTATCGAAGTAGTAGCGGTGGCCGTTAATCGTCTGCCAGCCACTGAGTGAAGCACCATCGCTGCCGAAGTAGTACCAGTTACCGGCACCGGACTTGTACCAGCCAGTGACTGCGGCGCCACTGCCGTTGAAGAGGTACCAGTGACCATTGACCTTTTTCCAGCCAGTCTGCATGGCACCACTGCCGTTCAGCAGGTAGGTTGCACCGTTGATCTTTTGCAGCCCCGTTGCCATCTGGCCGTTAGACTGCAGGTAGTACCAGGCACCGTTGATCCACTGCCAGCCCGTCAACATCCAATCGTTGGTTGGATCCAGGTAGTACCAGCTGTTGCCGAGCTTTAGCCAACCGGCATCCGCCCAGGCGTTGTTGTTGTCAAAGTAGTACCAGTGACCGTTAATCCACTGCCAGCCGCTGGCAGAAGCGCCGTCGCTGCCAAAGTAGTACCAGTTGCCGGCACCGGACTTGTACCAGCCAGTGACTGCGGCGCCACTGCCGTTGAAGAGGTACCAGTGACCATTGACCTTTTGCCAGCCAGTCTGCATGGCCCCGCTGTTGTTCAGCAGGTAGGTTGCGCCATTGATCTTCTGCAGCCCCGTTGCCATCTGACCGTTGGATGAATTCAGATAGTACCAGGCACCGTTGATCTTCTGCCAGCCGGTTTGAAGCTTGCCGTTATTGTCGTAGTGATACCAGACACCGTTAACCTGACTCCAGCCAGGCTGGTGGGTCGTAGTGGTCTGCTGGCTACCGTTGTTCAGCTGCTCAGCCTTTGGCCAGATAAAGTGCATGTCGACCCGCTGAACGTTGAAGTTGAAGTGCCCCACCACGTTGCCGTTGCTGTCGGTCGTGGTCCCGCTGTTCGTCGCGCTGGTGATGGATGGGTAAACCCCCATCACGGTGCCGTGCGTATTAGTCAGGAAGTTCTGGGCGTGGCCAAAGTTATCATTAGCATCCTGGAAGAGCATCCCCATGACCCCGTAGTAGATCATCGCCTGCAGGTCGTCCATATTGGTGACGACAATCAGTGGCAGATGGCTGCTGTCGGTCAGTTCGCTGCCCCGGACGGCCGCGAAGTGCTCGTAGCCGAGGTTGGCGATGTTGTCGTGGTAGAGGCCATAGGCACTGATGTTTTCAGATGCCCCCTGCAGAATGCTCTGGTCGTGCCAGCCGTTATTCAACAGTGAAATCTGCTTGTTCTGGTACTGACCGGCCATGTTCTTGGCCACGTCAATGCTGCCCGCCGTCTGGGTAAAGCCGCTCTCGCCGAACTTGCTCCGGACCTGGTTGACCAGGTTTAAGGCAAAGTTGTTCATCTGGCTGGTTTGGTCCGCATTCAGGTTCGATACGTCAACGCTCTCGCTAGCGGTCTGTGGATCAGAGGTGTAGTTGTTCATCCGCATACCCTGGCCCGCGGTGTTGTTCTGGAAATTAACGGCCGCCGTGTTGTCGTGGATGCTGCCCACCGCATTCAGCGTGTAGCCGTTCGGAATGTTGACCTGCTGGTTGTACTGGCTAGCGGCCGCCTTGGCAGTCGCAGCGTGCAGGTCGGTTGCCGAAATCGTGGCCGAGCTAATTGCCTGCTGCGTCGGCGTGGTCGTTGCCGTCGGGTCAACCTGAGTGTCGGCCTTGACGTTGCTGTCGATCGCCACTAACCCCATCGTCGTGGTCAGGGCTGCGACCATCGTCCATCGAGCAATTTTTCTATTCATGTTACTCCCCCCACAATAAATCAATGATATTCAATACATATCAATTGTATCACTTTCGTCCACTGACAGCCGCCCACATTTGGCAATGAAAAAGGAACTTCCACGGGAAATCTTCCCAGAAGTTCCTCTCTTCTTAATGCTTAGCCGTGGTTGCGAATAACGGTCTCCGGGTTGAGCCAGGTTCCACCACCCGTTGGCTGCGACGAATCGGACCAGCTTGGCTGGAAGGAGTGGGCCAGGTCCTCACCATAGTTCGGGCTGGTGTTAATGCCGAGGTGCAGATGCCCCAGGTCCCGGTAGCCGATTACCTGACCAGGGTAGACGATGTCGTTGCGGCTAACCGTGATCTTGTTCCGGTTGCTGAAGGCCTCCTGGTAGACGTAGAGGTACTTGCCGTCGTAGATCGTGACGAACCACCAGAGGGTCTTGCCCTGGTCGTCACGAACCGTGTTGACGTCCAGCACCTTCCCACCGTGGACGGCGTGGACCGCTGAGCCAGGGTGATCGGAGGAGCCGAAGTCAAGCCCGTCGTGGTAGCCGTTCTCCCGTGGATAGCTCGAGTAGCCAAAGCGTTGGCCTGGCAGGAAGTAACCTTCCCCAGCCTGTGGGAACGGCCAGCTCCAGCCATCGTTCCATGGCTCGGCCGTCTCGGCGCCACTCGTGCCGAAGTTGTAGCAGTGACCGTCGACCCATTGAACGCCGGTGTACATCTGGCCATAGGTATCATCGGAGTAAACCCAGTGTTCGTCGGGCTGGCTGGCGTAATAGCCGTCGGCGAAGTAGTACCAGTGACCATTGATGTACTGCCAGCCGGTCATTGCCCAAGCGTTGGTTGGGTCAAAGTAGTACCAGAAGCCGGCCGCACTCTGGTACCAACCGGTCGTGGCCGTCCCGTTGTCGGCGAAGTGGTACCAATTGCCGGCCGTTGACTTGTACCAGCCGGTCGTGGCCGCACCCTGGTCACCGAAGTAGTACCAGCTGCCGTTGATCTTTTGCCATTGGTTGCTGAGGAAGCGATCGGCACCGCGGTTGTAATAGTAATAGCTGCCGTTGATCTTAATCAGGCCGTCAGCAAGTGTGGACGTGTCGATATCCCCGCTGTTCGCATCAAAATTAAAGGTCCGCCCATCGCTGGTCAGCTGGGTTTGCCGACTGCCCGTCTGTGAATCGTAGTAGATCAGCTTGCCGGTGGCCGGGTCGAGGATCAGCCCCCGCTCCTGGTGGCCGGTAGCGGGATCAAAGTAGTAGTGGTAGCCATCGATCTCCGTGTCCCCGGTTGCCATCCGAGCCTGTGAATCGAAGTGGTACTCGTTGCCGTTGATGTTGCTCCAACCAAAGACGGCGGAACCATCAGCGTTGAAGTAGGACCAGGCGCCGTCGATCCACTGCCAACCAGTCTTCATTGCGCCGTACGTGCCGTCATGGTCTTCATTCAGGTAGTAACGCTTTTGGTTGATCGTCTGCCAGCCGGTCTTCATTTGATCCTGGTTGGCCGGGTCAAAGTAGAACCAGTTATTGTCGATCCACTGCCAGCCACTGAGCGCGGCCCCGCTGCCATTCAGGTAGCGCCAGGCACCGTCAGCCCACTGCCAGCCGGTCTTCATCGCGCCGTACGTGCCGTCGTGACTTTCGTTCAGGTAGTAGAGCTGGTTGTTGATCGTCTGCAGGCCAGTTTCCATCTGACCATGAGCTGCCGAATTGAAGTAGTACCAGTTGCCGTCGATCTTTTGCCAGCCGGTGTCGGCCCAGGTCTGACTCGGGTCGAAATAGTACCAGCTGTTGTTGAGGTTCTGCCAGCCCCGCAGCGTCCAGGCATTGGCGTTGTCACCGTAATACCACTTGCCGCTCGCAGTCTGGAACCAACCGGTCTTGGCCTTGCCGGTGTTGTCAAAGTAGTACCAGTTGGTGGCCGGGCTCTGGTACCAGCCGGTCCGAGCGGCGCCGTTGTCGGCAAAGTCGTACCAGCTGCCGTTCAGGTTCTGCCAGCCAGTCTTCATCGCCCCATAGGTTCCGTCGTGCTGCTCGTTCAGGTAATAGGTGGCGTTATTGATCGTCTGCAAGCCGGTCTCCATGGCGTTACTCTGCTGGTTCAGGTAGTACCAGTTATTGCTGATGCTCTGCCAGCCGGTCTGACTGTTACCGTTAGTGAAATAGTACCAGTTGCCGTTGTCAGTCTGCCAACCATTGGCTGCCTGACCCTCGGCATTCTTCCAGGTGCCATCGGCCTGCTTGGTGTAGCCGGCAACGCTCTGCTGCGTCGTCACCGTGGTGGTCGTGGTGCCCGCAGTCGTCGTGGTATTAGCGTCATCCGCCTGCGCCGGTGCGGCCATGGTCAGGCCGAGTCCGGCCGTCAGCAGGCAGGCAATTAACCACTTTTTCCCCGCTTTGTACAGCTTAAAGTGTGTCTTCATTGCTTCATTACTCCCCTTTGAAATCAGTCGTTACAGGAACATTCTACCACCACTGTCACTTTTCCTTAAGGGGTGATAAATAAAAAACGCCTTAGGACGGTGAAGCCCCAAAGCGTTTCAAAATTAATATTTAGTAGCCAAGCCAGTGGCCATTATTGGCGAAGTGGTAGAGGCGGCCGTTGATCCGCACGCTGCCGGTTTCCATCTTGCCGTTGGCGTCGAAGTAGTACCACTGACCGTTGATGTAGTGCCAGCCGGTCAGGGCCCAGGCGTTGGTTGGGTCGAAGTAGTACCAGTTGCCGTTAACGGTCTTAAACCAGCCCTTCACTGCCCAGGCATTGTCCAGGTCAAAGAAGTACCAGTGACCGTTGATCCGTTGCCAGCCGGTGTCGGCCCAGGCGTTCGTCGGATCGAAGTAGTACCAGTTACCGGCGGCCGTCTGGAACCAGCCCTTCATTGCCCAGACGTTCTGGGTGTCGAAGTAGTACCAGCGGTTGTTGATCTTCTGCCAGCCCTTCAGCGCCCACGCATTCGTCGGGTCAAAGTAGAACCAGTTGCCCGCCGCGGATTGGAACCAACCAGTGTCGGCCCAAGCGTTCGTTGGATCGAAGTAGTACCAGTTCTGGGCGGCCGTCTGGAACCAGCCCTTCAGCGCCCAGGCGTTGTTGTCGTCGAAGTAGTACCAACGACCATTAATCTTCTGCCAGTTAGTGGCTGTCTGTGCCGTGTCCGGGTTAAAGTAGTACCAATTGCCTGCCCCAGACTTATACCAGCCGGTCTGTGCAGCCCCATCGGTATTGAAGTAGTACCAGTGGGAATTGATCGACTGCCAGCCGGTCAGGAACTTACTGTTCTCAAAGCGGTACAGCTTGCCGTTGATCGTCCGCCAGCCGGTTACCGTGCCGGACGTGTTTGAGCTCGACGGCTGCGTCGGCTGAGCTGGCTGCTTTGGCGTGACCGTTTCACCAGTCGTTGTCGATTGCGCAGGAGTCGACGGCTGCTGGGCCGGCGTCGATGGCTGAGCAGCGGGAGTAGTTGGCTGCACAGGAGTGGTCGGCTGCGCGGGAGTGGTTGGCTGGGTTGACGGTGCCGAGGACTGAGTCTCGTTGGAAGTCCCCTGAGCCCAAATGAAGTGCATGTCGACGTTCTTCAGCTTGTACTGGAAGTGCGTCCCATTCGAATAGAGGCCGGTGCCGTAGCCATCAAGGATGGACGGGTAAACCGCCATCGTCGGGATCGGCTGGTAGTTCGTCAGGAAGTTCTGAGCATGGCCGTAGATGTCACTGGCGTCGTCAAAGAGCATCGTCGTGACACCGTAGTAAATCATGGCACGCAGGTCATCCATCGTGGTCACCGTGAACAGGGGAATACTGTTTTCGTTGACGAAGTCGCTGCCCTTGGCGGTCGCAAACGGCCGCACGAGGGTCCCCCACTGGTTATCGGCGTAGATTTGCATGGCGGAGATGTTTTCACTGTCATTCAACAGGATGGTCTCGTCATGCCAGTAACCAGTCAGCAGTGACTCCTTCTTGTTCTGGTACTGCAGAGCCTTATTCCGGACTTCGGCAATCGTTCCGGCGTCCTGGCTGTAGGCGGACTCGCCAAAGGCCGCCCGAGCGTTGTTAACCAAGTTCAGGGCATACTGGTTCATCTCGCGAACCTGCTGGTCGGTTAACTGGTCGATGTTGATCGACTCGGCCGCCGCCGCACTGTTGGATTGGTAGTTGTTGCTGGTCAATCCCGGCAGGGCCTTCTTGTTGAATTCATTGGCCGCCGACAGGTTATTGATACTGCGCAGGTCACTCAAGTTATAACCACTCGGGAAATTGATCTGCTGGGCTGCGGTTACATCGTTGGAATAGGCCGCAGCATTAGAATAGCTAGCCGCCTTGGCCGTAGCAGCGCTGGCTGTTGCCCCACTGACTGCGACGGAACTGCTCGCCACCTGCTGACTTCCGGCAGCGGATTGGTTCAGCGTCGTTGCAACGTTAGTGGTCTCACCGGTCGGTGCATCATCGGCCCGGACGTTGTTGACCATTGAGACGGTACCAAATGCCATCGTCAGGGCCGTCAGCGCCGTTAACTTTAGTACTTTCTTATCCATTACTAACCCCCACTCTCGCGACAAATATCTTTATATTAATGATTATAATAGACATTTGTGTCTTTATAAAGCTTTATTTAAGCCCAGTAGAAGTTTGGCCGGTAGACCATCTGGTAAGGACAGTCATCCTGCTGCCAGTACCACTGGTAGTTGAATTCCTGAACCGCCATGTTCGGGTTACCGTGGCCCCATGGTGCTTGATCACCGTAGTAGGCGTTGGTTGAAATACACATTGGGTCGCTGCCACCAGTTGAAACTACCGAAACGTGGCCGGCGCCACCAGCAGAGTGTCCTGGGTTCCCCCAGATGACGATGTCCCCGTAGCGAACGTCCTGAACGCCACGGCCAGAGCCAGCAACGTAGTAACCGTTGGACAGGAGATAATTGCCAAGGGTCTCAGTCGAGTAAATCATCGATGGCCGGGAACCACCGGCAGACCAAACGGCCATCGTCATCGAACCGGAACAGTCGGCGGTCCCGTCACGACCGGTCCGTGAGCCGTAGAGGGAGTAGGTCAGCTTGCCTTCCCGGTCCAGGAACCAGTTAATGACCCGCTGACTGAAGCCGACGAAGCCACCCCAGCTCTGCAGAGTTACCTTGTGGCCGTCGATCCAGTGCGTCCCGGTGTACATGTAGGCATTGACAGGATCGAAGTAGTACCAGTTGTGACCAATGAAGCCCCAGCCGCGGTCGGCCCAGGCATTGTCAGGATCGAAGTAGTACCAGTTGTTGTTGATCTTCTGCCAACCGGTCAGTGCCCAGGCGTTAGTATCGTCAAAGTAGTACCAGTTGCCGGCGGCCGTCTTGTACCAGCCGGTCCGGGCACTGCCGTTGTCATTGAAGCAGTACCAGCGACCATTAATCTTCTGCCAGCCAGTCTGCATGGCGGCATTGTCACCGAAGTAGTACCAGCTATTAGCATACTTGTACCAGTAATCGTGGGCAAAGGTGTTAGCCGCCCGGTTGAAGAAGTACCAAGTATTGCCGATCTGGTTGAAGCCGTCCGCCAGATCAGTGGTGATCATGTCGCCACTTGCCTGGTCAAACGTGTAGGTCTTGCCGTTAAGGATTACCTGACTCTGCCGGCTGCCGTTCGTTTGGTCAAAGTACTGGAGCAGGCTGGTCGCTGGGTTAAATACCAGGCCCTTCTCCTGCTTGCCGGACGTTGGGTCAAAGGCGTAGTAGTAGTCACCGATCTTCGTGATGCCGGTCGCCATCTGGGCCGTCTCCGGATCGAGGTAGTACTCGCTGCCGTTGATCGACTGCCAGCCTAGCGCGGCCGCACCATTGCCCTGGAAGTAGTACCAGGAACCGTCGACCTGCTGCCAACCGGTCTGCATGGCACCGTAAGTTCCGTCGTGGTTTTCATTCAGGTAGTAGGTCGTGTCACCGAGCTTTTGCACCCCGATCAGCATGGCGCCCGTCTCCGGGTTCAGGTAGTACCAGTGGCCGCCAATGTTCTGCCAGTTGGTCTCCAGCCAGGCGTTGACCGTGTCAAAGTAATACCAGGAGTCACCCAGCGTCTGCCAGCCGGTCAGGGCCCAGGCGTTATTATTGTCGAAGTAGTAACGATGGCCGTTGATCGTCGACCAGCCGGTTTGCCCCTGGCCGTCCTTTAAGAAGTAGTACCAGTGGCCATTGATATAGTGCCAGTCGTTATAAGCTGCACCATCGTCGGGGCCGCCAAAGCCGTACCACTTGCCGTTGATCTTCTGCCAGCCACTCTTCATCGCACCGTACGTGCCGTCGTGCTGGTCATTTAAGTAGTAGGTCCGGTTGTTAATCGACTGCAGCCCCGCCAGCATCTGGCCCTGGTTGGCCGGGTCGAAGTAGTACCACTGCCCGTCCAGCTTGCCCCAGCCGGTGTGGGCGGCACCGTTGCCTTCGAAGTAGTACCAGTGACCACCGACGTTTTGCCAGCCGGTCTTCATGGCGCCATAGGTACCGTCGTGTTGCTCATTCAAGTAGTATGTGGCGTTGTTGATCGTCTGCAGGCCGGTCTCCATGGCACTGCTGTCGTTGTTCATGTAATACCAATTGTTATCGATCTGCTGCCAGCCGGTGGTGTTGGTCCCGTCCTTGAAGTAGTACCAGTCGGAACCCTCGGTCTGCCAGCCGCTTGGCGTTTGGCCGTCAGCGTTCTTCCAGCTGTTGTCCGACTGGTGCGTGTAACCGTTGATGGTCGTCGGCACCGTCGACGTGGACTGCTGATCCTGCTGACTGTTCTGCTGCTGGGTGGCGGCCGTGGTCGTCTGACCGGTAGTCGTAGTCGTCGTGTTCTTGACAACTGCTACCGTGGTCGTGGCGTCATCCGCATGGGCAGCTTCGGGCGCAGCTACCGTCGTCAGGCCAATCCCCAAGGCCACGAGGCACGCCGTCAGCCACAGTTTCCCTGCTTTATACAGCTTAAAATGTGTCTTCATAAATTACTCGATCCCTTCAAAATTTATAGAATCCAACATTATAATACTAACATTGTTTAGCCGTGAATAAAGGCCTTGTCAGCGAACGGTCAAACTTTTCAGTTAGCTGAATTTGCACCGCCACGAATCAATGGTTAATAATAGGTAGCTATTTCAGACAATTGGCTAATAATATTCAATGATGTATCAACTATCTTACATCTATATTGCAAAAATGTTACAATATAAATAGAAGGAGTGGTTAAATTAGATGTTCGATAGAGGGGAGCGCTAAATCATGATTAAAGTTACAAAAAAATTATTAAACACCTCGTTAGCTTTACTATTAGCGTTAGGGCTTGGTGGCTGTGCGGCCACTAATCAGGCTTACACCCACAAGACTTCCAACGAACCAACAAGCGCAAAGACCGTTAAGCAAAGTACTGCCCAGCATAAGGCAGTGACCAAAGAGAGTAAGCAAGCAACTAAGAAGAGCGCCAAGGCGGAATCGACGAGCGCAGCCAGCGAGAGCAGCAGCGCAGCTAGTTCGACCAGCGCACCGGTAAGTTCCACGACCGCACCGAGCCAAGGCACGACGGCTAGTCAGCAGCCAGCCACGACGAATCAGGCAACTCAGGCAGCTACAACGACCACCTACCAGCAGAACAACGCTGACACCACCGCGGCAACTACTAGCCAAGCCCCGGCAGCTGCAACGACCACGCCAAAGGCAACCAGTAACCAGCAGCAGGGCGAAATCCAGCTTGGCCTTGGTGACGTTGCCGTCTGGACCGACTCCTACGGCATCACCCACCATGTCGACAGTGACGGGATGGATCGTCAGACGATCGCCGGCAGCACCCAGGTAAACTACGAAGACTGGTCTGGTTCACTGCCAGCCGACGCCCAGGTGATTCACAATGGTGACGAACAGCACGAAGAGATTCAGCTCGGCCTCGGTGACGTCGCCGTCTGGACCGACTCCTACGGCATCACCCACCACGTCGACAGCGACGGGATGGATCGTCAGACGATTGACGGCAGTTCCGAGATTCACTACGAGGATTGGTACGGATCACTGCCGACCAACGCCCAAGTTATCCACAACGAAACGTCAATTGGTAACTAAATGGTTAAGATTGGGATCATCCGTCATGGATTGGTCCCTTTTCTATGTTATTTTCCCGCTAGATGAACTAGAATGATTCTGTACAGAGGTTCAAAGAAAGGGGCTTTTTTAATGCGCAATCAGCACATCTATTCTCACAAACTTAGAAATACCTTGTTAGTTGCCGGCGCAGCACTGACACTGGGCTTCACGCTCAACACCACCGCTAACGCCGCAACTACTACCACGCAGGAGCCGGCAACCACCCAGACAACGGCCGTTAAGAGCACCGCAACGAGCAGTGCCAGTCAAGCAACGTCATCCGCAGCAAGCAGTGCCGCAGCAACGAGCTCGGCCGCTTCCAGCAGCGCGGCAACCAGCACGGCCAACACCAGTGCCGCTTCTTCATCGGCAGCATCGACGAGCGCCGCAAGCAGTTCAGCCGCCGAGAGTGGCAGCACGAGCAGCGCCACGACGCCAAGCGAAACGCCATCCACCACTACCCTGCCGACGGGCAAGCCTGGCTGGCAGCAGGAAAATGACAGCTGGTACTACTTCAATGAAGACGGAACCGCAACTACCGGCTGGAAGAAGATCAACCAGTGGTACTACTTCGACACGACTAATGGTCAGATGCAGACCGGCCTGAAGGAAATCAACGGCCACTACTACTACCTGAATACCCAGCACGACGGCACTTACGGGGCCATGCAGAATGGCTGGCAAAAGATTGATGGCCAGTGGTACGGCTTTGGTGGTGCGAATGACGGTGCGGCTTACACCGGCTGGCACAAGATCAACAGCCGCTGGTACTACTTCCAAGAAAACGGGAAGGCCCAGACCGGCTGGTTCCAAACTACTGCTCAGAACTGGTACTACTTCGATACCCAAAACGCCTGGGCACTGACCGGCTGGCAAAAGATTAACGGCAACTGGTACTACTTCGATGCCCAAAACGCTTGGGCACTCAAGGGCTGGCAGAAGCTCAACAACAACTGGTACTACTTCGACACCACCAACACCTGGGCCGACACCGGTTGGCAAAAGATTAACAACCGCTGGTACTACTTCGATACCCAAAACGCCTGGGCACTCAAGGGTTGGCAGAAGATTAACGGCAACTGGTACTACTTCGATCCAACCAATGCCTGGGCACTGACCGGTTGGCAGACCATCAACGGCACCCGCTACTACTTTGACCCGACGAACGCCTGGGCCGTAACTGGTTGGGAAAAGATCAATGGTTCCTGGTACTACTTCGATGCCAATAACCACGTCGTCACCGGCTGGAAGACCATCAACGGTCACCGCTACTGCTTCAACTGGACGACCGGTGAAGCCATGACCGGTTGGCACCAGCTTGGCGGCTACTGGTACTACTTTGACCCAACCAATGCTTGGGCACTGACGGGGCTTCAGGAAATTAACGGCAACATCTACTACTTTGACCCTGGCTACGACAGCGCAGCTCAAGGCTGGCGGTGGCTGAACAAGCAGTGGTACTACTTCGACCCAACCAACGCCTGGGCAAGTCGGGAAACCTCGGCTGAACAGGAAAACGGCTGGCAGAAGATCAACGGCAACTGGTACTACTTCAACGCCAAGGGCCAGGCCGTTACCGGTTGGAAGCAGTTCAAGAACGGTGATTGGTACTACTTCAACCCGCAAACTGCCGCAATGGTAACTGGCAGCCAAAAGATTAACGGCAAGACTTACAACTTCTCTAACAGCGGTAAGCTGCTGTAATGAAATTTAATAAACAATCAAGAGCGGACAGTCGCGTACAGATGACGAATGCCCGCTCTTTTTGCTTCTCTATAACTATTAATTATTGGCGGAATGGGTTAGAATTAAGGGTATAATCTAATTTTTGACTAGTAACCAATAAGGAGATTATTTTTAATGACCCTAAATTTCAAGAATAAGTTAGCCACTGGACTCAAATAAATAATACTGACCAATTGATTATTGGTTGATGGAGCTGTGATATCTCTTGGTAGAAGGCCTTACGATAGATATCCATTGACGAATGTCCATTAAACATAGCTCGTGGATAGTGATTCATCCAATCATTAGTCGCTATGATCTGAGCACTACTATAGTTATTTATAGCTTCACCTTTGGTAATCTCCTTGCGGAGAAACCGGTTATTGATCTCATTGGATCCACGTTCCCAAGGGGAATACGGATCAGCATAGAAAACATGATCGTGAACTTGTGTTAACTCACTAAATTCTGAACCGTTGTCAGAGGTTATTGTCTTAAAAATGCGATAGTAAGCATCTGTGCCCATTTTCTGGCGCAAATTTATAAAGAACTGATTTACTGCATGCGCAGTTTTACCAGCAATTTTACTCGTGATATTAACTCGTGAAAGGCGATCAGTCATTACTAGTACAACACTGTCATTACCGTTTTTCTGTCCCTGAACTGTATCCAGTTCCCAATGGCCAATTTCGGACCGTTGGTCCGCAGTTTGAGGTCGTTGAGCAATATTAGGCCCTAAGCACCTTTTAGCTTGCGGATGAGTTTGATGATGCTTACGTTTAGGTTTTTCAAAGAGGTCTAAATTGGACGTACGAAGCACACCCTCATTAATCCATTGATATAAAGTTACAACCGACTTTGGGATCAGGGTGCCATCATTCATTAAATCTCGAGCCTTATAAATAACCGCTTGTGGGGAGTAATGGTGGTCGTCAAACTCACCAAGCATTAGCTGATCAGCTAATCGTAAAAATTGCTTTGAAGAATAATATAAGCGACGACGACCAGAATGGCGGTGATGTTCAAGATATGTGGCCTGACCAGCTTCATAACTATAGATGTAGTAAGAATATTCGTAAATCTTACCATTAGATTTTTGACGACGAAGTTGGCGGACCGTACCACGGTTGAGCTCGTTATTAATTGTTTGATGATTAACTCCTAATTGGCGACCAATTGCGCGATTGGAAAGTCCTTGCGACTTTAAAGTCGCAATCATCACACGTTCTTCTTTAGTAAGATGAGCATTCTTTTTATGAGTAGTCAATAAAATAGTAGACATGGTATCATTTAAGTGCGTCATTTGACGGACATCCTTTCATATAGGTTTGGTTCACTTAATATGATACCTGATGTCACGCCGAATGGCGTTTTTTATTTACCACCAACTGGGTGGCTAACTTCATTCTATAATCTACCTATTTTTAATGACTAATAAACATATCTATTCGCACAAAATTAAAAATTGTGTCCTCTTAGCCGGCGCCGCCCTCGCCTTTGGCGTCTTCGCTAACACGAATAATCAGGTCCACGCCGACACGACTGTCCAGGCAACGACCGTCAACCAGACGAGTGCCCAAAGCAGCGCCCTGGCCGGCAGCCTCAATTCGGCCGCAGCCAGCACGGTTGAAGTAAAGGCCGCTACCAGCATCGCCCCGGTCGAGGCAATCAAGAGCGCCCAGACACCGACTGCCGCCTCCGCCGCGGCCAGCGAGGCAATTAACAGCCAGACGGCCGCAATCAATTCCGAATACCAGAAGAAGATCAGTGACCAGAAGTCTGCCAACGCCGCTGCCGAAAAGAAGCTTGCTTCAGATAACTCCGCGGCTTACAACTCGGCTTCAACGGCAATCGCCAATCACGATTACAGCTCCCTACCGACGATCTCCTCTGCCGTATCCAGCGCCGCTACCAAGCGTGACGACGCAATCAAGGCGGCCAGCGAGGCAAAGACCAAGGCCGACTCAGAGGCGAACAGCAGCTACAATACGGTTGCCAGTGCCGCAAACAAGGCAGCAGATGATCTGAAGAGTGCTCAAGCAAACGAAAAGAGCGCCCAAAGCACGGCTGCTGCGGACAGTACTGCTGCTAGCAGCGCAAAGTCTGCCGCTGCCAAGGCGGCAGATGACCTGAAGAAGGCCAGTGAAGCAGCCAGCACTGCTTCCGCTGCCGTTGTGACAAACAGCACTGCCTTGGCCACTGCCAACACGGCTGCTAGTGACGCTAAAGAGGGTTATGCCAGCGCTTCAACCGCAGTTACTGAAGCACAGGCGGCATACGATGCAGCCAGTGCTGCCGCTAAGAATTTGGCCAGCGACGCAACTCCTGAGGCTCAAGCTTCTGCTTCTAATGCTGTAACCGAGACTGCAAAAAAGCTGTCTACGGCTAAGGCAAATGCTTCCTCAGCTAAATCTGCAGTTGACCAAACCGAAGCGGCGCTTACAGAAGCACAAACCAACTCAGATAACGCGGAAGCCGCATTTCAAAAGGCACAAAAAGATCTTAAGAACGCTACCGCTGACAATAAAAAGGCACAAGACGCTGTCGCTCCAGCCAACAAACAAGCACAGAAGTCCCAAGATGCCTTAGAGAAGGCGCAGGAGGCTACCAAGAAGGCCCAGGCGGCCAACGATCAGGCGGTCAAGGACCAGCAGGCCGCCAAGAAAAAGCTTGACAAGGCCCTGGCTGATAACGAAAAGGCCTATAACGATAAGGAGCAAGAGGCTCGCAACCAGTACGATATCGACCTCATCGGTACCAATCCAGGTGCTTACCTCACCGAACTGCAGAAGGAACAGCAAGAAGCCTACAACAAGCTGGTTGCCGACGACAATAAGAAGGTATCTGACCTGCAGACTGAACAGACCAACGCCATCAAGACGATGACGGAAGCCATCAACCAGCAGCGGGACGACCGGATCAAGGAACTCGGCGTTCACCCTGACCTGCCAACTGGCACCAAGAACACCTGGAAGCAGGATGGCGACAACTGGTACTACTTCGGTGATAATGGCGTTGCCGTAACCGGCTGGAACAAAATTGGCAACCAATGGTTCTACTTTGCTTCATACACTGGTGCTATGGAGTCCGGCTTCCAAACCATCGATAACAAGACATACTATCTGAACCCGAACCACGATGGTTCATTCGGTGCCATGAAGACTGGTTGGCAAAAGATCGACGGTAATTGGTACGGCTTCGGTGGAGACGGTGCCGCGTATACCGACTGGCACTTCATCAATGGTCGTTGGTACTACTTCCAGAAGGATGGCAAAGCGCAAACCGGCTGGTTCAAGTCACAGGCAGGCAACTGGTACTATTTCGACACCACCAATGCCTGGGCACTGACCGGTTGGCAACATATCAACAACAACTGGTACTACTTCGACCCAACTAATGCTTGGGCACTCAAGGGCTGGTTCAAGACGGCCGCCGGCAACTGGTACTACTTTGACCCAGATAACGCCTGGGCACTCAAGGGCTGGCAGCAGATCAACGGTCGCTGGTACTACTTTGACTGGAACAATTGCTGGGCAATCACCGGCTGGCAATACATTAACCACCACTGGTACCACTTTGACCCAGCAAATGCCTGGGCCGACACCGGTTGGCACATGTTCAACGGTCGCTGGTACTACTTCGACCCACAAAACGCTTGGGCCGATACCGGTTGGCTGCAGGTCAATGGCCACTGGTACTACTTCGACCTGAACAACGCCTGGGCAATCACCGGCTGGCAATACACCTCCAACGGTGGTTGGTACTACTTCGACCCGACGAACGCCTGGGCCGTAACCGGCTGGCACAAGATCAACGGTAAATGGTACCAATTCGACGGTAACGGTCGGATGATCTAACCATAATTTTCTAAACAAAAGAAGCAGGATTTCGCAATTGAAATCCTGCTTCTTTGTTGTTTTAAATGGTTTACAATTTCGCCGTCAACTTTACATCCGGGTACTTCTGCTTGAACCAGTTCTCAGCAAACTGGTTTTCAAACAGGAAGAGTGGCTGGTCGTGAATGTCCTTTACCAGGATGTTACGGGATGAGGACATCTTCTCATCCAGCTGTTCGGGATCGATCCACCGTGCCGTCTTGTGGCCCATCGGCTCCATGATGACGTCCGAGTTGTACTCGTTCTTCATCCGGAACTTGAAGACTTCAAACTGCAACTGACCGACCGCCCCGAGGATGTAGTCGTTCGTCGTGTAGGACCGGTAGAGCTGCACAGCCCCCTCTTGAACCAGCTGGTTAATCCCCTTGTGGAAGGACTTCTGCTTCATGACGTTCTTGGCGGAAACGCGGACGAAGAGCTCCGGCGTGAATTGCGGCAGCTTCTCGAACTGCACGGCTTGCTTGCCGGTGTAAATCGAGTCGCCAATCTGGAAGTTCCCGGTGTCGTAGAGTCCGATGATGTCCCCGGCCACGGCTGTCTCGACATTCTCACGAGTATCGGCCATGAATTCCGTCACGTTCGACAGGCGCAGCGGCTTCTGCGTCCGCGCCAGGGTGACGTCCATCCCCCGGTCAAACTCGCCGGAACAAATCCGCACGAAGGCGATTCGGTCCCGGTGCCGCGGGTTCATGTTGGCCTGAATTTTGAAGACGAAGCCGGAGAATTCTGGATCCAGCGGCTTAACGGTCTGACCGTCCTCGGTCTTGTGGTCGCCCGGTGCCGGTGCGAACTGGAGATAGTTCTCCAGGAAGGTCCGGACCCCGAAGTTCGTCAGGGCCGAGCCGAAGAAGACCGGCGTCTGGTCACCACTGGCGATCTTGTCCCGATCCAGCTGGTTGCCGGCCACTTCGACCAGTTCCATCCCGTCCAGGGCATCCTGCCACTCGCCATCACCGGCCAATGGGTTCTCCCCCTCGACGTCCCCGTCGTCATTCAGCGGCAGGTAGGGATTATCCGGATCAGCCGGGTGGGTCAGGGCAACCCGGTGGTTAAAGCGGTCGTAGATCCCCTTGAACTGGTGGCCGGAACCGATCGGCCAGTTCATCGGGTAGGTCTCGATGCCCAGCACGTCCTCGACCTCGTTCAGGAGATCCAGGGGTTCGCGGGCGTCCCGGTCGAACTTGTTCATGAAGGTGAAGATCGGAATGCCCCGCATCTTACAGATCTGGAAGAGCTTCTTGGTCTGAGGCTCGATCCCCTTGGCGGAGTCGATCACCATCACCGCGGAGTCGACGGCCATCAGGGTCCGGTAGGTGTCTTCGGAGAAATCCTCGTGCCCCGGGGTGTCCAGGATGTTGATCCGCTTGCCCTGGAAGTCGAACTGCATGACGGAAGAAGTAACGGAGATTCCCCGCTTCTTTTCGATTTCCATCCAGTCGGACTTGGCGAAGTTCCCGGTCTTCCGTGCCTTGACGGTTCCGGCTTCCCGGACGACGCCCCCGAAGAGGAGGAGCTGTTCGGTGATCGTGGTCTTCCCGGCGTCAGGGTGGGAAATGATGGCGAAGGTCCGCCGCTTATTAACTGCTTCAGCTAATTCTTTAGTTGATTTCATCGATAAAATCCTTTCATATTATTTCGCGCAATATCCTTACTATATTAATATAATTTTCCGCCAAAGTCTAACTTTCCAAATTCTTACGGAAAGGTTAAACTATATGATGTTACGTTGAATTGTACTAGCAATTTTTGCTATATTAGTAGAGTGTTAGAATTTTTTGGTCGAGGTATTAATCTTTATGGATAACAACAATCATCGCGAATCACGCGAAGAATACCGGAAACGGATGGAGGAGCGGATTCGTAAACAGGTTAACGAAAACCGCCAGCAAGAAGAGGCCGAGGAGCAGCCACAGCCGCGCCATTTTAGACCACGCCGCAATGGCCGCCGTCAGCCGAACAATGATTACGATCGTCCAGTCAAGCATCACTACCAGATGCCGAAATGGATGAAGGCACTGATCTGGTTCTTGATTATCATCGTGGCTCTGGGGGGCTTCTATGAGTATCACAAGATCCACTCCGCCACGAACAAGATGTTTGCCAACGGAAACGGGCAGATCAGCAAGAAGCTGCAAAAGGGTGAGCCTGTCTCCGTCCTGGCGATGGGGACCGACGTCGGCGCTCTGAACCGGGGGAACAAGGGTGGAAACACCGACTCGATGGAGCTCTTCACCATCAACCCGAAGAAGAAGACGATCACGATGACCAGTATCCCACGGGACATCCTGGTCCGGGTCAACACCAAGGAGGGTCCGGACTACGTCAAGCTGAACGCCGCTTACTCGATCGGCGGTCCAAAACAGTCGGTCAAGCAGGTCAAGGAGTTGCTGGGCGTCCCGATTGACTACTACGCGGTCATCAACATGGGTGTCCTCGAGAAGGTCGTTAATTCCGTCGGCGGGGTCACTGTTGACAACCCGTTCGCCTTCACCTACGAAGGGCACCACTTCAAGAAGGGTAAGCAGCACCTGAACGGCGCCAACGCCCTGAAGTACTCGCGGATGCGGTATGAAGACCCGAACAACGACTACGGTCGGCAAAAGCGGCAGCAACAGATCCTGACGAGCGTCATTGAGAAGTTCAAGAGCTCCGGTTCCATCGCCGCCGCCAACAAGATCCTTGATGCCGTCGGTGACGGGGTCAAGACCAACATCCCGATTGACGACATCGCCACCCTCTACGGTAACTACCACGGGGCAATGGAAAACATCAAGACCTACCACTTCCAGGGTCAGGACGCTACGATCGACGGCGTTTCCTTCCAGATCGCCAGTCCAAAGGAAATCAACCGGGTTTCCAAGCTGATCCGCAAGCAACTCGGTCTGAAGCCGAAGAAGATCGTCAACCACGAAACCAAGATGTACAAGTCACAGCCAAACTACGATGGCTACAATAACACCGACTTCATCCTGCCGGGTGGCGCTTCTTACAACGACCCGGGCAGCGGTAACGGCAGCGACTATGTAACCGGTGGTCGGACTTCCTCATCGAAGTCCTCATCCACGAGAAGCTCACGGCGGTCGTCCAGCAGCTACGGTGGTGTCTCGTCATCGTACGGCTATGGCTACGGCAGCACCGGTGCCTACTCGATGTACTAAATACTGATAAGACTAAATCATCTCCGCTTGGGGATGATTTTTTATTTCCGAATACCAAAAAAGAGCCGGAGAACGATGAACCAATATTCATCGTTCTCCGGCTCTTTGCTTTAAGCCTTATTATTTATTTGGATCGATCCACTTCAGGGAAGCTGAGTAGGTCAGGTTGATTGGATCACCATACTTGGCGCCCTGGTTAGCCGCCTGGACGTCCTTAGTGGTCAGCCAGTACTCGTAGTGGTACTGGTTGCCATCTGCCATGGTGTAGACCTTAGAGCCAACCAGCGGACCAGTAACCCCCGGCAGGGCATTGGTCAGATTCTGGAAGGCCTGGGCACTGATGGCCGTGCCCTTCTCACCGGTCAGAATGTCCTTGACGGCTTTCTGAACCGTGGCCAGCTCATCAGCAGGCATGTCGTCATTGGCCTTGAGCGGATCATCGATGGTAACCCCATCGAGTCCCCAGGTCTCACTTAACTTGACGTTGACGTGGCCAGCTGGTCTTCGGACGGGTTGGCAACCAGTACTGCCCGGTAGTGGGCCCGCAGAGAGGTGCCGTAGGTTGCGCCCTGGTTGAGGGCCAGGAAGTTGGCCAGCTTGTCGCTTGCGCTGTCGCCGTCCAGCCAGTATTCGTAGTGGTACTGGTTGACCTGAGCATCGGTGTAGGTCGCGCTCTTCAGGCCATCCTGCAGCTCGTGGAAGAGCGCCGTCAGTGAGGACTGACTGATGGTCGTCCCGGCGATCCCGTTCAGGTATTCCCGACCGCTCTTGCTCAGGACGCTGAAGAAGTCGACGTCGTCACCAATCTTCACTGGATTAAGAACCTGGACACCATTATTGTCGATCGACGTTACCACGGCACGGAATTCGGAGGTGGTATTAGCCGGTGACTCGTAGCCGTTCAGGAAGCCGTTGTACATCTTCAGTGACTGCAGCGGGTGTCCCTGGTCATCGAAGAAGGCGTTGTTGTCCCATGAGGAACCACCGGATGCCGGCTTGCCTTCCCACATGATCTTGCTGTCTGGGTAGTAGCCACGGGAGTTGATGGAGGCCCAACCGGTCCCCTCAACGTCACCCATCAGGCGGTTGTATTCCCAGTTGTCCCAACCGGCCTTGGCAGGAATCCAGCTTGGCTCCCAGTAGAAGACCCCGAGACCGTTATCGTTGCTCAGCACGGCCTTGTAGGCGTCGGCGAGCTCATCGACCTGTCCCTGAGGGCTAACTTCGTACAGGTTGCTTGGCACGGAACTAATGTTGTTCGGCGTTCCGTCGGAGTTCTGGAGCGTGAACGGCCAGCCGGTTTCGGCAATCATAAACTTCTTGCCGTACTTGTCCTTGACCATCTTTTCGATCTTGGCAACGTTCGTCGGGTTATTGGTCCCGGTCCCCCAGAATGGGTAGTAGGACGAAGCCAGGATATCGTAGTCGACGTTGTTCGTCTTCAGAGTGTTCATGATGGAGTCGTATTTATTGTATTCTGGCGTTTCGATGTGAATGGCCAGCTGAGTGCTTGGACTTGCTTCACGGAAGCCCCGGGAGATTGACCGCAGGTAGCCGGTCAGCCGTGCGGAGTCGGTTGGGTTGTCCCAAACGCCCCAGTAGCGAATACCGAGCATCCCGGCCGTGATCTCGTTCCCCATCTGAGCCATGTCGACGGTGACACCGGCCTTGGTGAAGTCGTTGGCGATCTTCTTGGTGTAGAGGTAGAGTTCCTCGTTCAGGTCGGTATCGCTCAGGTTCTTCCATTGCTTTGGCAGCAATTGAACACCCGGGTCAGCCCAGAAGTCGGAGTAGTGAAGGGCCAGCAGCACCTTCATGTTGTACTTCTTGGCTTGACGGGCCATCTCTAAGACGTTGGCCTCGTCATCGTTACCCCCACCATAGGTCAGGCCTTGGGCGTTGTAAGGGTCCACCCACATCCGCAGCCGGACGTAGTTGACACCCGCGTCGGAGAGCACCTTCAGCAGGTCGGCCGGCTGACCATTGAAGTCGTAGAACTGCACGCCGTTTTGAACCAGTGCCAGGTAGCTGGACAGGTCGACACCCCGGATGGTGTCCTGCTTCATTCCATCGATTGGCTCAACCTTGACGGTCTCATAGCGGGAGCCGGATTCTGTCCCCTTCTGGTAGGCCAGTTCGATCTCGGTAGAGGACTTAAGGCTTGCCGGGGTCTCATTGACGGCCGGGGTCGCGGTCCCCTGCTCCTCGCCGTAAACCAGGGTGGCCGTGTAGTTGACCTTCAGCTGGTCGCCGTACTTAGCGCCCTTGTTCAGGGTCAGGAAGTTGTTCAGCTTGTCATCGGCATTCTGCCCGGCCAGCCAGAATTGGTAGTGGTAGGCATCGTTGCCGTTGTAGTAGTTCTTGGTCCCTGCGATTGCCGCGGTGTTGCCCGGCAGGCCGGCAAAGATCGTCTTCAAGACGTCCTGACTGATCTCGGTGCCCTCTTCACCCTTCAGCAGGGCTGGACTCAGTTTGCTCAGGACTTCGCCGAGGTCCGCGCTGCTCAGCGTGGTCCCCTTCTCCAGGCCATTCTGAACGTCGGCGGTAACCCCGCTGTTCTTGTAAACATCCGAGATGACGCCGCTGATGGTTGAGGTGGCATCATGCAGTGCCGAAGCACCCGGCCGGAAGAGCAGCATGGCGAAGCGGTTATTGGTCGTGTCGTAGCCGACACCCAGGACGGTGTTGGTCAGATCGCCGGACGGCAGACTGTTGACGAAATTCTGGGTCAGGCTGTTGACGTTCAGGTTGTCCAGGGTGGTGTTGATCACGCTCGAAGCCACGACTTCCCCGTTCAGGAGATCGTTTTGCTTCAGCAGCGATTCGATCACCGTCTTGTCGTTGTCCATATCGCCCTGGGCCAGGAGCTGGGCGTTGTCATGCAGTGCCAGTTCCTGGTAGTCATGATCCTGACTCGTCCAGTCGTAGAGAATGGTGTTGTTGCGCTGCTGGTTGACCAGGGTGGCGATCTTCTGGGCAATCCCTTCCCGGATCGTCCGTTCGGCGTTTGGAATCAGCCCATCGGCGTCCGCGTGGAGGGTCAGGCCGTTGAGGTCAACGTCCTGGCCGGTTGCCGGGTGACCATTCTTGTCCAGGTAGGCCAGGTTGCCGTTGATCCACTGCCAGCCGGTTGCCTCTACCCAGGCGTTCGAGTCGTTGAAGTGGTACCAGTTGCCATCGATCTTCTGCCAGCCCGGATCGGCGGCCTTACCGTTCTGATCGAAGTAGTACCAGGCGTTGTTAACCTTATGCCAACCACCGGTCAGGGCCCAGGCGTTGGTTGGGTCAAAGTAGTACCACTTGCCGGAATGGGTCTGCAGCCAGCCCTTATGTGCCCAGACGTTGGTTGGATCGAAGTAGTACCAGTGATTGTTGATGTACTGCCAATCCTTCAGGGCCCAGGCATTCTGGTTATCAAAGTAGTACCAGTTGTCATTGATGTGCTGCCAACCGGTCAGGGCCCAGGCATTCTGGTTGTCGAAGTAGTACCAGTTGTTATTGATGTGCTGCCAACCGGTGTCGGCCCAGGTATTCTCGGGATCGAAGTGGTACCAATTGTTGTTGATCTTTTGCCAGTTCTTCAGGGCCCAGGCGTTCTGGTTGTCAAAGTAGTACCAACGACCGGCGCCGGACTTATACCAGCCGGTCTGTGCCCAGGCGTTTTGTGGGTCGAAGTAGTACCAATTGTTGTTGATGTGCTGCCAGTCGGTTACGGCGTGGCCATTCTGTTCAAAGTAGTACCAGCGGTTGTTGATGTAGTGCCAGCCGGTGTAGGCCGCACCATCACTGGCACCGCCAAAGCCGTACCACTGGCCGTTGATCTGCTGCCAGCCGGTCAGCATGGCCCCGAAGCTACCGTTGTGGTTTGGGTTCAAGTAGTAGTACTTGTTATTGATGGGCTGCAGTCCCGACTGCATCTGGCCGTTAGTCGGGTCGAAGTAGTACCAACTGCCCAGCTGCTGCCAACCGGTGCTGGCCGTTCCCTGGGCGTTGAAGTAATACCAGTTGCCATTCTGCTGGCTCCAGCCTGGCCGTCCCGTCGGCAGGCTGACCTGGTTTACGTCGGCGGCCAGCTTCATGGTTGTGGTGGCAGTCGCCTCGTCGGTTGACTTCGTCGAATTTGAAGTCGTTTGTGAGTCCGCACTCTTACTGTCGCTAGTAGAAGCAGCCGTCTGCTCGGTTGAACTGGTCTCCTGAGCAGCTTGGCTATTCCCCTGCGTGGTGGCGTCCTTATCAGTCGTCACCGTCTGAGCAACAGTGCTCTCCTGAGTTACCGCCGGCGTTGCGTCATCAGCGGATGCAACGCCTGCAAGGCCGGCTACAACGGCAACGGTGGCGATTGCCGCCACACACCATTGTTTACCAGCCTTATATAACTTGTAGTGTTTCTTAACAGACATAGTAACCTCCAAAATAATTCGTAACACTATCCTTGATAACATACCCATTATACACCTGTCAAGGGCAAGTAAAACGATTACAGAAAAAGCGGCGCCAGGCTGAAAACTTGGCGTCGCTTCCTTAATTCTTAAGTTTACAGTGATTGATTAGCGTAGTAGTCGAGCGAGGAGATTGCTTCCGGCAGGTAGGTGGTGTATGCCTGGTTGCCGTTGCCATTCAGGTAGGCGTAGTCGCCATTCGCCAGCTTGACTGCTAAGCCGATCCCAAGGTTCTGCAGTGAGGTCCCGTTCTGGTACTTCGCTGACCATTCCGTGATCCGGGTGTTCGGATCCGGTGCCACCCCGGTCGAGGCTGCCTTGGTCGTGAAGAGGTCTGGGTACTTGGCCTTCAGTTCGGCCAGGTACTTCCCACCGTATTCCTTCTGGCCTTCGCCACCACCACGGGTGTAAGCGAAGTAGATCTTGTTAGCGAAGGTCTGGCCATCGACATTCATCTGGTGACCACTCGAGTTGACCCGGGTAACCGTGACGGCTTCCTGACTGCTGAAACCGATCATCTGATTCATAACCAGGTCCTCCTGAACCTTCAGTCCGGCCTTGTGGAGGGCGGCGATCGCATCGCTCAGCTCCTGGCCGCTACCGTACTTGGTTGGGTTGCTGGTCGTCCCCAGGGTGTAGCGGTCGGTCATCGAGTAGCCTTCGTGGTAACGGCTCATGCCAAACGGCGTGTAGGCAGGAGCCATCCAGAAGTCGGTGATGCCAAGGTCACTAAAGAGGTTGGCATTCTGGGCGATGATGTTGTAGGCGTGATTTACCTGCGAGGTTGGTTCCGGCTGGTAGAGGCTGAAGTCCTCGTAGATCATGTGGGAATCAAGGGCCGCGTTGGATTCGAAGTACTTGTCCTTGTTAGCCGCGGTCGTGGATGCAGCAGTTGCGGCGCTCTGGGTCCCGTCAATGACTGGTGCCCAGACACTCAGGTATCCACTGACGTATGGGTTGCTGAAGCCCTGGACGCGGACGTGAAGGATCCCGTCGGCGTCAGTCATCAGGACGGCCGGGTTCAATGAGCCGGTGCCGTCGTAGGTCAAGCCCTGCGTGGACGTGTCCATGATGTTTTGATACTGCTGGTTGGCGTGGGCCTTCCCCATGTTGATGGCAACCGTCTGCTCGGTCATCGACGGGTCGTTACCGACGAGGACGGCCAGGCCAGTGGTCCGACTCAGCGGATCGTTCCCCAGACTGTTGGCATCCTTGACGCCCTTCCCGTAACGAACGCTCGCCAGGAGGCCGTCGTTCAGCTTGGTCATCGTTTGACCACCGCTGACGTAGGTCTTCCGTGCCTTCATCAGAGTCGTGATGGCGTCGTAGTACATCGACTTGGTCTGCATGTACTGGTCGGTCTCATCGTAAAGGTCACCGTAGTAAACCTGTGGGACGGTGTCCTTGTTGGTCAGGAGCACTGCGTATTGAGCCGGCACGTTGTACTGAGCGTAGAGCTTGTTCGTCCGAGCCTGGTCGGCATAGAATTCTTTCCAAGCCTGCTCAGCGTACTCGGCCTTGTAGCCGTTAGCCATGATATCAGGAATACCAGGATGATCGTTCATGATGATCCAGTTGATCAGGTTCTTCCGCTGGTCATGGTTAGTAACGAAGGACCAGTTTGGCGTTGCCTCGTTCTCCGTAGTGTCGTTGGCCCGGTTGACCACGCTGTTGGTGATCAGGTTGGCCACGCTGTCCCGGCCATTGAGTCTGCCGAGGACGTTCTGGAGGGTGTTGAAGTAGGTAGCATCCATGAAGAGCTCAGAGTTATTCTTCTTGTTGAGCATCGTGGAGGCACTGCCGTGGTAGCCTTCGTTGTAGAGCAGGTGGTCATTGGCGTTCTGCGGGTTGCCCTTGGTGTGGTAGAGGTCGTTGACCAGCTGAGCTACCTGGTCGAGCACGTCGGCATCGGTGTTGTCGGCCGCGTCGATCCGGAAGCCGTCGAAGTTGCCATCGGCATTGTAACCCATCAGGTTCCCGTAGTTCAGCAGGAAGTACTCCCAGTTCAGGTTCTCAGCCTGGACGACCGGGTTGGAGTTGTCGATGTCGTTACCGACTAACAGCTCCGGACTCTCGTTGCTGGTGCTCGAACCGGTCTGGTTGTTGATGGTCCGGTTGATCAGACGGTAGTTGCTGTCAGCATAGCTGGTGTCACCAGCCGCCTGGTTCCGGGAATTGTTGTTGACGAAGAGCAGCTGGTCGTTATCAGTCGTCCCGTCCACGGTCGGCTGGAAGCCCTTGCTGTAAACAACGGACAGTTCAGAAGCAGCGGACAGTTCCGGCACGGTGGCCATGAAGCCGTTGACGTCGTTGGCCAGCTGGCCGGTGCTCTTGTTGGCAGCGATATGCTGCTCGATGACGTAGCGCAGGTTCTGGGCAGCGTCGTTAAGCGTCTTGGTGTCGGTATCCTTGGTCAGCTTGGCAACGCTGTCCTTGGTCAGGCCGTAGTCGGCGCTCTCGTAGCCGTGGTTGACGAAGTACTTGATGAATTGGGCTTGAACGTCCTTGCTTGGCCAGACGTACATCAGCATCGGCCGCCAGTCACCAGCGCCAGTCTTGTACCAGGTCTTGCCATCCTGGCTGGTCCCGTATGGACGGTACCAACCCGTGTAACTGAGGTAGCCGTCGATATTGTTGATGGAGTTGGTGTCGAGGCTGTAAGCGACGTTCTCCCAGGTGCCGGAGTCCAGCGTCTTAACGACTGAATTATCAGCTGCCTTGTAGATCACAAACTTGCCATTTTCGATCTTGGCGTAGGTCTCGGACATCCGACCATAGTCATCGAAGTAGTAGGACTTGCCGTCGATCTGCTGGTGACCGGTCAAGGCCCAGGCGTTCGTCGGGTCGAAGTAGTACTGGTGACCATCAAGGGTCTGCCAGCCGGTCAGCGCCCAAGCGTTGGTTGGGTCGAAGTAGTAGGTATGGTTGTTGATCCGCTGGAAACCACTCAGTGCCCAGACATTTTCTTCGTCGAAGTAGTACCAGTGATTGTTGATTTGTTGCCAACCGGTCTGGGCCTTGCCGTTCTGATCGAAGTAGTACCAGTGACCGTTGAGCTGCAGCCAACCAGTCTGGGCCCAGGCGTTCTCCGGATCGAAGTAGTACCAGTTGCCGGACTGGGTCCGCAGCCAGCCCTTCTGTGCCCAGACGTTCACTGGGTCGAAGTAGTACCAGTTGTTATTGATCCGTTGCCAACCCTTGAGTGCCCACGCATTCTGGTTGTCGAAGTAGTACCAGTTATTGTTGATGCGCTGCCAACCGGTCAGCGCCCAGGCATTCTCCGGATCGAAGTAGTACCAATTACCATCCGCGGTATTCAGCCACCCCTTCTGTGCCCAGACGTTTACCGGGTCGAAGTAGTACCAGTTGTTGTTGATCCGTTGCCAGCCCTTGAGTGCCCACGCATTCTGGCTATCAAAGTAATACCAGTTATTGTTGATCCGTTGCCAACCAGTCTGGGCCCAGGCGTTCGTCGGGTCGAAGTAGTACCAGTTGTTGTTAACCTGCTGCCAGCCGGTGTCGGCCTGGCCGGTCTGTTGGAAGTAGTACCAGCGACCGTTAATCTTGTGCCAGCCGGTCAGGGCCGCACCGTCGTTGGCACCGCCGAAGCCGTACCACTGGCCGTCAATCTGTTGCCAGCCGGTCAGCATGGCGCCAAAGGTCCCGTCGTGGTTCGGGTTCAGATAGTAGTAGCGACTGTTGATCGACTTCAGTCCCGACTGCATTTGGCCGTTGCTTGGATCAAAGTAGTACCAGTGGCCAAGCTGCTTCCAGCCGGTAACGGCATTCCCCTGGTTATTGAAATAGTACCAGCTGCCAGCCTGCTGGCCCCAACCCGGGGTACCGGTCGGCAGGCTAGTCTTTGCGGCGTCCCGCATGGTTGCGGTGGCCGATTGAACCGTTGCCTGGTCAGTCAGTTGAGCAGCTGCAGTGCTGCCAGTCGTGTTCGTGGACTGCGTGTCGGCCGTGGCGGTAGCATCATCCTTCGTAGCCTGGGTAGTCGTAGTGGCATCATCAGTAGTCCTCTGACTCTGAGAATCAGTGGTGGTGACGAGAGTCGAGTTAGCGGCCCCCGTGCTGGTCGTGTCATCCGCAGAAACCGTTCCCTGAAGAGCGAGCATCCCGCCGGTCATGGCGATGGTGGCAATTGCCGCCACGCACCATTGTTTACCAGCTTTATAGAGCTTATAGTGCTTTTTTAGTGACATAGTAATCCTCCCAATAATTTTCACATTACAGTTCCAGTATTACATAGTTTATAACTTTGTCAATCTTTTTCGAAAGCGCTTTAGTAAAATGCAGTAAAAAAATCGCACTGGCTGAAGCCAATGCGATTTTTTTACTGCATTTTAATTAAATTTCACGATCCCAGGAATCCAGGCCATACGTCTGAATGACGTTGTTAAGGCTGGTCGTGTAGGTTGGGGCCGTAGCATAACCATCGAGCCGGATCTTGTAGGTAACGTCCTTGTAATTCCGGTCCCACAGCAGGTTGTGGTAACGAGAATTCTGGGCCAGGAAGCGACCGTGGTCAACCACGCTCTCGTAGTTGGATGGGTAGCGACGGAAGGCGGCGTTGATGTAATAGTAGCCGCCATTACCGTACTCAGCGGTCCGCATTGTGATTGACTGACCGTTGTAGCTACCTTTGATCCCGAAGAGGTTGTGCCCTTCGGTGGCCAGCTTGGATTGGCCCCAAGCACTTTCCAAGATGGCTTGGGCGGCGGTCAGCGATGGCAGAACCCCGTACTGCTTCCAACCGTCTAGGGCCGCCTGCTTAATGCTGGCGAGGAAGGCCGAGTGACCAGTCAGCTGACTGGTCTTACCGCTGGCGTCTGCCCAGTAGCTGTTGTAACCGTCACTGAAGGACTCGTTAGCGGCCATGGCACAGGAACTCTTGAAGTAGTACCAGGTACCGTTGATCTTCTGCCAGCCCTTCTCGGCCCAAGCATTATTGTTGTCAAAGTAGTACCAAACACCGTTGATCTTTTGCCAACCGGTATCGGCCCAGGCGTTGTTGTTGTCGAAGTAGAACCAGTTACCAGCACCGGACCGGTACCAGCCCTTGTTTGCCCAAGTGTTAGTTGGGTCGAAGTAGTACCAACGGTTGTTGATCTTTTGCCAGTCTTTTTCTGCCCAAGCATTCTGGTTGTCGAAGTAGTACCAGTTGCCAGCAGAGGACTTGAACCAGCCCTTATCGGCCCAGGCATTGTTGTTATCAAAGTAATACCAGTTGCCAGCATTAGATTGGTACCAGCCTTTATTAGCCCAAGCATTAGTTGTATCAAAATGGAACCAATTACCAGCATTAGACTGGTACCAGCCAGTCTTGGCACTACCATCATCATTAAGATAGAACCAATTTTGCGCTGGCGACTGATACCAACCAGTATCAGCAGCACCGTTATCATTGAAATGGTACCATTGATTGTTGATGTTTTGCCAACCAGTCTGGACAGCGCCATCCTGATCGGGACTCAGATAATAGGTCGAACCATCAATGTTTTGTAAACCGGTCTCTTTCTGGCCGTTATTGTAGTAATACTTATTATTGTTGTTGCTTTGCCAGCCATTCTGGGTCTGACTAGTAGAATTATTATCAGCCACTGTAACGGATGAACCACCGCTAGTTAAGCCATCGTCAGCATTCGCAACACTGCCACCAAAGGTAACCCCGGCGGCTAATGCTAGAAGAGTTAATAATTTAAAATGGATATTTTTATTTTTACCCTGATTGCTCAAAATCGTTAATTCCTCCCTATTAAAGTTAATAACAGAACTTTAATATCCATTAAATAGTATAAAAAATAGCAGGCCCGACCTCAAGTCATCCTGCTATTTGTAATTGAATTGTTAAGTTGGCGTAATCAAGCTCATCATGTTAGATTATGTCGTACAAGATTTGATAAAGATTTCGACCCAGATTTACACTTTAAAGTGCAGTGCCATCATAAATTAACAAACATCCTATGAAGGCATCACACATAATATTGCACTAATCCTTTATTGCCTTATGTCTAATATTTCCATAACCAATCCCACTAAGTAATACCATCAACGGTAAGAATTGAATAAGATATCTACTTCGACCTGATTCAAAAATCAATAAGAAGGCAAAGAAGCCGACAATCGCATATTTTAAGAATTGTGAATCATAATCAGAATTCTCAAAAGTAAAAAGAAGACAGATTAATACAATTATCCAGCACGCTTGAATTACTATTGCAAAAAGTTCTTGATATTTTCTGGCAACACCATCATTGTCTAAAAATAATTTTCTAGTGAGTAAGTATTGGCTCCCACTAAAACTATTGCTTCGTATAAACTCTCCTTCTTTTCCCCAGTTAAAACTACTATCTTCCGTATTAGCAACTTGTTTCCTTACTAAAAACAATTGATACTTTAGAGGGCCCATGTTATTAAACCTTTTCATCCATATTCTCTTATCAGATTTCAATCGATTTTTAGGATCTTTTATCTTCCTAAATTTCAAGAATAAGTTAGCCACTGGACTCAAATAAATAATACTGACCAATTGATTATTGGTTGATGGAGCTGTGATATCTCTTGGTAGAAGGCCTTACGATAGATATCCATTGACGAATGTCCATTAAACATAGCTCGTGGATAGTGATTCATCCAATCATTAGTCGCTATGATCTGAGCACTACTATAGTTATTTATAGCTTCACCTTTGGTAATCTCCTTGCGGAGAAACCGGTTATTGATCTCATTGGATCCACGTTCCCAAGGGGAATACGGATCAGCATAGAAAACATGATCGTGAACTTGTGTTAACTCACTAAATTCTGAACCGTTGTCAGAGGTTATTGTCTTAAAAATGCGATAGTAAGCATCTGTGCCCATTTTCTGGCGCAAATTTATAAAGAACTGATTTACTGCATGCGCAGTTTTACCAGCAATTTTACTCGTGATATTAACTCGTGAAAGGCGATCAGTCATTACTAGTACAACACTGTCATTACCGTTTTTCTGTCCCTGAACTGTATCCAGTTCCCAATGGCCAATTTCGGACCGTTGGTCCGCAGTTTGAGGTCGTTGAGCAATATTAGGCCCTAAGCACCTTTTAGCTTGCGGATGAGTTTGATGATGCTTACGTTTAGGTTTTTCAAAGAGGTCTAAATTGGACGTACGAAGCACACCCTCATTAATCCATTGATATAAAGTTACAACCGACTTTGGGATCAGGGTGCCATCATTCATTAAATCTCGAGCCTTATAAATAACCGCTTGTGGGGAGTAATGGTGGTCGTCAAACTCACCAAGCATTAGCTGATCAGCTAATCGTAAAAATTGCTTTGAAGAATAATATAAGCGACGACGACCAGAATGGCGGTGATGTTCAAGATATGTGGCCTGACCAGCTTCATAACTATAGATGTAGTAAGAATATTCGTAAATCTTACCATTAGATTTTTGACGACGAAGTTGGCGGACCGTACCACGGTTGAGCTCGTTATTAATTGTTTGATGATTAACTCCTAATTGGCGACCAATTGCGCGATTGGAAAGTCCTTGCGACTTTAAAGTCGCAATCATCACACGTTCTTCTTTAGTAAGATGAGCATTCTTTTTATGAGTAGTCAATAAAATAGTAGACATGGTATCATTTAAGTGCGTCATTTGACGGACATCCTTTCATATAGGTTTGGTTCACTTAATATGATACCTGATGTCACGCCGAATGGCGTTTTTTATTTACCACCAACTGGGTGGCTAACTTCATTCTATAATCTACCAATGTAATCTTTTTTTCATTCGTTTCTCCCATATTCAATTTCTATATCTACCAATTTTTTCATTAAACTTTCTCTTTAAAAATTATCTACTTTAATACCTTTCTTATATCTAGCAATCACACCGAAAGCAAACAATGTTAAAAGGGATACTAATGATATAGTTCTTGCAACAATAAATAAATGTGGCGTGATAAATTCAATTTTAGCTTTTATAACATTTGAATTTTGCATAGCTCTAAATTGAACACACGAAGACTGATTAACCTTTATTTTTGTCCTTTTGCCATTTACATATAATTTATAATCGTTCTCATTGTAAATTAGGAACGGTAGTTCAATCTGCATTCCCTTTTTTATTTGTCCCTGGTTCAAAGTAAATGTTGCACTTTGATAACCTGATTTTATTTTATTCCGATTTAGTTTAAATTTTTTGTCTCCAATCACTACGTAGTGTTCATATATTGAGTTCAAATCTTTCTTTGATTTTTGAGGTACATAATCAGCAAATCGAGCACTATATGATTGGCTCCTGTTTTTAGACAGAACACTAGTATAATTTTGTGAGTTAATAAATGTTCCCCATGGATTTTCCTTATCACTGATACTAGATGCTACATGGTACTGACTATTTTCAGTAATTTTTAACTGCGATTGTGCACCCAATACCAGGGTTAATGAGAGCAAAGCAACAACCAGATAGCTGTACCGGCTATTAAAATTACATTCAAATACACTAGTTAGATACAATGATAAAAACAACGTACCGAAGATTAGCAGGCGCCACGGGAACTGAAGCATATCAACTGGAGTACCGCTCAATAATTTCCAAGGGAATAGATTCGTAGAAAGAATCGTAAAAAGCCATCCTAATAAAAAATAACTTTTCGTAAGGGACTTCTGTCCTCGGTAGCTTACTATTCCCAAAAGAAGTGTAAGTACTAATACTAACCCAATATTATGATCACCCCATTGTGTTGAGTTTGATAGTGAGTAACTGATTAATTTGGAAAAAGTCAGACTATAGTTAGACAACTGGGAAATCGAGGGAGTTACAATCCCAGCCTTTGACATATGTAGTATTGGGACAAAAATAGCTAGACAAGTTATAAAGTAGATTAATGCAGCCAGCAGTACTGCAAGAATAACCTTTCTTTTTTCTTTTTGAATACTTAAACTTACCAGATAAAAGATAAACAGCATAACCACCGTTGTGACAGGAGTCAGAATATGACAGTAAGTCTGTAATGTTAAGCCAATTGTCATATTTAAAATACCGTTAATATATTCATTCTTTACGGTAATAAGGTATAAGCCGCAAAAAGTTAACGGAAGGAATACTAATGCCCAGCTTTCCCCAATATCCATTCTCATGAAATCGTTGTAACAGACATATGAACTAAGCCTAAACACAATTGCAAAAACGAAAGCGCGACGTTCTATCCCATCAAAAATTTTCATTCCTGCATAAAAAGCTATTATTAATCCCAAGAATTGTTCCAAAAAGATTAAAAGATAGAGTGATAAGATAGGTGATTTAACTATTATCCTTAAAATGGCATATAAACATAAAATAAAGGAAGGATAAAAGCTATTAATAGCCTGTCCTATTCTCAAAAAGCTATACGTAGAAACATATGCAGGGAACAAATGTCCGCTTTTCATATCCTCGTAAGCTTCTTCTAATCTTTCCAAATGAAATATTCTATCATCGGCTACGTACAACTGTTTTGTTTTAAGAAAAAGAAAAATATATATAAACGATACAAGAAAGAAAAATGGTAGATTATAGAATGAAGTTAGCCACCCAGTTGGTGGTAAATAAAAAACGCCATTCGGCGTGACATCAGGTATCATATTAAGTGAACCAAACCTATATGAAAGGATGTCCGTCAAATGACGCACTTAAATGATACCATGTCTACTATTTTATTGACTACTCATAAAAAGAATGCTCATCTTACTAAAGAAGAACGTGTGATGATTGCGACTTTAAAGTCGCAAGGACTTTCCAATCGCGCAATTGGTCGCCAATTAGGAGTTAATCATCAAACAATTAATAACGAGCTCAACCGTGGTACGGTCCGCCAACTTCGTCGTCAAAAATCTAATGGTAAGATTTACGAATATTCTTACTACATCTATAGTTATGAAGCTGGTCAGGCCACATATCTTGAACATCACCGCCATTCTGGTCGTCGTCGCTTATATTATTCTTCAAAGCAATTTTTACGATTAGCTGATCAGCTAATGCTTGGTGAGTTTGACGACCACCATTACTCCCCACAAGCGGTTATTTATAAGGCTCGAGATTTAATGAATGATGGCACCCTGATCCCAAAGTCGGTTGTAACTTTATATCAATGGATTAATGAGGGTGTGCTTCGTACGTCCAATTTAGACCTCTTTGAAAAACCTAAACGTAAGCATCATCAAACTCATCCGCAAGCTAAAAGGTGCTTAGGGCCTAATATTGCTCAACGACCTCAAACTGCGGACCAACGGTCCGAAATTGGCCATTGGGAACTGGATACAGTTCAGGGACAGAAAAACGGTAATGACAGTGTTGTACTAGTAATGACTGATCGCCTTTCACGAGTTAATATCACGAGTAAAATTGCTGGTAAAACTGCGCATGCAGTAAATCAGTTCTTTATAAATTTGCGCCAGAAAATGGGCACAGATGCTTACTATCGCATTTTTAAGACAATAACCTCTGACAACGGTTCAGAATTTAGTGAGTTAACACAAGTTCACGATCATGTTTTCTATGCTGATCCGTATTCCCCTTGGGAACGTGGATCCAATGAGATCAATAACCGGTTTCTCCGCAAGGAGATTACCAAAGGTGAAGCTATAAATAACTATAGTAGTGCTCAGATCATAGCGACTAATGATTGGATGAATCACTATCCACGAGCTATGTTTAATGGACATTCGTCAATGGATATCTATCGTAAGGCCTTCTACCAAGAGATATCACAGCTCCATCAACCAATAATCAATTGGTCAGTATTATTTATTTGAGTCCAGTGGCTAACTTATTCTTGAAATTTAGGAAGAAAGAAAAATAACAAAATCAGAATTTTTTTTACAAGTTGTTCATTATTTTTCTTTTTTAATAAATCTGACATAATATCTCCCTGTCTTATTCTCCCCGTACAAGATTATGTAAGAAGCTAATCACAATCAATACCATCACAATCATCGTTGGAAAAGCCGCGATAATCGCGACCGATTGAATGTTGTACATCGTGCTGTCATTAATCAGTAGCGATAATGGCAAGACAATAAAGACAACCGCCCAAAAGCCCCGCAGAATTCGGCTGGGTTCCTCGTTAATTGCCAGATGGTGGTATGAGTATTTGGAAATCACCATCGTAATCGAATCAAAGACCGTCGAATACAGGCCGATCATCGCAACTGCCAGTAGCACTAGGGCTATCCGGTACTGTGGCAGTGTCTCCATGATTTTTAGGATTACCTGTGAATAAGTAGCACCATTTTGCAGGTCAGCCAGCGCGTTCACCAGATGATTGATTTGCCGCGAGATTCCGAAGTTGCTCAGGACGATAAAGGAAAGGTAGGTTCCGCCGAGCCCCCAGGCAAATCCTCTCAGCACCACGTCCTTAATCGTCCGTCCCTTGCTGATGCTGCCAATAAAGAACGGGGTAGCCACGCACCACACGATCCAGTACGACCAGTAATAGATCGTCCACTTTTGCGTAAAGCCCTGACTTCGCGTCGTCGTCGCCATCCCCACGAAATTCTGTAAGAGATTCCCCGTAGCTTGCACGCCAGAATCAATAATAAAGCTAAACTCGCCACTGAACAATAGGACGTATACCATTAGTCCAATGAAAAAGGTATAGCAAATAGTGCTCAAGCGTGACATCACCTTCATCCCCAGCACGGATGCAATGAGGTAAATAGACACCACGACCACCATCAGAAGAAGCGACAGGGTCTTAACATTCGTTACGCCAATCAGATTGCCAACCGTCGTCGCCAATAAAGGCATCGACATTGAGAAGGTAGTCGCTGTCGCCGCAATCAGGGCAAAGATGGCTACCAGGTCAATTATTTTACCGACCCAGCCATCAATCCGCCTTCCCAGCAACGGCCGGCACGCCTCCGAAAACTTTTGTCGCTTGTTTTTCGTGACGTAAAGCATGTAGCCAAAGGCAACCGCCAGGACAATGTAGAACGACCAAACGATTGGCCCCCAGTGGAAAAGCGAATAGGTCAGCGACCATTCCATCACGTCAGATTTTGCCTTAATAAACGGCTCCTGGGCGTACATAGTCCACTCACTGAGCGAATAAAAGATAATGTCCGCCGACATCGTTGACGTAAAGACCATCATCCCCCACCGCAAATTGGAGTATTCTGGCTGATCATTGTCAGCGCCCAGCTTTACCTTTCCATAACGGGAGAAGGCAAAGTAAAAGCTGCTGCATAGGAAAAAGATGGCAATCAGGATGTAAGCGAAGGTGAAATGCTGGTCCAAGCCCCCGCGAATTGCCGAAAGGATTCGGTGAGACTGCTTCGGCGATCGATCAAAAAGAAAGCTGAGGCTAAATACTCCCAGTATTGGGATAATGATCAATGGCCAATCAATTTTTCTCGTATGATTTTTCAATGCTGTTATCCTTTCAGACGCCGCTCAACTTCCTTTAGTTGATCTAGGCTGTCAATCTCGATGATATCGTTTCTCTTAATTGGCATCATCGCAAGTTCAAACTGGTCAAAGTACTTAAACATAGCAACGTCGTCCCAGTACAGATCATAGTGATGGAGGTCCTCAAATTCGTGGGTAAGCAGTCGTTTCAGTCGCTCACTATCTACTGCACGCCACTTGGACAGGCTGTAGAGCCGCCACCCCTGATCGTCACCATCGCGGCTGCAGGAAATGATTTTATTCTCATCATCGACGTGCATAATCCATTCGTCAGACCATTGATTGATTTTTACTCCGGCATAACCTGAATGTTCAAAATGACGGTCTAAGATCTGAGGATTGGTGATCACTTGGTCACCATCTAAAATCACCGTGTTCTTCAATTCGTTCCGGGCAACGTAAAGCGAGGAGATGTTGTTGTACTGATCATAGTATGGATTGTTGATCAACTTTAATCCCGCATACTTGTCAGTCAAGTAGCTAAAATGTTCCCCGAGGTAGCCAATGACAACCGTGATGTCTTTGATGCCGTTCTGATGCAAGCCATCAATCACCGACTCAATCATCGGCTTCCCGTTAACTTCAATCAGGGGCTTTGGCGTCTGGTAAGTCAGCGGACGCATCCGGGTTCCCTTTCCCGCCGCCATAATAATGGCATTATCAATTAGTGGCATCTTTCTCTCCTTTTAAGTAGCTAAGAACCTTGCGGCTGTACTCCTTCGCGTATCGATACTGGGCAAGCGAATATTCGCCAAAGTCCAGGCCCAGTGACTGCTTATACTCACACCAGTTGCTCCACAAGAGCCCACAAATGGCAATGTAAGCATAGATCTTGTAGCGAACCTGCTGGCTGATGGCATGACCGAAGTAGGCATCGATTAGGCGGTCAACCTGTTTTTGATCATACATTGCATAGATGGCAAACATTGCGATATCGACGTGGGCATCCTGCATTCCGGCATACTCCCAGTCGATCAAATACAGATCCTCTTGATCATCAAAGACGAAGTTATCTGGATTGGCGTCAATGTGGCAGAGCGTCCACTCCTTGTCCTGGCGATCGATGAACTTTCGCAAACGCATAATATTGGCGTGCACCTGGTCGTAGTCGCGGTAGGCAGATGCACCGTTGCGCAACTGTTCATAAAGCGCAATCTGCTTATACAGGTTAAATTCATGGTTAACCTGTAGATGGCTGGCGTGCATCTTCTTCAGGAGTTGCATACACCGACCAACCTCTTCCCAATTATTAGCATCACAGTTATGTGAATGCTCGATGAAGCGGGTTAATTTGTACCCATTCTCTGGATTCAAGTATAGTGTTTGCTCTACATATGGCAGATCCTTCACCTGCTGGTAAACGTCATATTCACCCTGGCGGTCAATTAGCTTTGCCGTGCCGGCACCGGGGATTCGCATAATGTAATGCCGATCGTGACACTCAAAGATGAAGGAGCGATTAGTCATCCCCTTCTTCAGCACGCGAATATTGTGAATTTCATCGTTGGAGACGTTCAATGCCTTTGTAATGACATCAATCGCGTCGTTTTTCAAGTGGTCAGAACTGCCATCCAGATCACGGAGCTCCTCGTAGGAGTTAATTTCCGCGTATCGATCGCTAGAAATCAGTTTACCACTGAGAGCAAACCGGTTACCTTGAATCAAAGCCGACTCCCAGAATTCGCTGAGGCCTTCGTGCTTGTCAACACGTTGGTTTAAGCGATCGGCAAGGCGGTCAGCGTCTTCTTGGTTAAGGTAGGCAACCCCGATCATTCTATTTCCGGGTTGCTTCGTCCTTACAACCCGATTCTTGGCGTTTACCCGCCACATGGACTGGTCTGTCGTTTGAGTGCTGAATGAGTACCAGGATTCATCTTCAATGCTCGAGAATGGATTGTCCTTAAACCAGACATCCGACGGTACCACATAGCCATTTGCAAACTGACTTTTTGCCAGGTAGAGTGAATATAAATTATTCCAATCGGAGTAGTGGGAATTAACAAGGAGCTTAACGTTGTACTTGTCGATCAAGTATTCATAGTGCTCCTTCATGAAACCGACAACGACTTGAATATCGTTAACATTGATGGCACGAAGCTGCTTGATAAGCCGTTCAATCAGAGGCTCACCCTGCACCTCTAGCAGTCCCTTTGGCTCCTCGGTGTTAATTGGAACCATCCGCATCCCGTAGCCAGCAGCTAGGATCACCGCACGTTGGGGATGGTGAGTGTCGATATATTTTTTGCCCTGCAAGCTTACCTGACTGCTCTCGTCTAACAGGCCCTGCTTCTTCAACTCGTCCAGGGACTGGTTAATTTTGCCGAGTGAAAAGTTTGTCTCAGCAGCTAAAGTTCGCTGGGTGCTCTGTGGCTTTTGGGCCTTGAGCTTGAATACTTTAAGTAATTGACTGTTCATAAAATTAAGCTCCTTGTATTTCTTGAACATTTGTATTTTACCACTTACTGGCTGGGCTAACAATCCCATTCATCTCCCTAACATAAAAAGCCTTCTTAGTATCACTGCTCCACTTTGATACTTAAGAAGGCACTATGTTTTTATGAAATTTTTTCTTCTTATACTAATAACTGCTGAAGTTTCTCGGACTGAAAATCAACACTAAATTCTTGTAAAGCTGGGTCTAAATGGTTCCGATCTGGAGAATGATCTAGCATTGTTGCTAACTCTTTTCCCCAACTTATCGGATCCAAATTATTCATCTTTTTAATATTTTTGGTAGCAAAAATCTTCTCTATATTGGTATTCGATGCTAACACGGGCAAATTGCTGATTTGGGCTTCCAGAGCAACTAAACCAAATCCTTCATATTTGCTTGGAAACAGGAAGGCATCCATGGCAGAATACCACTCATTAACATTAGGAGCAAAATCGATTTGAATCACATCATCAGCTAATCCCAATTCTTTGATTCTATTATCAATGCTTTCTTTTAGCGGCCCCTTCCCTAACATTACAAACTTACTATCCGAATTAATTTCATGGTACTTTGCAAAAACTTCTAAAGCAAAAAGTGGATTTTTCCGCTCCTGCAAAACGCCCACAAAGCCAATTAGTTTGATCTGATCAGCTAAGTCAAGCCTATTTCGAATATGCGAACGCTTCTGCTTATCATATTGAAACTTAGGAAGGTCAAGCCCATTCACACTAATGTAAACATCTTTTGTATTTTCTTCACCAAACATCCAAGACGCGGCTTCATCGGATGTTGCCACCTTGACATTGGCATAATGATTAAAAATTTTCTTACCATTGTTATTCAACGCGGTTAATGCTCTCATCAGAACTGGATTAGAAAATTCATGACTGAAATACGCGTTATGGGAATGGCAAACAATAGTTGGAACGTGCCCATAACGTTTAGCATAAACCACTGGTAAGTAATTCCAGGAAGAGGAGTAATTGAAATAGGCGATGTCATAGCTATGCTGCTTAAAGTATTGCTTCCACCAACGCCAGTGCTCAACTGGATTTTTCGTAACTGGAATCACTCGGTGTAAAGGCCACCCAAGCTCAGTACACTTTTTATCCGTATATTGACTAGGATCCTGTCCATAGCCAACTGCTTGAATCTTAAACTGCTCAGCCGGAAAGCGGCTAAATACGTTGAAAATCACCTGAGTTAATCCACTGCCGCTAATGAAGTCGCCAACAATCAGTAGTTTTTTCATTCCTAACTCCCCTACGGTAATAATTCCTTTAGCTTATCCGAATATGGACTTTCAAATTTACGGCCAAACATTGCATCACTTTGTTTGATTTCATCATAGTAGCGTTCATCCAATATTGCGGGAAAACTGTTATGAACGTGTTCCCACTTAACAAAGCGGTAATAGTTGTCAACTAATCTCGATTTATATTGTGGGGCATTGCAAATTATTGTTTGTACCCAAAATTCGTCAGAAAAGCAGCCAGTTTGCAACATTTTGCGGAGATTAGCATGGTGGTCAAAGTAATCAAGACAATATTCCACAACATCACGCGGTAAATCACACCAATTAGCACCACTATAAATTTCTAAATCGATCTCTAACCGCCTAAATTTATTAACACCTAAAATAGTCTGTGCCCATGTGCTTAACCGATTATAGACTTTCCCAAAGAATGAACGTCGATTAATAAGATCATAGTGGTAATAAAATTGCTGCCAGTGAATAATGTTGTCATGACCCTTATGATAGTCCTTAGCTTTGTAATAACGTAGGTAGATTTTATTATTATTTTCAAAAAAATCATAAATTGAAGATACTGGTTTGAGTGGCCAGTCTTGACCTGAAATTAGATGAACGTAGGTAATGTTTGGATCTTCCATTGCCTTTTTCATCAACTCAACCGCAGCTTGACCAATTGACCATCCTCCCCAGTGAACACTGATTTTGGAAAAGAATTGCACCCCTATTTTCCGCAATTCTTCCTTTTGCTGGTCAGTAACCATTGCTTTTTTGTCAAAATGAATAATGACCTTAAAAGTTGGGGAAAGCTTTTGAGAAAGCTCAACCACCTGGTCAATATCTTTATGAGCAATAATTAATACTGCTTGCATCTTACCCACCATCCTATCTACCTTAGCCAAGCCGTCAAGCGATGATCAACTCGTTTGCTCTTTGGTGGAATGGCCATGTAATCAATTCCATAAAGCATCGTTAAATATTTGTCCCAGCAAGCCATTGTTTCAAACTTGTGACCCTCGAAACTCATTGTTGTTGATTGGAAATATTCTTTAACTGATAATGTTTCTTTGCCAAACTCTCCCCACAAAACATCACCAATCCAACCTGTTTGTCTGTAATCATATGTTTGAGCCAATTTATTTAATCGTTTATTTGCCCGTTTTAATCCATATATCTTGGCAAGTGGGATTATCAGTGGCTTAACGAGCTTTTTGACAAGCGTTCGTCCATTTGCCTTTGCAAAACTTAGCATTTGAACTTCACGAACAAAAGTAACTCTTCGATAAAGCCTCTTTTGCTTGTTGACGTCAGCCGGAAGTCCATCCATTGGGAAAACATCAATCCATAAATAATCGGCCTCGTCATTTTCAAATTCTTGACTCATCTTTGTTTCTAAATCAACAATTTTAATAAAAGGGTAACTGGAATTTTCAAAACGAAAATCAACAATCTTGTAATGCCCATTGAACGTATCGCCCTTTTTCGCAATCCGCATTAATTTCTCGTAGCTTACTCGATCTAGGCAGGTATCAATGTCATCATCCCATGGAATAAAGCCTCCATGCCGCACGGCTCCTAATAAAGTCCCCGCGCATAAATACGGATTTAATCCGTTTTGATGGCAAAAATCATAAAAATTCAAGAGAATGTCTAATAATCGTTGTCGTATATCTTGACGTGATAATTGTTTCATAATTAATTCCTTCTATTTTTACTTTTCTCCCTACAGCTTACCAATAGCAAAAACAACTTTTCCCACTGAAAGGATTCAAAATATTTAATTACTTTCAATAAATCTCGCTAATTTTGAGCTCAATACAGAACATAGTTTGAGTCCACCAAATTTACGCTCAATAATCAAGTATATCTGGTCAATAGCAACTGTTACTATAAGCAACAATAAAGCTGATAATATGCCAGCAATCACTAGATTAAAATGTGCCTCTGCTCTAAACATCAGGTTCCCCCACAATACAGGTACAACCAGCGGATGAGTTGTTATCAAATATGTTGCAAATACTGACATAGCAAGTCTATTAATGATTGGACTAAAGAAACTCTTCGATCTAACGATAATGGGGAAAAGAGCGGCCGCACTAACATATGGTAATGCCCCATAAGTCACCATCTGATTTTTAAAAAAGTATATGGAAATGTACTGTATACTAAGTCCCAGCAAAAACACGGAAATAAACAGCCAAATTGAAAAATCTTTCAAATAAATTCTTGTATATCCAGCAAACATATAGGACGCAATCATTATTCCAATATTTAGGTACCCTCCAAATGGTGTAAATCCAACATACAAAGGCATAACACCACTAATAAATACCAAAACAATAATAGAGGCAATTATTTGTCTCGGACTTAAATGGATCAAAACCTGATTCAAAACTGGTACTAGTATCATTAAAAGAATGAAATCAGTGATAAACCAGTACTCATTAAAAGATACTGGTAATAATGCACTTAGTATATTCCAAATATTTAATTTGCTAATCTTGAATACAACAAAAATTAGCAGTATCAACCACGAATAAAATATGGTCCTTAACCATATTCTTGAAACTCTAAAAAAAGTTTTCTCTATGGTTGGTCTTTGCTTACATAGAAAGTATCCAGAAATCATAACAAAGATGTCTGTTCCTATTTCTCCATATGGTTGAAAAATCATAGTATGAAAATTTCTTACAGTTCCAGTACCCCATATAGAAATATGACTAAGAATTATTAAAAACATTGCGATGATTCGCCATAGTTCGAATTTTGAATCTCTCATTTAATTTCCTCACTCTTCCCAAGCTAAAAGCTAAATTTGAGTTAAATGTTGAAAGGCATCTTTAATATAGTAACCCTGGCGAATTTTTTTGCCAACATTAATTGCATTTTTCTTCATAATTGCAAACTCATCTTGCGAAATAGAAGCCAATAAATTATCAAGATCCCCAAGCCTGCTAATGGTTTTACCAACTCCATTATTTACTACAAAGTCTGCAATAGCTGCTTGTTCCCAAACAATAATTGGCAAGCCACTACTTAAATATAACGATGCTTTGTGAGGGGCATTATATCTAAGATATTGGCCGTAGTTACCCGCACACGTATCAACCGATACACCATCCCAGATTAAGCCAAAGTTATAATCAAGATGAGCAGGTAATTCAGTTGGCGTGTACTCCCCTTCATATATAACATTCACAGGTAATTTTTTATCGCAATTTGGCCCAAAAACATGCAATTGATTTTCAATTTTTAATTTGGTTAGAAATTCTGATTTAGTTAAATTACCTGCATAGCAAATCGATGATCGGTAACTATAATCGGTATTAAAGTCCTGAACATTATGATAATCCCATATTTTTAAGGAAACAATTGGAGCTTGTACCCCTTCTTGAGTCAAGAGACTCTTCATCTTGTCATTTAATGCTATAAGTCCGTCTGCTTGATCAAGAAATCGGATCTCTTCTTTGCGTTTTTTTTCATGATCAGCATCATTATGAAAACGTAATACCTCCAGATCATGGATCAGCAAAAAGGTTTTAAGACTTTTGTTATGCTTAGCAGCGTTCAACCATAATCTTCGCAATAATGGTTTCCCAGACGGATACTGAATTAATAGATTTCCATTGAGTGATGACAATCTATACTTTGCAGTTAAAGAGGCATATACTTTACCCCAATTATTGTAAGGGGTATCAATGGCTTTCACGCCATCCTGTGTTAAAAAGTAAACTGTATCCTGTTTTGCTTTGCTTCCACCAGTATTCTTCTCACTATCATGCCATGCTAATACATAATTATTAGACATTTTTATTTTCTCCTCATTCTAAGTTGTGTCTAACTCAATTAATATTTCTTACTTAAACTTTCATATATTAAAAATGAAGGCTGATTCTAAAATTATATCAGTTTATATATTTACCAACAACACATACTATATTCTGCTTTTATGATCTTAAAAGTAAAGGAAGCTAAAGCGAACCCTTTAGCTTCCTAATTCAAAAAATATTTATTGGTTAGTTAACAGTAATAGCTTGTCCAGCATATTCACGTGCAAATTGAGCTGTTGTAATCCAAGCCATAGCACCATAATCAAAACTGTTTCTACCAGAGGAATGACTACCAGACCAGCCATAACATGGATCGTAAACTCTAAGCCAACCATTCCGATATCCAACAATCACCTTGCAGTGGTTCCTATGAGCAAAGCTTGACTCAAATTGTGAATAACCATAATACTCAACTGGTCGACCAGAATTAACCACATTTATAATATCCTGAACAGAGCTACCCGAGATATTAGTGACTGATGAATCAAAATGTCTTGCTAAGTCAACAAGAGAGTTAGGCTGAATTACTATACTGAATCCTGCACCTGTATAGATATTTCCACCCTGTCTCTGCTGTAGCAGCGCCAAAGCATAAGGAATATTTATGTATTCTTTAGGGCTTAACAACATGGCTAGTGAGAATACAGAACAGCCTTCTGCTACCCATGGAGAGCCAAACTGTCCATACCACTTAGGGAACCAAAGTCGTCCAGAATTATCTGCATGATAAGTCCATCCATTAACGTTTACCCATCTGTTCGAATACATGTATGCATTTGTCGGATCAAAATAATATTCAATTCCATTAATTACATTGTAGCCTTCATCAGCCCATGCATTCGTTGGATCAAAGTAATACCAGTAACCATTTATATTTCGCCAGCCAGTTAGTGCCCAGGCATTTTGATTATCAAAGTAATACCAGAAGCCGTTAGGTGATTTAAACCATCCCGTTATTGCCCAGGCGTTTGTTGGATCCAGGTAGAACCAATTACCAGCATTTGACTTAAACCAACCGGTGTTTGCCCAGGTATTTACTGGGTCAAAGTGGTACCAATGACCATTAATCTTTTGCCAGTCCTTTAAGGCCCAGGCATTTTGATCATCAAAGTAGTACCAGAAGCCATTAGCTGACTTAAACCAACCGGTCTTGGCAGAACCGTCATTATTAAAGTAGAACCAGTTAGCTGCTGGTGATTTATACCAGCCAATATTCGCGGCACCTTCATTGCCAAAGTGATACCACTTATTGTTAATCTTCTTCCATTCATTTGCAATAAAGCGCTGTGCTGCCTTATTGAAATAGTAGACATGGTTGGCAATCGTGTTCAAACCATCGATCAGATTGCTTGTGTCGATATCACCCGTCGTTGAGTTAAAGGTATAGGTCTTGCCATTAGCGGTAAGTTGGTTTTCCCGCACACCATTACTCTCATTGTAGTACTTCAGAAGGCCATTCGTATCCAGAACCATTCCCTTGATTTGGTGACCAGAAGTGGTGTCAAAGTAGTAGTGGCTTCCGTTAATCACCGTGTCGCCAGTTGCCATCTGACCGTTCTCAGGATCGAAGTAGTACTCACTGCCGTTCAAATTCTGCCAACCGGTGTAGGCCGCACCGTTACCCTGCAGGCCGTACCAGTGACCGTTGATGTACTGCCAGCCGGTCTTCATTGCCCCGTAGGTACCGTCGTGCTTCTCGTTTAAGTAGTACAGACTCTGGCCGACCTTCTGGAAGCCAACCAGCATCTTGCCGTGATCGTTCGGGTCAAAGTAGTACCAGTTGCCATCAATCTTTTGCCAACCGGTGTCCGCCCAGGTCTGAGTTGTATCGAAGTGGTACCAGCTATTGTTCAATACCTGCCAACCACGCAACGTCCAGGCGTTAGTTGGGTCGGCGTAGTACCAACTGCCCGACGTGGTATCGAACCAGCCGGTCTTAGCCTTGCCGTCGTTGTCGAAGTAGTACCAGTTGCCCGCTTGGGATTCAAACCAACCAGTGTGAGCAGCACCGTTGCTTTCGAAGTAGTACCAACTGTTGTTGACGTTTTGCCAACCAGTCTGCATTGCTCCGTATGTACCATTATTTTGCCGGTCATTCAGGTAGTAAGTATTATTGTTAATCTTCTGAATGCCGGTCTCCATAGCTGAGTTCTGCTCATTCATGTAGAACCAGTCATTGCCAACCTTTTGCCAGCCGGTCTGGGCACTGCCATCCTTGAACTGGTACCAGTTGTTATTAGCACTCTGCCAACCGTTCAGGGTCTGGCCACTGTTGTTCTTCCAAACGGCATTGCCGGACTGATCCTGCTGCTTGGTGTAGCCATTGATATTCTCTGGAACACTGTCCTTGTCAGTTGAGGTCGTTGCACTCGTATCAGTGTTTGCCTTAGCAATCGTGACCGTCGTGCCTTCCTCGCTTACTGGTGACTGGACGGTTTGGACCTGGGTGGTCTGAACGTCATCCGCAGCAGTTGAGACCTGGTCGGCATTAGCACTGGTAGTGGCAACCGCAATCCCCATCGCAGCGACTAATGCCGTCACCCAGAGCTTACCGGCCTTATAAAGCTTCACATGATTCTTCATTACTCTATCCTTCCCAAAAGTTTTTATTCTGTAATCTAACCGTTATGATACTCCGATTTTCGTGCTTTGAAAATATTAACTTAAGGGATTCTTCACAGTTTCTTCAACAAGTTATTAAAAGAACTTAAATAGATGTTGATATAGTAGTATTTGACTTATCTACATTAGGAGGATTAATGTGAATCATCACAAACACATCTATTTAGCATCTACTCTAGCATTACTCACCTTTTCCGCCCTTACCTTCGCTGATAATGCTTCGGCTCAGGCGGATATTAACACTAATTCTCAAGCAACCATCACTGCTTCTGCAAGCAGCAGTGACGCTAATAATTCAGCAAATTCAGAGCAAATCGCATCTACCAGCGCCGAGGCAGCAACAATCGTTACCAGCACGGCCGACACTGCTTCATCAGCAAGTCAACAGTCCACTCCCGCGATCTCATCGGCTGCCCAAAGCACGGTCGTTAATTCAGCAACGAGTACTCCATCTCCATCTGCTTCGGCCAGTGATCAAGCGCGGGTTGCAGCAGCATATACTGTTTCAAAGGCTGCCGCCCAAACCGCATACGACGGTACACCGATCATTAATATCGGTGATTCCCAGTACCCACGGGTAGACGCAGTCGATATCTCCGCCTATCAGGCCGCACTGACTTACGACAATTTCGTTACACTAAAGAATCGCGGGGTCAAGACGATCATCGTCAAGCTTACGGAAGGAACCAGCTACACGAACCAGTACGCCTGGCAACAGATCAGTAACGCTCGTAAAGCCGGCCTGAATATCCAGGTCTACCACTACGCCCACTTCGGTAGCTACAGTGCAGCTGTCAGTGAAGCTAACCACCTGGCCGATGTCATGAGCTCCCTTGGACTGGCGGCCACAACCCGAATCTACGCGGATATGGAAGACAGTACAACTAAATATTCAGGCGTTGCCAGTGATCTAAACGGCTTCTGGGCCCAGTTAAACAACCGTGGCTACACCAACCACGCCGTCTACGCCTCGCTTTCTTACGATGCCACCTACAACGTCAGTTCTACGGTCGGCAAGAGCAAGACCTGGATTGCCCAATACCTTTACAGCCCCTCTTCTAGCAATTTAATAAATCAGAGCTATGGTGCCTGGCAATTTAATGCGCACGGGACAATTCCTGGCTATAGCGGTGAGCTTGACCTCTCAATCGATTATCAAAATTTGCTCACCGATACTGGCCAGTGGAGCTACACCAATGGCAAATGGTACTACAGTGTCGGGAGTCAAAATGATACCGGATGGGAAAAGATTAATGGAAAATGGTATTATTTCAATTCTAATGGCGCCGCACAGACCGGTTGGTTCAAATCTGGCGCTGGTAACTGGTACTACTTTGACCAGAACAACGCCTGGGCACTAACTGGCTGGCAAAAGATTAACGGCAATTGGTACTATTTCGATAATCAGAACGCCTGGGCCTTAAAGGGCTGGCAATCCATCAACAATCACTGGTACTACTTCGACCCAACCAACACTTGGGCCGACAAGGGCTGGTTCAAATCCGGGGCTGGCAATTGGTATTACTTCGACTGGAACAACGCTTGGGCGCTTACTGGCTGGCAGGGTATCAATGGCAACTGGTACTACTTTGATCCGACTAATGCCTGGGCACTGACTGGCTGGCAGTACATGTATGACAATTGGCTCTACTTTGATCCGACCAATGCCTGGCAGGACAAGGGCTGGGCGAAGATCGACGGCCGCTGGTTCTACTTTGACAACAAGGGCCACATGCTGAAGGGCCTGCAGACCATTAACGGTAAGATTTACGACCTGCAGACCGAGCATGACGGCCACTTCGGCGCCATGAAGACCGGCTGGCAGAAGATCAATGGTTTCTGGTACTACTTCAATGGCGGTGGCGACGCGGCGATTGGCTGGTTCCGCTCCGGTGCTGGCAACTGGTTCTACTTCGACAACAATGGCCAAGCACTGACCAGTTGGCGGGAAATCAACAACCGTTGGTACTACTTTGATCCAACCAATGCCTGGGCACTACGAGGCTGGCAATACATGTACAACAACTGGTACTACTTCGATCCCGTTAATGCTTGGCAATACAAGGGGTGGACAAAGATCAACGATCAGTGGTTCTACCTTGATGACAAGGGGCAACTAAAATCCGGTCTGCAGACCATTGATGGCAAGATTTACTACCTAAACCCCAATCATGACGGTTCCTACGGTGCCATGAAGACTGGTTGGCAAACCATCGACGGTCACCAGTACTACTTCGACAGCAATGGTCAGGCAATGACCGGCTCGCTGTACATCGGCGGCAAGCTCTATATATTTGATAACACTACTGGACAATTGAAATGATAAACAAAATCAGCTTATTGCCGTTTAATTGACAATAAGCTGATTTTCCTTTACCAAATGCTTTACGCATTATACTTCTTATCCGGTTTACATATAAGGGACAAACTTCCAAATGCACTAATACCACTAGCCAAAATTATCCAGCCAAGCAAAGCATGATGATCATTCCCAGTTTGCGGTAACCGTTTATTATCCTCATGTGATTTTGAACCAATTATCCTAGTGTCCGTTCCTGCTGGCAAAATTTTGCTTGCTTGAAATGGACTAACTAATGAGTATTCAGGACTTTTAATATCATTGTTCTTTTGAACCATTGACCCTTGTTTTGCTACCACTTGATTGCGCCCAGTTGTAGATGCTTTTTGATCCTTATTAACCGTGGCTGGCCTCTCAACCGTTTCCCCCATTAACACAGCATCCCAGATCCGGTTAATCGCAATCCGGTCCGCATCAGAGAAATACTCCTGCCCCGTCTGGTGATTGACGTTATCCAGCCCCTCAAAGTCCCAGGTTACGTACCAGTGATTGGGGCTTACCAGCTGAAAGCCCATCGCCACGTGGGTGAACAGGGGGTTCAAGGCGTTAGCAAGGTGCTCATTTGCCCCCTCCAGCTTGCCATTCAAGTCGGTGGCTTCACCCCAGAGCATGTCCTCCATCCGGTTGAAGAGGTTAACTTCCGCCTCCAGCATCGTGCTGCCGCTCAGTTTGAAGAGGTTCTCCCCCACCGTAAAGCCGGTCCCGGTCGCGTCCGGTGCAACCGAACGAACGACCTCTTCCGATGGGGTGAGATCGGCTTGGACAATGTATTGGCCATAGGCCGTGTTGCCAGCCGCATTCAGGACGGTACGCTCATCCCCGGTGTGATCGTACCCGTAATTGACCCGGGTCCGGTCCACGGCCATCTCACTGATCGCGTTGAACAGCGCCGGCGGAGTAACCAGATCGTTCGGCGCCTGATAGGCCTGGCCGTGGTAGCTGTACTGGCTTGGAGAGGACTGCCAGATGTGCCGTAGGCTGTTCATCCACCGGTTGGAATAGTCGTTCAGCGTCTGCATCTGCTGGGTTGTCAGTTGACCGTTGATCTTCTCAGAATGATCATTCTGCTGGTCATACTGAATAATCCCCGGCGTAAAGGTTGTCGGCAACTGCTGCTCGCTGCTGACGACGTTGCTGTTGCTATTGAATAGTCCCCGGTCGGGTGTGATGGTCTGATCGACCGCTCCAAGACCGGTTGCCGCTAGCCGTGTACTGGCGCTCGGTGCCAGCCGACTGACCGCCTGCCCCGCCGGGCTAAGGTCAGTCGACGGCGTCACTGGCTGTGCGGTTACGCTGGCTGTGACGGCTCCTGAGGCATCATTAGTGCTGACGTCGGCAAGGGCCCCAGCCGGCAGCATCAGCATGAATAAGACGCTGAGGATCAGTACCCTCCGAATTTGTTTTTTTCTCATAGATTAATCAACCTCAAAAAATGGCGATGTTAGAAAGAATTTCTGAACATCGCCATTTGCTTAATTATTATTAACCATTAATACCGTTCCGGATGACCTGCAGTGGATCCAGCCAAGTACCGTTGTTGGTGAATGAGTACTTCAGTGCCTGGTTGAAGTTGTGGTTCCGGGTAATCCCGATGTGAACGTGGGAGGTGTTCCGGTAGCCAATCACGTCACCGGTGCTGATCTGCTGTCCTTCGTGAACGTAGATGTTAGACTTGTTGGCAAAGGCTTCCTGGTAGACAACCAGGTATTCACCGGTGTCAACGACACAGTACCAGTCCAGGCCCGCGGTGTAGCCAACGATCTTGACCGTCCCACCGTGGATGGCGTGAACTTCGCTGCCCGGGTGGTCGACGGAACCGAAGTCCAGGCCGTCATGGAAGCCATTCTGCCGGAATTGACCACCAGCATGAACACCGAACAGTTGGGCACCGGAGAAGTGACCCTCACCGTCCTGTGGGAATGGCCATGCCCAGCCATCAGCCCAGGAACCGTCGGAATTAAATTTGTAGGTCTTGCCATTGATCTGCTGGCTGCCGGTCAGCATCCAGGCGTTGGTTGGGTCCATGTAGTACCACTTGCCGTTGATCTTCTGCCAACCGGTATCAGCCCAGGTATTGGATGGGTCAAAGTAGTACCAGTGACTATTGATGTACTGCCAGCCCTTTAGTGCCCAAGCATTGTTCTGATCAAAGTAGTACCAGAGACCAGCGTTAGACTTGAACCAACCGGTCTTGGCAGAACCATCGTTATTGAAGTAGAACCAGTTGCCGGCACCGGACTTAAACCAACCGGTAGCGGCATCGCCACCACCATTGAAGTAGTACCAGGAGCCGTTGACCTTTTGCCAACCGGTCTTCATGGCACCGTAGGAACCGTCGTGTTCGGTCCGCAGGTCGTAGCGCTTGCCGTTGATGGTCTGCAGGCCCGTCAGCATGTGGCCCTTGTCATCGAAGTAGTACCACTGACCGTCAATCTTTGCCCAGCCCTTGTCCTGCCAGGCGTTGGTTGGGTCAAAGTGGAGCCAGTTGTTGTCCATGTACTGCCAACCGCGTAATGCCCAGGCATTGGTGGTGTCAAAGTAGTACCAGCGATTGTTGATTCCCTGCCAGCCGGTCTTAGCGGAACCGTCATTATCAAAGTAGAACCAGTTGCCGGCACCGGACTTGTACCAGCCGGTTACGGCACTGCCGTTGTCACCGAAGTAATACCACTTGTTGTTGACCTGTTCCCATGCGTTGCTAGCAAAGGTGTTGCTGCTGGCGTTGAAGAAATAGGTCCGCCCAGCAATCCAGTTCAGGCCGTCGCTCAGGTTGCTGGTGTTCATGCTGCCAGTCTGGGCATCAAAGGTGTAGGTCTGGCCGTTGCTGTACATAACGTTCTGCCGGGAACCGGAGTTGGTGTCGTAGTACTTCAGCGTGTGGGTATTCTGATCGAGGATCAGACCCTTTTCCTGGTGGCCGGAGTTAACATCGAAGTAGAAGTTGTAGCCGTCGATGTTGGTGTCACCGGTGGCCATCTTGGCACTGCTCTGATCGAAGTAGTATTCGTTGCCATCGATGTTGTTCCAGCCGGTATTGGCTGCGCCGTTATTCTGGAAGTGGTACCAGCTGTTGTCAACGTACTGCCAACCGGTCTTCATCGCACCATACGTCCCGTCGTGCTGTTCATTCAGGTAGTAAGTGTTGTTGTCGATCTTTTGAATCCCGGTCTCCATGGCGGCATTGCTCTGGTTCATGTAGTACCAGTTGTTGTCGATGCTCTGCCAGCCGGTAGCGGCGGAACCATTGTTGAAGCGGTACCAGTTGCTGCCGGTCGACTCCCAGCCGTTCAGCGTCTGACCACTGTTGTTCTTCCAGACGTTGTTGCCGTTCTGGTCTTGCTGCTTAGTGTAGCCGTTGATGTTGCTAGGAATGCCAGCAATTGCGGACTGGTTGTTGATAACCACCGTGGTCTGGCCACTGGTCGTAGTGTCCGCCTGGGCCTGCTGCACCTGAACCCCAGCAAAAAAGCCAAGAGAAACGATCGCTGCTGTCAGCCATTGCTTCCCGGCCTTGTATAACTTCACTCTTTTTGTCTGTTTGTGACTACTCAAAATGTCTTAATCCTCCTAAAGTGATTGGGACGAGTAATTCTTAGCTTTTATAATTTTATTTTAAATTTTAACCTATCAAATAGTATAGGAGATCGATCTTTTCAAAACAACTCTCTTGTTTATTTATTAGCAAAATGTAAAAGCCATGTTACATAAATGTAACATAGCTTTTAACGAATTTATTTGCGGCTTTCCTTAACGATGTCAATCGCCTTGTTTAAGATCTTGGCCTTCAGCAGGATCAGCCCCAGACCGTAAATAATGACCCCAAGGGCCACCTCGAGAATCAGGTTGGCGATCGTCATCTGAATCACCTGGCAGATCCGGCTGACCACGATGAACATCACGAGCCCGCTGAGGAAGTACTTCCACACCTCGCGGAACATCACCCGCCGCTTAATCGTCTTGCGGATCATGAACATCTGACTGGCCGTCACCAGGAATTCCGAGCCGACGGTGGCCAGGGCCGCCCCGTTGGCCCCCCAGAGGACGATCAAGAAAAGGTTGAAGAAGACGTTGCTGACCGCCCCGATCGTCACCGAGGTCGTGTACTCCTTCACCCGGTTGACCGGCATCAGGTACTGGGTCCCGGTGACGTTGCTCCAGGCAATCAGGACAATGATCGGCGATTCGAGAAACATGATCTGACCGGAAGGAACGAAGTCACTGCCCAAAAACCAGGGGGCAAACTTATAGGCAATCGCCATCAGACCGAACATCATCGGAATCGAGATGGACGAGACGAAGTCGAAGGAGGCGTAGAGACTATTGCGCACCCCTTCGATGTCCCCCTTGGCAAACTTATTGGCAACGTGCGGCAGCATGACCGTCCCCGTTGCCGTCACAATCGCCAGGACGAACTTGACGATCTTGTCCGACTGGCCGAAGTTCCCCAGGGCCGCCTGAGTCGACATGTGCCCCAGCATCAGTCGGTTCAGGACCAGGTAGACCTGGGTAGTGATGGTCGGAATGAACAGCAAGAGCGACGGGTAGAAGTGCTTGAACGGGTGCCACTCGCGCACGTTCACCCAGATCAGGTTGCCCCGCAGATACGGCCACAGGGTCAGGTTACCGGCTACCTGTGCACCACCAAGGATCAGGATGTAGAGCCCCAGATCCGCGTTCGTCTTGACGAAAGTGAAGATCAGGATCACCGACGCCAGCTTCACCAGGGCGTTTCGGGCCACCGTGACCTTGAAATTCTCCAGGCCCATGAAGTACCAGGAGACGTCAAGCCCGGTCGCAACGATCCAGAGAGTCTGCATCAGGAAGTAGTACTTGAAGGTCGTACTGAACAGGAAGACGGCCGAAAGGTAGGCGATCAAGGCCAGACCAATGGTCATCACCTGAAGACTCTCCACGCCCCAGAAGGTCCGCGACCGCTCGTAGAGGTCATCGCGGTGGTAGGCGACCTCCCGATTACCGTAGAGAGTGATCCCCATCTGACCGATCAGGTAGAAGAAGGAAACCCAGCTGTTGGTATACTCGTTGATCCCGACGTTGTGCGCACCCAACACCCGTGAAATGTAGGGAACGGTGATCAGCGGGATCAGCATGTTCAGGATCTGGTAGCCCGCATTATAGAGATAATTCCTAATTACCTTCATGGTTAGTTATCGAACTCCTCATCCACGGTCTTCAGGGCCGCCGCAATCACCTGGTCCATGTTGTAGTAGCGATACTGGCCGAGGCGGCCGCCGAAGATGACCTTCGGCTGCTGCTGGGCCAGCTGCTGATACTTGGTGTAGAGCTGGTTGTTGCGTTGGTTGTTGACCGGGTAGTAGGGCTCATCCCCACGGTGCCAGTCGGCGGGATACTCACGGGTAATCACGGTCTTGCCCTTGTCGCCCTTGCCGAACTCGAAGTGCTTGTGCTCGATGACCCGGGTGTAGGGCGTCTCCGCGTCGGTGTAATTGATCACCGCGTTCCCCTGGTGGTTATCTTCATCCAGCAGCTCGGTCTCGAAGCGCAGGCTGCGGTACTGGAGTTCGCCCAACTGGTAATCGAAGAACTGGTCGATCGTCCCGGTGAAGACGATCTTCGGGTAATCACTCAGGTACTGGTCCTTGTGATCAAAGAAGTCAACGCCCGTCTCGACGTCGATCAGGTCGCTGGCCAGCATCTTCTCGACGATCTGGGTGTAACCGCCCTCGGGAATTCCCTGGTAGCGGTCGTTGAAGTAGTTGTTATCGAAGGTCAGCCGAACCGGCAGGCGCCGAATGATGAAGGCTGGCAGCTCGGTGGCCTTTTGCCCCCATTGCTTCTCAGTGTAGCCCTTGATCAGCTTCTCGTAGATGTCGCGGCCGATCAGGGAGATCGCCTGCTCCTCCAGGTTGGCCGGCTTCTTCCCCGCCATCTCCTGGCGCTGCTCATCAATCTTCGCCAGGGCTTCCTTCGGCGTGGTCACACCCCACATCTTATTGAAGGTGTTCATATTGAAGGGCAGGTTGTAGAGCTCCCCCTTGTAGTTGGCCACCGGGCTGTTCGTGTAGCGGTTAAAGTCTGCGAACTGGTTGACGTATTGCCAAACCTGGTCATTTGAGGTGTGGAAGATGTGGGCGCCGTATTCGTGCACCTGAATACCAGCGACCTCTTTCGTATAGACATTGCCACCAATGTGCGGCCGTTTCTCGATCACCTTGACCCGCTTGCCGCGCTTGGCAGCTTCGTAGGCAAAGGTTGCACCAAACAGGCCGGCACCGACAACTAAATAATCATACTTTGACATAACTACTTTCCTCTCGCGATCACATAAAATTTCGATATTTTAGTAAACTATGTAAATTCTACCAAAAATCGTTCCAAATTATATTTCATTTCGGTTATAACTTACCTAAGATTCGGTATCAATTAGCAGATTAACATTGATGGTCGGATTTGATGGTGTTAAAATGCTAAATAGTTTGGGTAATTCACCCACCAGATTAATTTGATAGACTTTGATTTCTTACAAATGATATAATTATACTATTAAATTCAAACTTTGCATAGTTACATCACCAATTTAAGTAATAGGAGTTAAAAGAGCTATGAAAAATATTCGACACCTAGTTTTATCGAGTTCATTAGTATTGATGATGGCATTCGGGTTAGCTGGTTGTTCCACCAATAAGAGTGCATCCAAGTCATCCTCATCGAAGGAACAGGCTGCCAAGGTCGTTAAGCAAAAAAAGCACAATTCTTCTAGCAAGCAGAGTACGAAGAGCAGCTCCAAGAAGAATAGTCAGAGCGGCGACAACGAAAGCTCGAGCACCGCTAGTTCGTCCCAAAGCAACACGAGCAGTGCGGTCAGTGACCAGAGCAGCGATTCGACCAGCAGTCAGGCCAACCAAAAGTCACAACGGCAGCTAGGTCTGAGTGATGTCGCCGTCTGGACCGACTCTAATGGTGTTACCCACCACGTCGACAGTGACGGGATGGACCGGCAGACCTCACCGAACAGCCAGAGTACTACCTACGCCGACTGGTCCGGCAGTCTGCCAAGCCAAGCACAGATTGTCCATCAAAACTAAACTAATGAGTTGAAAAGGATCGCGAACGCGGTCCTTTTTATTTACCCTACAAAAATAACGGAGAAGTGACACTCGGTCATTCCTCCGTTATTTTGTGTTCTTATAGTTTTTCAAGCTTTGCAACTGCTTGCTTAATGAAGTATCCGGAGCGCAGCTTTTCCGCAATCTTTAAGACGTTTCCCTTGTAGGCAGCGAATTGTTCTTCACTGACGTTTGCCAGTTCTTGGTCGAGATTCTCAAGGCTATCAACCGCAATTCCCAACTGATTATCCACGATAAAGGACGCCTCAGCTGCCTGCTTCCAGATCATCACTGGCAAGCCACTGCTGAGATAAAGGGAGATCTTGTGGGGATTGTTGTAACGCATGTAGTCACCATACTTGCCACCACAGGTATCCAGGACATCGCCATCCCAGACCAGCCCAAAGTTCTGTGTCAGGTGCTTAGGCAGCTCTTCGGGAGTGAACTGTCCCATATACTCCACGCCTTGGTGATAGTGGTCACTGGGGTGGGAGCCAAAAATCTGCAGTTGACCGTCAGCCAGTTCAACCTTATCCAAGAAGGATGACTTCTCCAGATTGCCGGCAAAGCAGACCTGCTTTTGGTAGCCCGGCTTAGTATTTAATGCCTGCGGGTTGTCATAGTCAAAGACTTCCAGCGAGACCATCGACGTTTCTACCCCATGGTCCTTCAACCACTGGGCCATCTTCTCATTATGAACAATTAGTCCATCGGCGGTATTAAACAGCTGACGCTCACCCTGCCAGTACTCTTCATCATACGTGAACAATCGTAATGATTCAACGTCATGAATGACAAAGTAGAGTTTTTTCGTACTTTCCTTCAGCTTTGGTACCAGCCTCTTCATCAGAAAACTGGAGTAAGTTGGATACTGAAACAGCAGCTCGTCGAACTTTTCCGTGCGACTGAATAGGTGTGGGATCGTCCAGTAATAGTCCTTCAACTTTTGAAGTTTCGAGTGAACCTGGAAGTGCTGGTGAACAATCTGGAAGCCTTCTTGCGAAAGAAAATGATCAATGTCCATCTTCGCCTTTGGGCCGGCATTGTTCTTGTTTGCACCACTGTACTCATCAACAGTAAAAACAGCCTTTTTCATTGCTTCACCTATTTAACAAGAAAGTTCTTAATCGTCACGGCAATAAACGAAACGATCATTCCCAGGAGGCCACCCAGAGCTAGGCCAACTGCGGCATGCTTCTTGATGCTTGGATGGGATGAGCTGCTGACTTCATCCGTGTTTGCCTTCTGCAGAAGCGTCACCTTACCAGATCCTGGTTGAAGCGTCGGCAGTTCTTGCTTCATCGCCTGAGCAGTTGCGTTAACAATGGCAACGGAATCCTTCGGAGATTTAGTTTCGGCCTTGAGATCCATTACCAACGACTGTGGCGTTACCTTTGCCTTAACAGCACTCTTAACATCACTGGAGGAGTACTTAGACCGCAGATGTTTTGACAGGCGATGGTGTGCCGCCGTTGCGATCGTGCCGTTCTCGGCAATTTCCTTGTAGGTTGGCATCATGTTTGCATCTTCGTTTACCAGTGAATCCTGGCTGTTGTTTTGCTTGGACTGATATGCCTTCTCGATATTGTGAGAAATTACGATGCTCCGCGTAGCAGTGTACGTGGTCGTCTTCTTGTGCTTAGCATCTAGCCCCATGGCAACACCGCCAATTAGGGCAAAAATAATAATAACCAGGATGCTCTTACCAAATGTGTGCATGAATTTTTTCAGTGTATAAGTTTTCAACTTTGCTCCTCCAATGTCATTTCTTTTGGTTGCAGGTAACAATTAGCAAATAATGCTAGCAAAAACGGATCATAGCCAAAGTCAAATAGTCGCTGCTCAACCACGGCGCTGACCGCAATCATCACTATGATGCTGGCCAAGGCAAAATCGCGTTTGGCAACCGACCGCCATGAGATGACGCTCATCAATATGACGATTAACAGCAGTACTATCGCCCCGTAAAGGATGAAGGTTCGCACGAACGACGAATCAACAAAAAAGTAATTGGCATCGTTCACCCCTGCAAAGTGTACACCATAGCCAAAGCCATTTTCGTGCATTCGCTGACCCAATAGCGTAAATGGGTGGTGAGCAAGTCCCTCGTGGCCATAGTACAATCGGCCGGATAAGATAGTATTGATCCGCTCCAGGAAACCGCTGCCCCCGGGACGATACAGGTAGGTCATCAGCAGCATTGCATAGGCTAATACCGATGGCACCATCCAGTAGAACGATGCAATCGCCCGGGACAGCTTATTCCCTTTCTGGGCGTACTGACCAATTATCATCACCGGAATTAGGAGAATCAACGAGTATGCACTCAAGCGCGCACTGCAGAACTTAATCAGTGCATACGCCAAGAGAACAAATACGACGTAGCTCTTCCAGCCGACCCGTCTGAAATTCAGGTAACAATATGCCATCACCAGGTATAGAACGTGGGCGGCAAAGTCGGTCGGGTAAATAATCCCGAAAGCCCGCCGGACAAGTCCATTTCCCCGGTGGAAAATCAAATCCTTCGTCAATCCAAGAAGAGACGTAAAGAAGATAAAGGCAAGCAGCGTCGTTCCGATAATCAAGTACAGGTATACAATCCGGCGAAAGTCAACGTTGCGTGCACCGAGGATAAAAATCCCCATCGGTAGCAAGATGTACTCACCAGATGTTCGCCACGTTACCACCAACAAGGCGAGCATTACCAGGTTGAACAGCAATGTCTTTACGTCGAACCGGTCCAACAAGAAGATCTTAAATAGCACCATTATCAAGGGAATAAACGACAGCACGTGCAAGAAATTCCCCGGGAAATAATCCGTGTATGTTGAAGTTTGGAAAAAAGCAATTACAAAATAAAAAGAAAACGCGATTTCATAGATAAGTGGACCATCTAGTCGCATCTCCCCTATTCTTTTGCCCTTGTCTACTAAAGATGTCAATTCCTTTCTCCTCTTTAACAAATTCGCCGGTTAAGCTATTTTTTCTCTTTCACAATATAGATCGGCCGCTTCTTCACCTGCATATAGATCCGGCCGATGTAGCGACCGACGATTCCCAGACAAAGGAGCTGCACCCCGCCCAGGAAGAGCATGATGCAGACCAGCGATGCCCAGCCCACGGTGCTGCTTCCCGGATCAACGAAGTAACGCACGATAACGACGATCAGACCAACGACCGCGATAAATGCCGTGACCCCACCAATCCAGGTGGCCAGTGCCAGCGGCGCCTCGGAGAAGTCGGTGATTCCGTCAATGGCGTACTTGAACAGCTTCCAGGTCGACCAGTCCGTCGTCCCGGCGACCCGCTCGACATTCTTGTAAGGCAGGTACTTGGTCTTGAAACCAACCCAGTTGAAGATCCCCTTCGAGAAGCGGTTGTACTCCTTCATCGAGAGAACGGCATCGACCATCTGCCGGGTCATCATCCGGTAGTCCCGGGCACCAGAAACGATCTTGGTGTCCGAGATCCTGTTGATCACGTTGTAGAACTGGTCGCTAAGGAAGGACTTGAATTTGGCCTCTCCCTTCCGGTCGGTCCGCCGCATCCCCACGCAGTCGTACTCGCCGCTGGTGATGTACTTGTACATCTCCGGCAGGTATTCCGGCGGGTCCTGCAGGTCGGCGTCCATGACCACCACGTAGTCGCCGGTGGCCGCTTCTAATCCCGCATAGAGTCCCGCTTCCTTCCCGAAGTTGCGGGAAAACGAAACGTAGTGGACCCGTTGGGGATCGGTCGCGTGGAGCTTGCGCATCTCGTTGAGGGTGTCGTCCGCGGACCCATCGTTGATGAACCAGTATTCGGTCTCCAGGGGCATCTTGGAAACGACCTTCTCGACCGCTGGGTAGAACAGCGGGATGGCTTCCTGCTCGTTATAGCAGGGCACCACGATTGATAACTTAGCTGTCATTTCACGCCCCTCCTTTTACTTGTAGCCAACGATCTTCCGCTTCAGGAAGGCACCGCCCTTCTTGAACCAGTTGGTGTGTTCCATGAAGACGTAGTTAACCTCGGTTGTCGAGTATTCTGGATGCTGATCCAGCCAGACATCCAGTAGGGGCTCGCTCAGGAAGCCGTAAACCCGCTTTTCGTAAGTGGAGTAATTGCTGATGTCGATCCGTTTTTCAACCTCACTTAAGACATCGAACATCCACTTGCAATATTCGTTCAGCGGGCCACGCTTCATGATGAACATGTTGAACATGTGGGCCCAGGTCCGCTTCATCACCTTTTGGTAGGAGGCCTGATACTCCGGGTACTTCTCGGCAATCACCTGGGTCATCACGTCCAGCGGTTCGTTCTCGTGCGAATGTCGGTAGTGCGACTCGATCGTCTCGATGTAGTAGCGACGCTTCGGCGGCAGGATGATGTCGTGATCCTGCAGAAGGTCCACCGCCTGCTGGCGAGACAACACGGCGTCCAGGGACTTCTTGTGGTTCAGGCTCAGGTAGCGCCGGTAGTGCACCAGCCCCATGGCATCGAGGTCAAGGTTCTTCCAGCCCCAGTAGATCGCCGTCAGTTCATTGTAGTAGGGATTCTTCGCCGAAATGTTGTCCCCCGTGTTGTCCCCCTGAAAACTGTGGTTAACGTCCGGATGAATCGCCTTCCCCACGAAGACCGGCAAATACAGGTCATCCTTTGGCATGGCGTAGTTCTTATGCGCTGCGACAAGTACTTTGATTTCCACTGCTTTACTCCTTTTAGTATGCTCCGTTAGGCTTAATCATGATCTTGACGGTCTCAAACATAATCTTGAGGTCAAGCCAGATCGAGCGCTCCTGGATATAGGTCAAATCTAGTTCAACCATTTCGTCAAAATCGACGTCGTTCCGGCCACCGACCTGCCACATGCCAGTCGCCCCCGGCTTTACCATCAGGCGCTGCTTGTCGTAGTCGGTGTACTCGGCCACCTCGCTGGTTAGCGGCGGCCGCGGGCCCACGATACTCATCGAGCCCCCCACGACGTTCACCAGTTGCGGCAGCTCGTCCAGGCTGTACTTCCGGATGACCCGGCCGACCCGCGTGATCCGCGGATCGTTCTTCATCTTGAACATCGCCCCGTTGACCTCGTTTTGACTCCTGAGCTTTTCCAGCAGTTCATCGGCGTTGGTGACCATCGACCGGAACTTATACATCTTAAAAAGACGGCCATCCTTGCCCACCCGGGTCTGGGAATAAAAGACCGGGCCCTTGGGATCATCGACCTTGATGCAGATCGCGATGATTAAAAAGACGGGGCTCAAGATCACCACGGCGATGGACGCCGCAACGATATCGAATAGCCGTTTAATTGTGCGATAAGCATACTGGTGATTCAGCTCCTGCTCATCGACATGAATCCTCTTATTTTCCATTGTGCATTCTCTTTATCTTACTTCGAAATTAAATCATATCTTATACATGATACCAATAATTTTTCCATTAGGGAAGCTCTTCTTCGTGTTCGTCCAGCCAGGCCTGCACCCGATCCAGGTCAAAGCCCCGCCGAAACATCCCCTGCTTGAAGTGCTGCACCCGTGCGCGGCCTTCGTAACGCCGGTAGCGCCGCCAGAGCTTCTCCGCCTGCTGGGCCAGCAGTGCGTCCTCTTCTTCCGGATCTTCCGTCGGTTCGACCGCCTCCTTGACCTGGTCGAAGAGCGCACTGGCGTAGCCCTTGGTCAGCAGGCCCTGACGCACCTTCTGTTCCTGGCGCATCCGGGGTTGGCTGCGGTAGCGCTTGAAAAGCTTCTGGGCCAGCTTGGCCGCGTTCTCCCGTTGGCGCTCCGGGGTGAACTGGGCCAGCGCCGACTCGATGTCGTTCTCCCCAATCTTCTTGGCCCGCAAGTGCTGACGAATCGCCCCCGGCCCCTTCAGACTAGTGATCATCGCCGTACGTACGTAGCTGGCCGCGTACTCGTGATCGTCGACCAGGTGCTGGTCGCGCAGCTTTTGCAGGATCGGCGCGATGAACTGCTCCGGCGTCTCCAGGTCGCGCAATTTCTTAACGATGTCGCTCTCCGTCCGCAGGCTGTGGGCCAGGTAGTCCAGCATCCGTGAGTAGGCCCGCGCCTGAGCATCGGCCGTGGTGATCGCCGCCACCTGCTCCTTGTCGAGCTCCAATCCCTTCATCAGGCGAAATTTGACCAGGACGCTTTCGGCTACTGGGAAGGCATAGTGCCCATCAAGATAAATATTATAGCGCCCCCGCCGCTTCTGGGCCTCGATTTTTGAAATTTTTGCCATTTCTTAATTTCCCCTTTACTTTTTTCGTTGGTAGATTATAGAATGAAGTTAGCCACCCAGTTGGTGGTAAATAAAAAACGCCATTCGGCGTGACATCAGGTATCATATTAAGTGAACCAAACCTATATGAAAGGATGTCCGTCAAATGACGCACTTAAATGATACCATGTCTACTATTTTATTGACTACTCATAAAAAGAATGCTCATCTTACTAAAGAAGAACGTGTGATGATTGCGACTTTAAAGTCGCAAGGACTTTCCAATCGCGCAATTGGTCGCCAATTAGGAGTTAATCATCAAACAATTAATAACGAGCTCAACCGTGGTACGGTCCGCCAACTTCGTCGTCAAAAATCTAATGGTAAGATTTACGAATATTCTTACTACATCTATAGTTATGAAGCTGGTCAGGCCACATATCTTGAACATCACCGCCATTCTGGTCGTCGTCGCTTATATTATTCTTCAAAGCAATTTTTACGATTAGCTGATCAGCTAATGCTTGGTGAGTTTGACGACCACCATTACTCCCCACAAGCGGTTATTTATAAGGCTCGAGATTTAATGAATGATGGCACCCTGATCCCAAAGTCGGTTGTAACTTTATATCAATGGATTAATGAGGGTGTGCTTCGTACGTCCAATTTAGACCTCTTTGAAAAACCTAAACGTAAGCATCATCAAACTCATCCGCAAGCTAAAAGGTGCTTAGGGCCTAATATTGCTCAACGACCTCAAACTGCGGACCAACGGTCCGAAATTGGCCATTGGGAACTGGATACAGTTCAGGGACAGAAAAACGGTAATGACAGTGTTGTACTAGTAATGACTGATCGCCTTTCACGAGTTAATATCACGAGTAAAATTGCTGGTAAAACTGCGCATGCAGTAAATAAGTTCTTTATAAATTTGCGCCAGAAAATGGGCACAGATGCTTACTATCGCATTTTTAAGACAATAACCTCTGACAACGGTTCAGAATTTAGTGAGTTAACACAAGTTCACGATCATGTTTTCTATGCTGATCCGTATTCCCCTTGGGAACGTGGATCCAATGAGATCAATAACCGGTTTCTCCGCAAGGAGATTACCAAAGGTGAAGCTATAAATAACTATAGTAGTGCTCAGATCATAGCGACTAATGATTGGATGAATCACTATCCACGAGCTATGTTTAATGGACATTCGTCAATGGATATCTATCGTAAGGCCTTCTACCAAGAGATATCACAGCTCCATCAACCAATAATCAATTGGTCAGTATTATTTATTTGAGTCCAGTGGCTAACTTATTCTTGAAATTTAGGTACTTTTTTCGTTCCCATTCGTCTGTATAAGTGTAAGCAGTGGCCACCGCTTATCAAATCAAAATCAAAGGAGTGCTCAAAATGAGTATGGTACGTAATTTTAAGTCCGCAAAGGTTCAACTAACGCTGATCGGTGACAAGCATCCCAAGGGTGTCACCCACCTCTTCAACAACGTCATCGAGCGCGTCACTGACGAACAGCTGACCAGCTTAACGCAGGCCATCGAAATTTTGACCAGTGAAAAGTGTAACGGTGCCAACGTCATCGCTACCGACCACGTCGCGATTGACTAATCTAGCAAAGGAAGGTAATCAAATATGAAGTCTCTCAACCTCACATTCAAGGGCAACACCGGCAAGAAACACCTGCTCAAGCTCAACTACGCCAACGACAACCTTGACCCCAAGACCGTTCGGCAGGCAATGGACCTGATCGTCAAATCGAACCTGTTCGCCAAGGACGACGAGCAGCTCTACGTCACGCCAGTTGCCGCCAAATACGTCGACACCGTCTCCACACCGCTCTTCAACGACGAAGAACAACCAGCCGCTTAATCTAGAATCTCCTCCCATATAAGCTAAAGGGAGCAGTAATCGCGTGCGATTACTGCTCTTTTTTCATTCTTTCCTCATGTTCGATCAGCTGCCAGAAGTGCTTGCGCTCGTATAGTTTGCCCTCGTGCGCCTCCTGGAGTGTCGCGTTGAGCACCGCTCCCCACATGATGATGTAGCCGGAGAAGTCCAGCCAGACCATCATGGCGATGAAGGCCCCGATGGTCTTGTAGGTGATCACGCTGTGGCGAAAGATCACCGTGTAGTAGGAGAAGAGCCGCGACAGTCCCATCCAGAGCAGCGCTGCAAACAGGGCCCCGGCCAGGGCGTAACGCAGCCGCACCTGGGCGTTGGGGACGAAGTAGTACAGCAGGGTCAGCGCGATGAAGAGCACGGTGAAGGTCACCGGCCACCGCAGGGAGCTGAAGATGTAGATGTACTTGCGGTGGAAGTGGAAGATCGGCTGGGCGCTCTTGAGCAGCTGCTCCCCGATCCCGTAGGCCAGGACGATCAGGAAGATGATCATCAGGACGACGATCATCCAGATGAAGGAGATCACCCGGTTGCTGATCGGGTTCTGGTTGCGGGCCACCCCGTAGGTCAGGTTAACGCTCCGTTGGAAGGCGGCGATTCCCTGGCTGGTCGACCAGAGGGCAATCAGGGCCCCGGTCGTCAGCAGGCCCCCACTCCCCTGGCGCAGAAAGTCGTAGATGAAGGGTTGGGTGAAGGTGTAGATCGACTTGGGAACGGCCGTCTGCAGGTAGGACAGCACCGTCTTGGCGTTGAGCCCGACCATTGGCAGAAGGTTCCCGATCACCAGGACTGCTGGGAAGATCGACAGCAGGGTGTAGTAAGCCAGGGTCGCTGCCGAGCTGGAAATCTGAGCCATCTGAAAGTGGCGCAGCAGCAGCAGCACGAATTTTTTCATTTTGCTCGGTTCTTCCGTCGTCCTGACCCCCTAGTTAATATAGGCTAATTATACCAGAACGGCCATAAAAAATAAGACCCGGTAACAAATTGTTATCGAGTCTTAATTTAGGAAGTGCAATTAACGACCAGCGGGACGTATGGCTAACCGCGGGCGGAAGTTGGCGCTGAAGGCGCCGGCTTTTGTCAGTGGTTAGACACTAGGCCCGCAGTTAATTACACGTTATCTAGTGAGTGGGAACAAGCTTCTCGGAGTCCCGTACAGCTAGCCTAGGGCGGGAGTTGGCGCTGAAGGCGCCGGCTCTCGTCCGTAGCTAGATGCTAGGGGCTCGCTTGTTTCCACGTTATCTGCAATTAACGACACTTACTTTTGTTCAATGTGATTCCGCTTCGTCGCGGTCTGGTAGAAGATCAATGCCACTGCGGCGAAGAAGATTGGACCGGCAATCGTCCAGAAGGCCGTCTGCCAATCGTGTTCCAGCATTGGCTGAATGAAGGTGAAGAGAATCCCGATGATCAGGATAATCTCAACGAACCACACGATGACGTTTGTCCAGAACTTGCTCTTGAAAGCAACGAATGGCCGCTCGATGTCAGTCCGCTTCTTGAAGAACGGGAAGGCACCGACTAAGAACAGGTATGGGAAGCAGGTCGAAACGTTGGCCATATCAGTCAGGATGGTGTAGAACTTCTGGGCGGCAGAACCACCGAAGGCTACCAGGAAGATGATGATGGAAACGATCGTAATCTGCAGCCACATGGCGTTGGCAGGCATCCCCGCCTTGTTCAGCTTAGTCAGCTTCTTTGGCCACAGGTCTGGGTTGGAACCCAGGATGAAGGCCTTAATTGGCGAGTACATCAAAACGAAGAGCGCACCCAGGAAACCGAGAGCCTGTGAGAAGGCCACGATCCGGGTCATCGCAGAACCCCAGACAAGGGCAGTGGCGTGGGAAAGGCCCAGCGCCGTCGCCAGCTTAACCCCGAGGACGTTGAAGAGCACGTAGGTAGCGTTCCCCAGGTTGGTCGTGGAAACTGCAAAGTCGTGCTTGTAGTTAGCGAACCAGCCGGCCATCAGAATCATGATGACGTAGGCACCAATCGTGAAGATGGATGCGATGATCAAACCACGTGGGAAGGTCTTTTCAGGCTTCTCCATCGAGTCAGTGACGGAACCCAGTGACTCCATCCCACCGTAAGCGAAGATGGCGTAGACGACGAAGGAAATAATGGCAATCGGCGTCTGGAACTGGGTATTTGGTGACATGATCAAATCCCGTGCGCCGTGGAATGGCTGTGCCAGGGCACCCCGGTTGGCAATCAAAATAACAATCGCTGCAATGACGTAGATGATGTTGACAACCACGGTGAAAATCCCACCGATTGAACCAACCTTGGCAATCGCGGTCATCCCCCGGGAACTGAAGTAGGTGCAGGCAATCATCAGGATGATCCCCAAGATCCCGATCACTTCGGTCGAGGACAGGCCGGCAAAGTGCCATTGCTGGGTGGTATCCTTACCGAAGATCAGCGCGGAGAAGGTGATCCAAATCCGTGAGGCGGTCGAAACCATCCAAACAATCCAGGAAGCAAGCCAAACGAAGGTCCCGATAAAGGCCATTCGTTCACCGATCGAGCCAGCCAGCCAGGAGTAAATACCACCCTTGGCGTCCTTAAAGGCGGACCCGTATTCGGCCATCATTAAGCCACACGGGAAGAAGAAACAAATCCCCGCTAAGGCATACCAGATGATACTACCGTAACCCATTTGCAGGTAGGCGTTTGAAACATTACCAAATCCGAAGATCGAGGTAATGATCATCGTCACCAGGCCAAAGGTAGTAATCATCTTTTTATTATTACTACTCTGCTCATCCAATGTAATAAGCCTCCAAAACATTTAAATTCTTAAATAAAAATAAGAATTTATTTAATAATTCAAGTATAGTCCTTTATTTTCAAAATAAAAGTCTTCTTGGGCGATTCTAATTCTTTTCTCACGCAAAATATACGGTTTTGTGCGCATATTTTATTAATCACCTGCATAATCGGCTATTTTCTGCCGTTTTATGCATAGAAATGTCCCCAATCGCCACAGGATTCATGAATTGTTCGATCAATATTTATGCTTAATTGACTGTATAAAAAACGCCTTCTCTTATAATGGAAGGCGCTTTTCTAATTTATTTCTTGTATTGTTGGGCGATCTTGCGAGCAATTGCACCGTAGTGGTCCAAGTAGCCGGCATAATTGTCGTCGTAGAGGTACTTGGCGTCGGCCTCAGGATCTTGAGAGGTCAGGATCTTCGGGCCGTCATTGGTAACTACCAGGGTGTGTTCGTACTGGCAAGACCAACCACCATCGGCCGTTTTGGCCAGCCAGCCGCTCGGGTCGGAGGTGTCGGCTTCCCAGGTGCCGGTGTTGATCATTGGTTCCACGGTAATCGTCATACCGTTACGCAAACGCAGGCCCTGGCCGTGTTCACCATAGTGCGGTACCATCGGGTCTTCGTGCATCGTTGGCTGGATCCCGTGGCCGACGAATTCCCGGACGTCTCCGTAGCCATTCTCATCCTCGGTGTAGTGCTGAATGACGGCACCAATGTCACCGATCCGGTTACCGGGAACACACTGGTCGATCCCCATGAAGAGGGCCTTCTTGGTGACGTCCATCAGCTTGGCAATCTCTGGCTTAACCGTACCGACCGCGTAGGACCAGCAGGAGTCGGAGAAGAAGCCGTCAACGCTGACCACGGTGTCGACCTTGACCAGGTCCCCCTTCTTCAGGATCAGCTTCTTGCGCGGGAAGCCGTGGCAAATCTCGTCGTTGACGCTGACACAGGTGGCGTACTTGTAGCCTTCAAAGCCGATCTGTTCGGCCTTGGCACCCGCCGCCTTGAAGTACTTGCGGGCAAATTCTTCGATCTCCCAGCTGGACATCCCCGGCCGGATAAACTCACGAATACCGAGGTGCATGCCGGCAAGGGCGGCCCCGGCCTTTTCCATCGCTTCAATTTCACGCGGTGATTTTAAGGTAATCATTCTATGTGATGTCTCCTTTTTTGACATTTCTACCTTACACAGTATACCACTAGTTCGCCGGTTCCGGGTAAAGCATGCTATACTAAGGAATTGATCAAATCTTTTTGAATAGAAGTTGAATCAAAACTAGTGACACTTTTGATAAAATTAGATCAAACTAGTGATAATATGGAGGAATTAACATGAAAGCACTCGTGGTATATGCAACGATTACCGGAAACAACGAAGACGTTGCCGACATCATCACCGAAGCCCTCGAAAAGCAGGACGTCGAGGTCGAGGAAACCGAAATGACGATGGCCGACCCGGCCGACTTCGAGGACGTCGACATCTGCGTCATCTGTCCATACACCTACGACGAAGGGGCACTGCCGGAAGAAGGGCTCGACTTCTACGACGACCTGCAGGATGAGGAACTGGACGGCAAGGTTTACGGCGTGGCCGGCTCCGGTGACACCTTCTACGGCGACAACTTCTGCGTGGCCGTTGATAAGTTCGGCGAGGCCCTGGCCGATGCCGGCGCCACCAAGGGTTCGGAAAACGTCCACGTCAACCTGGCCCCAGACGAGGACGACATCAAGAAGCTCGATGCCTTTGCAAAAGAACTGGTAGAAAAGGCGGGCCAGAATGACTAAGCTGGTCGCCCTCTTCAACAAGTACCGCTCGATCATCGCCTACCTCTTCTGGGGCGTGGTAACCACGGTCGTCAACATCGCGGTCTTCCAATTTCTGAGCTCGGGAGCCCACTGGAATTACCAACTGGCCAACGTGATCGCCTGGTTCCTGTCGGTGCTGGTTGCTTACTTCACCAATAAGGTCTGGGTCTTCGGCTCCCACTATTCGACGGTCAAAGCCTTCGTGAAGGAATTCTTCTTATTCTACTTCTACCGGGGACTGACGCTGATCGTGGATGTCATCATCATGTACGTCGGTGTCACCCTGATGGGCTTCGATTCACCGATCCAGCAGCTGATTGTCAAGATCATCGATAACGTGGTCGTGGTGATCGCCAACTATGTCTTCTCCAAGTGGCTGATTTTTCACGATAACCGCGATATTGCAGAGAAATAATAATATCATTAAAAAGGCTTCGGCAACTTTTTCGGTTGTCGAAGCCTTTTCGTTATCTTAGTTGTTCTGAATTCGGCCATCGTTCCCGGCGTGGTACCAGGTGCCAAAGTACTGGAACCACTTATTGGTTACCATCTTGCCATCATTGCCAACGTAGTACTTCCCGGCCGCTATTTTGTTACCAAATTCTACCTGTCCGTCCTCAAGCTTATTTGTTTCCATTGCATAATCGCCATCGAAACAATACCAGGCATTGTCAATCTTGTGCCAGCCACGAATCAACTGGCCACCTTGACTACCGTCTGCATAGTACCAGTTGCCCAAGGTTTTAATCCAGCCGTTCGTAACTAGCTTACCATCATTGCCAACGTAGTACTTCCCGGCCGCTATTTTGTTACCAAATTCTACCTGTCCGTCCTCAAGCTTATCCGTTTCCATTCCATAATAGCCATCGAAACAATACCAGGCATTGTCAATCTTGTGCCAGCCACGAATCAAACGGCCACCTTGACTACCGTCTGCATAGAACCAATTGCCCAAGGTTTTAATCCAGCCGTTCGTAACTAGCTTGCCGTCATTGCCAACGTAGTACTTCCCGGCCGCTATTTTGTTACCAAACTCTACTTGTCCGTCCTCAAGCTTATCCGTTTCCATTGCGTAAACGCTACTGAAGCAGTACCAAGCATTGTCAATCTTGTGCCAGCCCCTTGCCAGCTGACCATTTGCCAAACGGTATTCCCAGACACCATATTCTTTTAGCCAATTACCGGCTTCGTTCCCGGAGTTCCACGCCCCAGACGATTCGAAGTAGTAGTTTGTGCCATTGATGTTATGCCAGCCGGTGAACATCCAAGCGTTGGTCGGGTCGAAGTAGTACCAAGTGTTGTTAATCTTCTGCCAGCCCTTCAGCGCCCAGGCATTATTCCAATCGAAGTAGTACCAATTACCGTTAATCTTTTGCCAACCGGTCAAAGCCCAGGCGTTATTCCAGTCAAAGTAGTACCAGTTGTTAGCCCCGGATTGGAACCAGCCGCGATCGGCCCAGGCATTCGTCGGGTCAAAGTAGTACCAATGGCTGTTAATGTTTTGCCAACCGGTCAGCGCCCAGGCGTTATTGTTATCAAAGTAGAACCAGTTGCCGGCCCCAGACTTGAACCAGCCGGTCTGGGCATAACCTGCGTTGTTAAAGTAGTACCAGTTGTTATTGATGTGCTGCCACTGGTTGTAAATCCAGTTGCCCTGGTCATCCGTGCGCGACCATCCCTGATCGTAACGAACCCACTGGTTGCTGGCGTTGGCCTTAGGGGCAGAAACTGTTAGTGTGTCGGCATTTGATGTAGTCTGTTCTGCCGTGGTCGCGGTACTTGCCTGCTGCGTGGTTTGGTCGGTGCTTGTAGCCTGACCCTGTTGAGTGCTTTGCTCTTGCTGATCTGCATTAGCTGTGGTGTCCGCTTCTCCTGTAGCTTGTTGCGGTTGCTGAACCGTTTCAGTTTGAGCCACCGGCGTCGCATTCGAGGTTGCATCGGCGTGAGCGCTATTAGCAACCAGGCCGCCAGCCAAGGCAACCGCGGCAATCGTGATCGTTGCCGTCAGCCAATTCTTACCAGCCTTGTATAATTTCTTGTGTTCCTTATTCATAAATGATTCCTCCCTAGTAATATTTCATCAAATCATGATCGTCCGCGTTGCCCGCGCCAGGCGCTCAATCAGGTTGATCCCATTGTTCATCGACGTGTTCGAATCCGTGTACACGGCGATCGTGTAGCCATCGTTTTGGCTCCCCGGAATGAAGCCAATGCTGTTGACGTGCCACCAGCCATTGTCCGGCCGCCAACCGTTCTTGACGTAGAAGCTGCCGCTGCCGGCCGAGATCCCCCAGTTCTGGCTCGCGGAGACGCTCCCCATCAACTGCTGAATGTACTGGCGCGACTGGTTATTGAGGTAGGTCGAGCTCGGCTTCAGGTAGATTTCGGCGAGCAGCTTCAACTGGTCGGCCGGCGTCGTCTTGGTTTTACCCCAGGTTGGCCCAATGCTGGTGCTATTCATCCCCAGCGCGGAATAAATGCTCCGGAGTCCACCCAGGCCGCCCAGGTAGTTGTTTACGATGTAGGTCGTCGCGTCGTTGTCACTGTTGCGGATCATCTTCGCCGCTAGCTGTTGCTGCTGCCAGGTCAGGCTGCCGCCGGTGTTGTGCAGCAGCTCCGCCAGGACGGCCACTTTAACGGTGCTGGCCGTGTCGAAGGTGTGCCCAGCAACGTTCGTATACGTGTACACCTGGTTGGTGGCTTGGGACTGGATCGCAATCGCCACCGGGTTGGAGTACTGGTTGATAATCGACCGCCAAGCGTAGTCCAGGGTTGGCTGATAATCCAGCCAGCAGTTCTGCGGATCGAAATAGTACCAGGTCCCGTTGATCAGCTGCCAATCCTTCAGTGCCCAGGTCTGGTCGGTGTCAAAGTAGTACCAATTATTGTTGATCCGCTGCCAGCCCTTCAAGGCCCAAGCATTCGTCGGATCGAAGTAGTACCAGTTGCCAGCCGCGGACTTGAACCACCCGGTCTGCGCCCAGGCGTTCGTCGGGTCAAAGTAGTACCAATTCCCGGCAGCGGATTTGAACCAGCCGGTCGTGGCGGTTCCATCGGCAGCGAAGTAGTACCAATTGCCGGCCGCGGACCGGTACCAGCCCGTGGTGGCCGCCGCCTGGTCACCGAAGTAGTACCAGTGACCACTAAGCTGCCGCCAGTCGCTGCTGCTGAATTGCCCATTGGCGGCATCGTAGTAATAGTTGTGCCCGTTCAGCTTGACCAGGCCGCTTGCCCAGCCGGTTGTGTCAAGATCGCCGGTCGTCGGGTCAAAGTTCAGCGTCCGTCCTTCCGTGGTCAGCTGTGTCTTTCGACTCCCGGTGCTTTCGTCATAGTACATCAGCTTGTGACTGGTCGGGTTCAGCACCAGTCCCCGCAGCTGGTGACCAGAGGCGGGGTCAAAGTAAAAGTGATAGCCGTCGATCACCGTATCGCCTGTGGCCATCTGAGCCGTTTGCGGGTCAAAATAGTATTCGTTCCCGCCAATCGAGCTCCAGCCAAAGGCCGCGGCCCCATCGCCGTTCAGGAAGTACCAATGACCATTGAGCCACTGCCAGCCGGTCTTCATCGCGCCGTACGTGCCGTCGTGCTGCTCATTCAGATAGTAAGTCTTCTGATTGATCTTTTGCCAGCCAACCTTCATTTGTCCCCGGTTGGCCGCGTCGAAATAATACCAATTGTTATCGATCCACTGCCAGCCAGTCAGTGCGTTGGCCTGGCTGAGATCGAAATAGTACCAGTTGTTGTCCAGGTATTGCCAGCCCTTCAGCGCCCAGGCATTCTGATTGTCAAAATAGTACCAATTACCAACCGTGGTCTTGAGCCAGCCGGTCTGAGCGTAGCCGGCGTCGTTGAAGTAGTACCAGTTGTTGTTGATGTGCTGCCACTGGCTGTAAACCCAGTTGCCCTGGCTATCCGTGTAGGACCAGCCCTGGTCGTAGTGGGCCCACTGATTGGCGGCGTTGGCCTGGGGCTGGGAAACGGTCAGTCCGCTGGTCGCGGTGGTCGCCTGGCTCGTGGCCGTGGTCGTTTCTTCCTGCACCGCCTGGTCTGCATTGGCCGTCGCCTGCTTTTCCTGTGAAGCCTGGCCCTGCTGCTCCTCCTGTGGCACCGTGGTTGTCTGTGTTTGCACCGCTGCGGTCTGTGGCTCGATGGTCGTTGCCTGCGAATCAGCTTGGGCCGTAGCCGCTCCGCCCAGGACGGTGACCGCCCCAATCGTGATCATGGCGGTCAGCCACCGTTTGCCGGCCTTGTAGAGCTTCTTATGCGCTTTTTTCAATGAAATCTCCTCCCGGTTTAACTTGCAATTCCATCATATCATCTTTGGAAGCGCTCAATGGTCAGCATTTTCAGTCATCAAGCATAAACTTCAGTGAACAACAAAATAATAAAAACCGCCTGCCAGCTGGCTGATTGTCTGGCTGGAAGGCGGTTTGCTATTTTGCGCTTAGATAATGATCAATAATTTCAAGAATGTGCTCGCTGGCGTGCCCATCGCCAAAAGGATTCGGCGCGCTGGCGATTTTGCGGTAGGCCCGGTGATTGTGCAGCAGCTCAAAGACCGCCTGCTGGATGGTCGTCGGGTCGGTGCCGACGATTCGGACAACCCCCGCGTCGACCGCTTCCGGCCGCTCGGTTTTCTCCCGCAGGAGCAGCACCGGCTTATGCAGGGCCGGCGCCTCCTCCTGGATGGATCCCGAGTCCGTGATGATCAGGGTGCTGCGGGCCGCCAGGTTCAGGAAGTCCCGGTGCGGCAACGGCTTTACCAGGTGGATCCGCTCATGTTCCCCCAGGATGTCATTGGTCAGATCCATGATTTCCGGATCGTCAACCACCGGATAGATCAGCTCCACGTCGGGGTTGGTTTGGACAATGTCACGCATCGTGTGGAAGACCCGCTTCATCGGGGCCCCCACGCTTTCCGGACGGCGCATCGTCAGAACGATCACCCGGTGGTCCGCCGGCAGCTGGTCGAGGAGCGGACTGTGAAATTCGGTCGAGAGGGCCTCGCGGACGGCATCGATCGAGGTGTTGCCAGTGACGTAGATCTGCTGGGCCGGATGGTGCTCCGCCAGCAGGTTGTCCCGGGCGCGGGTCGTCGGGGCAAAGTAGAGATCGGCCAGGTCGTCGGTCAACCGGCGGTGCATTTCATCGGGGAAGGGCAGGTTCTTGTCGTAGGTCCGCAGCCCGGCCTCGACGTGTCCCAACGGCAGGTGTTGGTAGAAGCTGACCAGGCTGGCCGCCAAACTGGTCGTCGCATCCCCGGCCACCAGTAACATGTCGGGCTGGCTGGCCTTCATGACGTTGTTGAGGTTGTGGAGGAGCTTGCTGAGCTGCTCGACCAGGTCGTATTCGGGCGCGTCGGCCACGTCGAGGTTGAAGTCCGGCCGGATGTTGAAGCGTTCGATCGCCTGCAAAAGCTGCGACTGGTGCTGCTGCTGCGCCGTCGTCACGATCACCGGCTGCCACTTGTCCGGCTGACGACGCATCAGTCGGATGACCGGGATGAGCTTGAGCGCCTCGGCCCGCGTCCCGAAGAGCAGCATGATCTTGTATGGTGCCTGCACGTTGAATCCCCCTTTAGCATTACTATTGTTCATTATACGCTCAAGAAGGTGGCATTGGCGATTTATCGAGATTAATTAGATTTTGACACTCCAGAAATTATCTGTAATAATGAAATTGAACGAGTCCAAAGGGCCCTAGGAGTAGGTGTTGGACTAACAAAGCCTCAGTTCTGTGCATTTGCACAGTTACTGAGGCTTCTGTTTTGAATATTAAATTGACTAATTAATAATGATCCTTGCAAGAGTAAATATAAATGGTGGATTATAGAATGAAGTTAGCCACCTAATTGGTGGTAAATGCAAAAACGCCATTCGGCGTGACATCAGGTATCATATTAAGTGAATCAAACCTATATGAAAGGATGTCCGTCAAATGACGCACTTAAATGATACCATGCCCACTAACCTCTTGGCCACTCATCGCAAATATGCACACCTTACTAAAGAAGAGCGAGTGATGATTGCGACTTTAAAGTCGCAAGGACTTTCCAATCGCGCAATTGGTCGCCAATTAGGAGTTAATCATCAAACAATTAATAACGAGCTCAACCGTGGTACGGTCCGCCAACTTCGTCGTCAAAAATCTAATGGTAAGATTTACGAATATTCTTACTACATCTATAGTTATGAAGCTGGTCAGGCCACATATCTTGAACATCACCGCCATTCTGGTCGTCGTCGCTTATATTATTCTTCAAAGCAATTTTTACGATTAGCTGATCAGCTAATGCTTGGTGAGTTTGACGACCACCATTACTCCCCACAAGCGGTTATTTATAAGGCTCGAGATTTAATGAATGATGGCACCCTGATCCCAAAGTCGGTTGTAACTTTATATCAATGGATTAATGAGGGTGTGCTTCGTACGTCCAATTTAGACCTCTTTGAAAAACCTAAACGTAAGCATCATCAAACTCATCCGCAAGCTAAAAGGTGCTTAGGGCCTAATATTGCTCAACGACCTCAAACTGCGGACCAACGGTCCGAAATTGGCCATTGGGAACTGGATACAGTTCAGGGACAGAAAAACGGTAATGACAGTGTTGTACTAGTAATGACTGATCGCCTTTCACGAGTTAATATCACGAGTAAAATTGCTGGTAAAACTGCGCATGCAGTAAATCAGTTCTTTATAAATTTGCGCCAGAAAATGGGCACAGATGCTTACTATCGCATTTTTAAGACAATAACCTCTGACAACGGTTCAGAATTTAGTGAGTTAACACAAGTTCACGATCATGTTTTCTATGCTGATCCGTATTCCCCTTGGGAACGTGGATCCAATGAGATCAATAACCGGTTTCTCCGCAAGGAGATTACCAAAGGTGAAGCTATAAATAACTATAGTAGTGCTCAGATCATAGCGACTAATGATTGGATGAATCACTATCCACGAGCTATGTTTAATGGACATTCGTCAATGGATATCTATCGTAAGGCCTTCTACCAAGAGATATCACAGCTCCATCAACCAATAATCAATTGGTCAGTATTATTTATTTGAGTCCAGTGGCTAACTTATTCTTGAAATTTAGGAGTAAATATAAATTGTTGTTTCATCAACCTTATAGACTAAACGATCTTCCAGATTAATTCGTCGAGACCATTTACCAGATAAGTTGAACTGCAAGGGCTCCGGTTTCCCTTCTCCATCAAAAGGATGTCTATCAATATCTTTGATGAGTTTATTAATTTTATTGACGACCTTCTTTTGACCTGTTCGATGCCAGTACATATAATCGTCCCAGGCATCATCTGACCATGCCTTAATCATGATTAAATTCCTCAATCAAGTCATGCGTCTTAAAAGAGCCCTTCTCGAATTGCGCATCCCCTCGCGCTATCTTGGCCATCAAGTAATCATTATTGCTAATTGTTAATGTTTCCATGATTGCATCGTAATCATCCTTTGATATTACAACAACATTATCTTGAGGATTCTTATTCGTTACTATCAGGGGTTCATTGTTAGTATTTACCTGTTTGAAATATTCTTTTAATCCCTTGCGAAAATTTGAATAGGCTACTGCTTCCATTTTCTTACCCCCTTTTTATTATATATAAATTGTACAACATTCTGTACAGTTTTTCAAAATTAATGCAAAAAAACGCCAGCCCAGCGTGGGCGTGGCGTTATCAATGATCCCATCCGGGCTTGAACCGGAATCGACCGCTTAGGAGGCGGATGTACTATCCAATTATACTATGGGACCAAACAAAGAATATTATCGCATTTTACCGGGCATTGGTAAAGACGATAATATTCTTTTTCTTTTAGTTGCCGGCATTCTTGCGGCGGTGCTTGAGCCGAATGCCCTTGTTCTTACGATTCTTCTTGTGGTGCCGCTTCTTTGGCTTGGTGAAACCAGCCAGCGTTTTGTGAACGTGCTTTTCCACGCTGCCGTCGTCGCGCTGAGCCTCCTGCAGGTGGTGGCTGAACTTACGCTTCAACGAAACCGTCGCCTGCCCCGCCACCGGCTTCTGGTCGGTCAGTTGGTCGTTGGCGATGTACATCTGAATTAGCTTGACATCGGTCTCGCCCACCAACTTCTTCAAATCCCGGATGTCGTGGTCATCCCCGAGATTCAAAACCACGCCAGGCTCACCTTGGCGACCAGTCCGACCCGCCCGGTGAATGTAGGTGTTGGTCGTCTTCGGCAGATCAAAGTTAACCACACCCGGCAGCTTCGGGATATCCAGGCCCCGGGCCGCCAGATCCGTCGTCAGCAGCAATTTAATCTGCCGCTTCCGGAAGAGCCGCATCGCACGCTCCCGCTGGGTCTGCTTCTGCCGGCCGCCCAGGATGCCAACGTTAACGTGCTCGTGCTTCAGCCGGCTGGCCGCATAATTGAGCGTCCGGGTGCTGTTGAAGAATACCAGGGCCCGAAAGTCCTTGACGCTGGCCAAACGCCGTAGCGTGGCGGTCTTCTGCTGGTTCGTCCGTGCGGTCAGGTAACCGTGCTTGACCGGCCCCCGCGATTTGTCAGTGTCGCGAACGTCAAAGACGACGATGTCCCGGCCAAACATGACATCCAGATCCTTGAAGACCGGTGACATGGTGGCGGAGAAGAAGGCCAGCTGGGTGCTCAGCGGTGTGGCCCGCTCGATATCCTCAACCACGGCCTGGGTATCGTCCTGAAGCAGGTCGTCCGCCTCATCGATCACCAGGGTCTGTAGGTGGCCAAGCTTGAGGTGATGGTTATCCAGCATGTGGAGAACCCGCCCCGGCGTCCCGACGACCACGTCCGGATGCTCATGCAGCTTTTTGACCTGACGATACAGGTTGGCGCCCCCGGTCAGCGACTGGACCTTGACCCCGATCAGGGTCGCCCACTCACGCATCACCCGGGCGGTCTGCAGGGCCAGCTCCTGGGACGGCGACAGGACTAAGATCTGGGTACCGGTCCCCGGCATGACCTTCGGCAGCAACGGCAGCGTGAAGGCCAGGGTCTTCCCCGATCCAGTCGGGGCAATCCCGAGGACTGACTTGTCGTTTTGCAGCGCTTCGGCGACCGCGGATTGGATCGCGGTCGGCTCCTTATAGCGCGCGTTGAAATGTTCCTGAAATTGTTTAATCAATTCAACATCATCCTATTCTTCCTTGTCTGCTGGGAACGTCAGGTTGGCGGACTTGCGCAGCGAGTACATGATGGAGTTGACCGTGCGGGCCAGGTCCAGCCAGTGCTTGTACTTTTCCTGTTCCTCTGGGTCGTCCGGGTTGTTGAAGAGGTCGGCGAAATCGTTCATTTCGTCGGTCATCGAATTCTTGGCGACCGGTGCATCCAGGACGTGGGCGTTTTGGTCGGCATCATAGTAGGTAACGTGCTTGGTGTCAAAGATGCTGTCAAAGACCAGGGTGTCCTTCAAGCCGTACACTTCGGAATCGAGGTGGGAGTTGGCGGTCTTCCCAAAGTTCAGGGTGACCGAGTAGTCCTGGTAGTTCAGGATGGCAACCCCCTTGGCGTCGACACCGGTCTTGGCCAGGGTTGGGAAGTAGAGAACGGACGTCGGCGCGCCAAACAGGGTTACCGCACCGTAGACGGCGTAAACACCGAGGTCCATCAGCGCCCCACCGGCGAAGTCGAGGGTGAAAATGTTCGGGTAGGGCTTCGAGTCGGCCAGCACCTTGTCGTAGCGTGACGAGTACTTCATGACGGTGATCGTCCCGCCCTGGCAGTGCTCCTTCTTCATTTCATCAAACTTGGCGACCGCCTGCCGGTAGAGCGGCGTGTGGATGTGCCGGGCCGCTTCGACTAGGCGGGCCTTCGGGTGAGCGGCCAGCAGTGATTCGATGGCCTCGAATTCGGCCGGGTTAACGAAGGCCGGCTTCTCGACGATGATGAACTTGTCGTTTTCGATTGCCAGACGCACCTGCTGGTAGTGCAGGCTGTTCGGTGAAGCCACGTAGACCACGTCAAAATCACCGTCTTCGAAGAACTTGTGCAGGTCATCGTAGTATTCGGTGGCGCCGTATGGTTCGCCGTATTCCTTGGCCCGGGCCATCGTCCGCGAATAGACGGCCGTCAATTGATATTTGCCGGTCGTCTTTGCTGCATCTAGCATCTGATCAGTGATAATGTGGGTTCCAATAATTCCAAGCTTAAGCATGCTGTATTTCTCTCCCTTTACGCAGATAGTTTTGCTTACTCTAATTCTAACAATTATTGCGTGATTTTAACAGAATTGAAATCTTCTCATAATACAAAAGTGTGTATAATATTGATGATGAAAAATTAACTTATCACTTAATTAATTGAGGAGACTGATGGAATATGAAGAAAAAGGGAATGTTACTTTTCGGCGCGGGACTGATGGCTGGGCTCAGCAGTACTTTTGGGTTCAGTCACGCGAAGAAAAGCAGCAAAACGACCGCGCTGCCGATTTTTTACACGGGCACTTGGCAGTATTATGATAAGGAACGCGATCGCTCCCATAAAATCACCATTTCTCCTGAATTAAAACTGGGAATCGATGATCAGCCGATTCCGGCCACCGTCCAGCAGATTCAGGCCGACAAATTAGTATTCCTCGATAAGTTCGGCTACCACATCACCATTCGGGCTAACGAGAACCGTCCCGTTTCCCTCACCGATGAGGCCGACGATCAGATTTACACCATTCAACCACTGCAATAATTCACGCCGTTTCTGCGGCGTTTTTTATTTTTGGTAGATTGTAAAATTTAAGTTGAACATTTAAGTGGACAGAAAAACCCATCAAGGTCTTTAATGGTGTTACCGTACAATCCATTAGAAAGAAGGGCCTTGATGAGCACCACTATTTTATCATTCCAGAACCGTGTTGTCATTGAAACACTTCATAATGAAGGACGTTCCTTGCGATACATCGCTAACTACTTAGGCTTTAGTAAGACCACCATCTTTAACGAACTTCACCGGCTAAATAGTGAGTACCAGGCTGAGCTAGCGCAAACTGACTTTGAACAAAAGGTTAGTCAACGGGGGCGGAAGTCTTCGCTCACTAAAAACCTTAAACACTTGGTCGAGGAAAAGATTCAAGTCCAGAAGTGGTCCCCTGAACAAGTTGCCCATGTGGTTGGGATTGCCTACAAGACGGTCTATAACTGGATTGATCAAGGCTGGCTTGATGTACAGCTACCCGATTTGCCTGATCATGGAATTCGTCGTCATCGTGCTAAAGAAAAGCGTGGTACGTTCAGTCACGGCCGCTCCATTGAGGAGCGTCCTCATAAAGTCGAAACTCGCCAGGAGTTCGGCCACTTTGAAGCTGATACCGTACTTTCTGGCAAACGTAAAGGTCAAGCTGTGGCTACTTTTGTGGAGCGTAAGAGTCGCCTGACAATTGTTAAACGGCTCCATGGCCGCGACAGTCAGTCTATGACTCAAGCCGTACTTGAACTAGCTAGTCAACTTCAAGACAAGCTCAAGACGCTGACCGTGGATCATGGGAAAGAGTTCGCTAACTATCAGACAATTGAACGGCAAACTGGTACTCCGGTTTATTTTGCCCATGCTTATTCACCACATGAACGCGGTAGTAATGAGAACCGTAATCGAGTTTTACGGCGCTTTATTCCCAAGGGACAAGCTATTGAAGAGCTGAGCGATCGCCAGCTGGTTCAAATCAATTGGTATCTGAATTCCCGGCCACTTAAATGTCTTAATTGGCATACACCGATCGAGATCTTCCTGCTTAATCTACGTCATTAAATTCGTTCAAGTTATTTCTTGCAATCTGCCAATTCTTTATTTGTACTGCCGCCGCAGCGGAGCCCGGTAGCTGTTCATGAAGTCCAAGATCTGGTTGAAATCGTCGCTGAAGCACAGGCTATCCAGGTAGCGCTGCTCCATGAAGCCGGCCCGGTTCATCGCCACGAGCTGGTCGCGGAGGGGATCGTAAAAGCCGTCCAGGTTGTAGAAGGCGACCGGCTTGGCGTTGTCGCCGAGGGTAATCCAGGACGCCGCCTGACTGATCTCCTCAAGGGTCCCCAGGCCACCGGGCAGGGCCAGCATCCCGTCGGCCAGCTGCATCATTTCCTTCTTGCGCGTGTCCATGTCCGGCACCACCCGCAGATCGGCGATGGCGTCAAAGGTGACGCCGCGACTGGCCAGCTGCTTGGTGATGATGCCGTGCACGGTCCCGTCGTGGTCGAGGACGCCCCGGGCCACGGCGCCCATCATTCCGTATTGGCCACCACCGTAGACCAGGTCAATCTGGTGCTGGGCCATCTTAGTGCCGATCTGTTCGGCAATCTTTTCGTAGTCGGGATTCTTTCCGGCACGCGAACCACAGTAAACTGCTAGTTTTTTAATCATTATCTTTCCCCATCCTTTGCATGGCCGCCACCTGTTGTTGAATCGTCGTGGCGGCCGTTTTAATTCCGGCCTCTTCAACCGGGTAGAGCTTCAGTAACAAGAGGTTGCCCACGCCCTGGCAACCGATCAGGGCCGGGAAGCTGACGTAGGTCGAGTATTGTGGCTGGTAGATGGCCACCGGCAGGGCCAATTGCTCATCGGTCAGGATCGCGCTGATGATCCGCTGGGTCCAGGCGCAGGCCGCGTGGGCGTTGTACCCCAGCCCCTGCAGCGAGTACCAGTTGCTCAGGTCGGCGTTGACCTTCAGGCGCGATTGGTCGAGTTTGCGGCCGTTGATCGTCGCGTCCAGTGGCTGGCCATTGACCCGAACCGTCGACCAGGCAAAGACCTGCTGGCCGTCGTGCTGGCCGTAGACGAAGCCCCCCACGTTGGTCGGCGATAGCTTGGCGGCGGTGGCCACGGCACGGTGGAGACGAGCCGTGTCGAGGACGGTTCCAATCCCCAGCACTTGCTTGGCCGGCAGGAGCACCCGCTGCTGCAGGTAGGCCGTCACCGCCTCGTTCGGATTAGCTAGGTTGACGATGACACCCGCGAAGCCGCTCGCGTGAATTTGCGGGGCAATCGCATCCACCAGCTCCCGGTTGGTAGTCAACTCCGCCATCGGTTCTTCCTGGATCAGCTGGCTGTTGCCGGCCGCCACCACCAGCACTTGAGCATCTTTCAGGGCCGCGTAGTCCTGGATGACAATCTGGGGCTGGTGGGCCAGGGCAACCGCGGCATCCGCCAGGTCGCTCTGCAGGCCCAGCGCCAGCTGATCATCTTGATCGATCAGGACCAGCTCGTCAACTGCTTCCGTCACAAGAAGCTGGTGGGCGAGCAACCGACCTACGTGGCCCAGCCCAATAATTCCAATTTTTCGCATTTTTATCACCTTTATTTCCCGGGTAATTAAAGGAGCATCGTGGCCACTTGCTGCCACGATGCTCCTCCCTTTACTTATTTGTTGATTTCTAATGGTTCTTCTTGGAACGCCCGGGCCTCTGGAAAGGCGTCCAAAACGAACTTCCTGACATCCTTGTTACTGAGATCAAGGTCTTCATCGGGCTGGTAGATCTCCTGGTGGTCGTCCACGCTCAGGACAACCTTGTCATCCTCCAGCAGGACCGAGATGCCGAGCTCGATGCCCGCCCGAATCAAGCGCTGAACGTCATCCGAGTAGGTGTCGCTGATCGCCTGCAGTGGGTGCTGGTAACCGATGTTAGCGGTGTAGCGGTCGTTGGCGATCTTCAAGCCAAATGACAGCAGGTTGCCGTTTTCGATCTGGTCGGCCAGTTGCCCACTGATCGTCAGGCTCGGATCATCAATCCGCCGTTGGGCAAAGGTCAGGGCCAGACGGTATTCCCGTGGGGCGTTGAATTCCGCCACGAAGGTCTGCAGCTCGGCCATCAATTGGTTGGCGGCTTCCTTCATCCAGTCCGCCTCTTCCTGCGGCTTCTGCAGGGCCACCTCGTTGTTCTGCTTCCGAGCCTCAGCCAGCCGATGAGCTAAGTTATCCGGCAGTGGCGAAACAATGCTGTCGAGCAGGAGCAATTCCAGGAAGTTGATCGTGTCGTCACTGATCCCCGTCCGGGACAGCGGGTCGAGGTCGAAGTTCCGGAACTCGATGTAGTTGATCCCGTTCTTGAGGATCCCCATCAGGTCGTTGTTGTCGTGGTTGTGACGCCGCATCCGCACTGGCCCGAAGAATTCTTTCAGGCTGTAGAAGGAGCCATTGTCGATGTAATTTTGGAGCTCCGTAAAGTGCTCCTCCAGGGAATTATAGGTGACCTGTTCCGTCGCCAGGTTGTCATCCCCGTAGTTGCTGCAGCGCAGGCTCCGAACCGGCAGTTCGAGGTCATCCGGGAAGCTGTGTGGCATGTCCTCGGTGACCGGGCTGGCACCGAAGAGGTAGGTGAAGAGCCACTGGTAGAGGTAGAAGCTCTGAGCCAGCTTAAAGTAGAGATGGTTCTGGAAGTCAACCAGGCTGTCGTAACGATCCGTGTAGAAGCGCTGATAGAGTTCCTTGACCAGATCACTGTTGAGGCTGAAGTTGACGTGGACGTCCCCTAAGATTTCCTGGGCGATTCCGTACTTCTTGCCGAGGTAGTCGTGGTTGGCCTGGTCCCAGGGCTTGGTAAAGGCCGTCTTCAGGTAGTCCAGGTCATTCTGGTAGAGCGGCGCCGGGGCCATGCTCAGTGGCCACAGGCGCTCGTCGCTGTGCAGCTGGGCAATCATGATCTGCTCCAAAACCTTCAGGTGACGCACGGCCCGCTTGCTCCCAACAACCGGGGCCGTCTCAAAGTCAATCATGTCATCAGTGTAGCCCGAATTTAGGTAAACATTATGTTTTCGAGAACGCAGATTAGCTGGATATGGGTAGCGGCTCGCCCGCCCGTTCGTCAGCACCCGATGCTTCTTAACCTCTAGTCCAAAGCGACAGGCAAACATCTGGGCATTTAGTGCCGGCTCCTTTAATGCCGCCTTGATCGCATCGTATTTTCCAGTCATCGCCTTCACACCCCCATCTTTTTATCTCGCAATCCACTCTAACACTTTTGGGACATAATGAGCAAGATTTTAATTTAATTCATCAGCTTTTGGTTGTCTCCCTTTCAACTACCTAAAATCCTAGCTGAGACAAAAAAGGACAGCCGACGTGAAAAAAAGCATCTCACGAGGACTGCCCTAATTATTTACTTGACAATGTAATCCAAAAGTTTAAACATCACTTGCTGATTTTCGGCCGGCACACCATGAGCAATGATCTCCGCCGGCGTCTGGTGAAGGTCGTTGCCTTCGAGCGGATACTGGTCATCGTTGACCGCCATCTCGCGGACGTTGTCGAGCTGTGGTTCGAAGTGGAACTGGAGGCCGATAACGTTTGTGCCGAGCAGGAAGCCTTGGTTCTTCACCAGGTCACTGGAGAAAAGCAGCTGTGCTTCGGCCGGCACCTGGAACATTTCCTCATGCCAATGCAGGGCCACCAGCTTTTCCGGGATTCCCGGGATCACGTCTGACTGCCGGTAGACCGGCGCCCAGCCGATTTCCTTGTGCGGGGCCTTGCCGATCTCGTAACCCAGCGTCTTGGCGATCTGTTGGGCACCGTAGCAGGCCCCGAAGATCGGCCTGCCCTGGTCGAGAAGCTGCTTGATCAGGACCCGCTCCTGCTTGATCCAATCGAGGTCGTCGTTAGGACTCATCGGGCCGCCGAGGATGACGAGCAGGTCCGTCTCGTCTGCCGTCGGGAGGTTGCCAAACTGGTAGGGATGGTAGACGTAGAATTCATGATTGTGAAGGTGGGCCCAGTCCTGAATGGAGCCGGGACCTTCGTTCGGCGTGTGCTGTAAAACATTGATTCGCATGTTGATCCTTTCCATCGACGGCAATGTTGGATTAGGTATCGCCTGCAAGTACCCTAGTTGGTCACATTTTAGCACAATCCGGACAATTGGGTAATCACCTGATCAAATTTATTTCCCGGGAAATGATTGTCCGGATTTAATCATCGTGATCCGTCTTCGGGGCGGGATGGGCCAGCCGGAGTAGTTGAACCTCTCGTTCCGTGGCCACGCCGTCATTATAGCGACGGGCCCAGTAACGAACCTGGCGCGTCGGCAGCCAGGATTTCCCAACCAGGGTCTGGGCTATTCGGGGTGCCGCAGCGGGACCATACCCCTTCCCCGGGCGGACCCGCTCCAGGTGCCAGCTCGGCCGGGAAATTAATTTAGCGCCCGGAACCCGCTCGTGCCAGCGCGCCTCGTAGTGCCAGTTCTCCGTCTGCCAATCGTATTTGACCTGGTGGTATCCAGCCTTGGATTGACGACTTGCCTGGGCTTCGGGCGGGATCGGCCACGGAGCCGTCTGTCTGAGTTTCACCTAACTCCCCCTTTCATAAGGAAAATCCAGAATCACTCCTCGGTGAGAGCAATTCTGGACCCTACATTTATTACTCGAGGTGAGCGGACTCGGCCAGCTCATCCATTGTCTTGAAGAAGGCATCCTTGTCCGCCTTGGTGACCAGGGTCAGTGGGCGACCATCGGCAGTCTTAAAGGTCCGGCCAGCTGCCTGCCCCTGCGTCTTGACGTCCGCCGTGGTCTGGATCGTCTTGACCAGGTCTGGGTAGAGACTGGACAGGGTCGTCAGGACGTCCCAGAGGTAGTAGGTTGAATCGGCTTCGTCCGCTAAGACCAGCGAGTAGCCCTGGCCAATCAGGTCGATGGCCGGGTACTTGCGGAGACTGGCCCAGTGAAGGCGCAATTCCTTGGTCAGCGGAATCTCTTCGGTACTCTCGAGGCCGACCATCTGAATCTTGATTTTGGAATCAAAGACTGCCTTGACGGCCTCCGGATCCCAGAAGGCATTCCACTCGGCAGTCCCGTCAAAGCCCATTTCATTGACGTTACCGTGACCATCCAGGCAGCCGCCCATCCAGTAGAGGCATTCGATCTTGTCCTGGATGCCTGGGTCCGCCTGCAGGGCCCGGGCCAGGTCAGTCAGCGGGCCGGTCATGATCAGGGTTACCGGACCGTCCGCCTGGTTGATCTTTTCGACCATGTCCAGGTGAGCGGGTTTGGCCGCCTGACGCGTCTTGATGGTGCCGGACTCGTTCAGCATCGGAAAGGCGTCAAAGGAGAATGAACTCAGCCGCCAGTTAGATGGGAACTGGTGGTGGGCCCGGGAATCGGACTTGGCGACTTCCAGCGGGTCGTGGTGCTGGTTGAAGCGGTCGATGATCTTCCGGGAAGCCTCGACGGCCGGATCGACGTAGCAGTCGGCGTCAACCACCCCAACGCCAAGCAGCTTGATGTCCGGCACCTGAAGCAGGAGCAAAAGCGAAACCAAGTCGTCGACGTTGCCATCGTGATCAAAGTAGACGTTTTTCATGATAAATACCTCCTATTTGAGTTGAGTATATCATGGATTGCGGGCCGGCAGATTAACGTTTTCAGCCTAAATCGTTTTACGATTGGCAAGAAAATTTTAGGATGAGTTTTTTCATGATTAATATTTCCTGGGAAATGGTGACGGACGATTGCAGAATATTTTTCTCATCATTTTATAATTTTGCTTTTCCTATTTATATCTTTTCTTATTGTCCCTTTTACCACATCAAATTTACAAATCACTGTTGACAGCTGAGAAAAGTGTGGTTACAATAATGACAATCAAATTAGAAATTGCTTAGAAGAGATGAGTAGTGACCTGAAGTCATCACAGAGAACCGGGGAAGGTGCGAGCCGGCATGATGGATCTTCACGAAGATGGTCTTGGAGCAGTTGCGAGGTGTGAGCCGCTTGGTTAGCACCTCACGGGAGACGCCCGGTATCGCGTCTGGGTCTACCATGGAAATGGTGTACCTACTGAGGATTGGGCAGTGATGCCCGGTTAAACAAGGGTGGTAACACGTTGAAAAGACGTCCCCGCAGATGAGCAAATGCTTTTCTGCGGGGATTTTTATTTACCCTGAGTTAGCTTTTACATGAAGAAAGGATCGATGTTTTATGACTGAATTTACTACACGCACGACTTCCCCATTTCGTTTTGACATTGTCGGCTCATTCCTACGTCCCCAGGAACTGAAGGACGCCCGCGCCAAGTACGCCAAGGGCGAGATCAGCAAGCCCGAGCTGACGGAGGTTGAAAATCACTGTATTGAAGATTTGATTAAAAAGGAAGAAGCGGCTGGCTTGAAGGCCGTGACGGACGGTGAATTTCGGCGCAGCTGGTGGCACCTCGACTTTTTCTGGGGCCTGGGTGGCGTTAAGAAAGCCATTTTGAAGGAAGGTTACCACTTCGCCGACGAAGAGACCCGTCCAGAAACCGCCCAGCTTACCGGCAAGGTCACTGGTGAAAATCACCCCTTCGTTGAATACTTCAAGTTCGTCCGTGACCATGTCAGTCCAGGAACCCAGGTCAAGCAGACGATTCCCGCACCAGCGCAATTTTTGGAGGAGTTCCTGCGACCAGAAAATCAAGCCAATGCGAAGGAATTTTACCCGAACCTGGATGAGCTCGACCATGACGTAGCAGCTGCCTATCACCAGGTAATTGAGGACCTATACGCGGCTGGTTGTCGAACTCTCCAGTTAGACGACTGTACCTGGGGTATCTCGGTCAACAACTTCGCGAACCTAAAGAAGAAGGATCCAAACGCTGATACGTCACAGCTCAAGGCCCTGCAGGAACGCTTCTTAAAGGTTAACAACGAGGCCATTGCCGACCTGCCAACGGACCTAACTATCAACACCCATGTTTGCCGGGGCAACTACCACTCCACCTGGGCCGCGGCTGGTGGCTACGGACCAGTGGCCGACACCCTGCTGGCCCACGAAAACGTCAAGGCCTTCTACCTGGAATACGACAGCGACCGCGCCGGTGGCTTTGAACCGCTCGCCGCTGTACCAGACGACAAATACGTGGTCCTCGGGCTGGTCACCTCCAAGAGCGGTGAGCTGGAAGACAAGCAGGCAATCATTGACCGGATCAATGAGGCAGCGAAGTACCACCCGCTCGATCACCTCTGTCTCAGTCCCCAATGTGGGTTCGCGTCAACGGAAGAAGGTAATATTCTGACGGAAGAGCAGCAATGGAACAAGATCAAGCTGATTAAGGAAATCGCCGAAGAAGTTTGGGGCTAATTTAGAAAGGAAGTTTTTCATTATGGCTAAGGTTGAAAGTTTTACATTGGATCACACAAAGGTAAAGGCACCCTACGTTCGTTTAATTACCGTCGAAACCGGGCCTAAGGGCGACAAGATCAGCAACTACGATCTCCGCCTCGTCCAGCCGAACGTCAACGCCATTCCAACGGCCGGGCTGCACACGATCGAACACCTCCTGGCGGGTCTGCTGCGTGACCGCCTCGATGGTGTGATTGACTGTTCGCCCTTTGGCTGTCGGACCGGCTTCCACCTGATTACCTGGGGCGAACATTCCACGACCGATGTCGCTAAAGCGCTGAAGTCTTCACTGGAGGAAATTGCCTACAAGACCAAGTGGGAAGATGTCCAGGGCACGACCATTGAATCCTGCGGGAACTACCGTGATCACTCGCTCTTCTCCGCCAAGGAATGGTCGAAGAAGATCCTGAGCGAAGGGATTTCCGACCAGCCATTTGAACGCCACGTTGTCGAATAATCTAGCATCCACAGGAAGGGATGATCCAAATGAACATCACCAATTGCCTCAACACGAACCTGCTCGAAATCAAAGAGCAGGAGCAGCAAAAATCCAATCAACAACATCCACAACATCCCAATAATTTCTGGCAGAAAATTTTGAACATCTTTTCCTAATTAAATGACCGCCGAGAGTGAATTGCCCTCGGCGGCCATTTTGGCGTTTTGCTTAGTTTTCTATCTTCTTAATGAGGCGGGCTGGCACCCCGCCGACCACGGTGTTGGCTGGGACGTCCTTGGTGACCACCGCACCGGCAGCGATCACAGCGTTCTCCCCCACCGTGACGCCCTGCAAGATGGTAGCGTTGGCCCCAATCCAGGCATTCTTGCAAATGTGGATTGGCGCGGGGATGAGGTCATGGCGGTGAGCCGCAGCCAAACCGTGATTCAGCGTCGCCAGGACCACATGATGGCCGATCAAAGCGCCATCGTCAATCGTGATGCCGCCCTGATCCTGCATGGCAACGCCAGCATTGACGTAGATGTGCTTGCCAAACTTGATGTTGGCGCCGAAGTCAGTCGTAAAAGGCAGGATCACGGTCACCGTCGAATCGACTGGGCGGCAGGTCAGCTCGGATAAGGCCGCCTGAATCTCCTGGTGATCGTGATAACCGGTACTGATTTCGGCCAGGATCAGGTTCGCCCGGGCGGTCATCTTGGCACTCATCGCCATTTCCGGAGAATCATGCTTGATTGGCTGACCGGTCTGAACGTAGCGGCGGAAATGCGCAAGCTCCGTTGGATCAACTTGACGTAGGTTGGTTTGCTCTTCTGGTGTCATGATATTCTTCCTCCTTATTTAGATTTATAGTCATTTTTTATGCCTGTCATTTTTTAACTTCTGCCTGCCATATAGCGGTAATAAAATAGCCAATGGGAATCTCCCACCGGCTATTTTAGCTTCTTTGCCTTAATTAACCCAAGTTAGCCATATCAAATATAAATTAACAACTCATTTCGACAAAGTTGTTTGTCCCCCATGCGTATGGGGAAAAACTTATTGCTCATTTGATTGATACGAAGAATGCCTCATGTGCATGGGGAAAACATCGCATGAGCAACTTGACAGGCAGCATCCACAGGATCACCCCCATGTGCATGGGGAAAACACTAGCAGATCCCAAGTGAATTGCCGAAAGGTCTTCAAGGCAAAATCTATTTCTCTTAATTTCTAAACTTACGAAGACTAGTTAAGAACTTTTATAGCATTATGTTCTTACAATTAAAGTGTCCCAAAACTAAATTTTTGGCATTCAATGGTACGCAAATTGAAAGCTCGGATCCTTTAAGTTTTCTGACTTTTGAGGATTATAAGAAAAAGCCCTAAATTTCAAGAATAAGTTAGCCACTGGACTCAAATAAATAATACTGACCAATTGATTATTGGTTGATGGAGCTGTGATATCTCTTGGTAGAAGGCCTTACGATAGATATCCATTGACGAATGTCCATTAAACATAGCCCGTGGATAGTGATTCATCCAATCATTAGTCGCTATGATCTGAGCACTACTATAGTTATTTATAGCTTCACCTTTGGTAATCTCCTTGCGGAGAAACCGGTTATTGATCTCATTGGATCCACGTTCCCAAGGGGAATACGGATCAGCATAGAAAACATGATCGTGAACTTGTGTTAACTCACTAAATTCTGAACCGTTGTCAGAGGTTATTGTCTTAAAAATGCGATAGTAAGCATCTGTGCCCATTTTCTGGCGCAAATTTATAAAGAACTGATTTACTGCATGCGCAGTTTTACCAGCAATTTTACTCGTGATATTAACTCGTGAAAGGCGATCAGTCATTACTAGTACAACACTGTCATTACCGTTTTTCTGTCCCTGAACTGTATCCAGTTCCCAATGGCCAATTTCGGACCGTTGGTCCGCAGTTTGAGGTCGTTGAGCAATATTAGGCCCTAAGCACCTTTTAGCTTGCGGATGAGTTTGATGATGCTTACGTTTAGGTTTTTCAAAGAGGTCTAAATTGGACGTACGAAGCACACCCTCATTAATCCATTGATATAAAGTTACAACCGACTTTGGGATCAGGGTGCCATCATTCATTAAATCTCGAGCCTTATAAATAACCGCTTGTGGGGAGTAATGGTGGTCGTCAAACTCACCAAGCATTAGCTGATCAGCTAATCGTAAAAATTGCTTTGAAGAATAATATAAGCGACGACGACCAGAATGGCGGTGATGTTCAAGATATGTGGCCTGACCAGCTTCATAACTATAGATGTAGTAAGAATATTCGTAAATCTTACCATTAGATTTTTGACGACGAAGTTGGCGGACCGTACCACGGTTGAGCTCGTTATTAATTGTTTGATGATTAACTCCTAATTGGCGACCAATTGCGCGATTGGAAAGTCCTTGCGACTTTAAAGTCGCAATCATCACACGTTCTTCTTTAGTAAGATGAGCATTCTTTTTATGAGTAGTCAATAAAATAGTAGACATGGTATCATTTAAGTGCGTCATTTGACGGACATCCTTTCATATAGGTTTGGTTCACTTAATATGATACCTGATGTCACGCCGAATGGCGTTTTTTATTTACCACCAACTGGGTGGCTAACTTCATTCTATAATCTACCTATAAGAAAAAACACCTGTTTCTTTCAGTTGTAAGTACACACTATATGGCTGAATGGTCCACATAATCATTAGTTCTAGTCCTCATCTAAATAAAAGCTCTTCAGGCGATAAGTCGTCACCGGTTCAACATAGTAGCGATATTTAGCCACCAAATCGCAAATCTGATCGCCATTGATTAAAGTAATAATACGAGTACCCTGCCGCGCCGTTCGTACGGCATCCCGCGTGAAATCGGAATTGGTAATAAAGATACCAAACTCAGCGTTGTATTTATCCATTGCACCGCGAAATTTGTCAATCTCGGGCGCCGATACCTTCCCCTGCCAGCGCTTTGCTTGTAAAGCCACCCGGGTCGTCCGATAATCATCAGACCGAACGTAACCAAAACCATCCAAGCCACCGTCGGCAACGTACTGAACACCAATCGTATCATCCACATCAACGCCCATTTTCTTGAGCAGGCCACGGCAGAATAGCTCAAACTTCTTCGGATTCATTCTCATTAGTGCGTCCAGGAGCTGCTGACGCCAAGAATCTTCTTCGTCATCTGTGGACGTTTCTTCGATGATTGCGGTGCTATTACTTTTCTGTGCTGTCTCTTCTCCCTTAGTACTATTATGATGTGGGAATTTAGGCTCCGAAATTGCTCGAACGTCTTTATCTGCATCAAAGGAAGTCAAATCAACGTTTCGTCCTTTTTTAGAAAGCGCAAGTTGATAATTTCCCAAATCATCAATAAACCCAGCTAATATCAAATGTTTAACGGCAAAGTTAAATTTCCATTGAAATGGGTGGTATATCTTTCCAGTTTTTTTCGATCTTTTTTCCTGATCAATTTGTTCTTCGGTGAAACTAGTTGAGTTTTCTCGCAAGTCCTGCAGAATTTCTTTTCTTGTCACTTGACCGCCCAAATTATGCATCGATATCAGGATGTCTTTCATTGCTTTATTTTCAATTTCAGTTTGTCGATTTGCCATTTTATTGCTCCCTATTTTGGCTATTTTTTATTACCTACTTTTCATTGTAGGCTTTCCCTTTTCAGCCCGTTTAATTACTCTCATCAAGCTTTTCTTTGATCTCAGCCAGCTTCACAATCGCCTCTTCTACATCAAGCGTGGTTAGCAGCGGAATAATCCGATCAAGCAACTCATCGGGAAAGCTCCACCATTTAATCTGCTCCAGCTTTGCGATCGTCTCATCATCAAACCTTGAGCGAATTAGCTTAGCAGGATTTCCGCCAACGACCGTATATGGCGCAACGTTTTTCGTCACGACTGCCTGAGCACCAATGATTGCACCATCGCCGACCGTCACGCCGGGCATGATCGTCGCCTTTCTGCCAATCCACACATCATTACCAATCACCGTATCGTTGCGCTTGAGATCCTGACGACTTACCTGGGTCAGTTCCCGCCATTCGGGTGAAAAAGTATTAAAAGGATAGGTTGAAATTGACTTAATTGAGTGATTCGCACTTGCCATCAAAAACTCAACCCCCGTCGCGATCGCACAGAACTTGCCGATCCTGAGTTGATAGGTATCGCGCGGGTTGTTGTACAAAATATGGTTTTGACTGAACTTCGCCGGTTCCTCATCGCGTGCTAAGCTGTAGTAGCTATGCTCACCAACATGGACATTCGTCGGTAAATCAATTCCTGACAGCATCAAGGTCGTTTCGCTATATTTGTTGGCCATTTTAATCCCCACTTTCTTTATACAGTTACTAATGCAATATTATAGTAGTACGAAATAAGCATCGGCTTTAACGGGTCGATGCTTTTATTTTTTCCAAATTAGCAGTCCACTCTCAACGACCCATGTGCCAGCAGCTATCCTCTTGGATACTGCCGCCCAATCCAGTCAATAATATACTGCATTACTTCTTCCTTGTTATACTCATGCAGGATTTCATGTCGAGCTCCCTTAAATAGCTTAAGAGTCACCTTTGAACACCCAGCCACCCGTAGTAGGCGCGTCAGTTTTCTAACGCCCTTACCAAAATCGCCAACCGGGTCCTGAGCACCCGAAATGATCAAAAGCGGCAAATCATGCGGCATTGCCTGAATCGATTTCTTCTTGTTGGCAAAATGAGACAGGTTAAAAATCCCCCGATACATGTTAACTGTCGGACGAAATTGCTGATAAGTGTCTGCTAGGTATTTATCGACTTCTCGCGGATCGCGATTTATCCAATCTGAACGGGTACGATTCGGCCTAAAATTGCGATTGAACGAACCGGTGCTCAATTGTTCCAGTAATTTGCTCCGGTAATCAGGTCCCCTGAATAGTTTAATAATTTCGGCAATTGCAATTCCCAATCCAGTTAGCAGCTGCGATTGCTGGCCAGTTCCCATTAAGATTGCTCCCGCTAGCTGATCATCACCATACTTAGCCAGATACAGTCGGACAATGTAAGAACCCATCGAATGCCCCAACATGGTATAAGGAAGGTTGGGGTAGCGTTCCTGCACCTGCCGCTTGAGGAGACGGACATCCTCCACTAAACTTTCCCACTCGTCAGGAAATTTTCCATAATCATCTTTTTGCCTGACAGTTTTGCCGTGGCCAACATGATCATTGCCGACCACAATGTAACCGGCCCGATTAGCAAAGTGGGCAAACTGATCATAACGCTCCGTGTACTCAATCATGCCGTGCACAATTTGAATAATCCCAACTGGGTGATCGACTTCCCACATGACTGCGTAATTTTCACGTGGGCCATAGTACCAGGACTTTTTCTCCGTCATTGCTTTTCCCCTATCCTTCATCAGTAATTATCTTTAGTATAACGGATCTTGGAAAGCGGTTACAAGTAGTCTTAATGTACCCGGTATGGTTGGCATTTAACTTTCGCTTTGTCTTACCTCCTCGCTATCTTTAATCACAAGCTGCTGAAGAACCTCCGCCGTGTGGCGGTCGCGATACTGGTAGTGATTCGATAATGATAAATTTGAATTTAGCATCTTGATGATCTGGTCGATATCCATATTGTCCGCAACGGTGTTTACCAGAATATTCAAATCCTTCACCTTGCGCCTCGTCCGCCGGGTTCCCTGCAAATACTTAACAAACTCTTCCGCATTAATCGTTTCTAAATTACTCAGTTCAACCAGGTGCAACTGATCCTGAAGCACCTTGCTGTCATACCAGCCCAGCAGCTTGTTCAACTTTTCCCGCTGCGCCAGGCATTCCATGACGTACTTGAGACTATCGAAAAATTTAGAAGCGTCATACCGTGCGAAGTCAATCTGTGGCTTCTCCTTTGTCTTGTCGGTTACCGACAGAATTTCCTGGTCGGTATCATCAAAATGATCGACTAACCGCTGACTAAGCTGGTCGATTCGCCGCGTTATTTGATCAGTTTCCCAAGTCGACATGTTCTGTTCACCCGATCCATTGTCCCAAACTATTTCCCCCGTCCGTAGATTTAAAACCCGCATCGAGTAGGGGTTCAGCTCAGGGAAATTGCTCCAAAAGCGTTTATTGGTCGCGATGCTTCCCGCGGTGGCAACCGCCTTACTTGCCTCATCCCAGCGGCGGACGCGATTACCGAACGGATAAATGAAGCCGCCATTATCATATAAAGTCGTGTCCAGAAAGTAGTAATTATCGCCGACCTCAACGGCGACCGCAAAGAGTTTCATGTCCTTACTAATCTTCTTTGCCATTTTCGGACTGACCCATTCCGGCCACGATGCCTCTGGCACAACTTTCTCTTCCATCTGTTCCTTAGGCTCAGCAGTCGCGTTAATTGGCGAAAGATTATCGGTCCCGATCTCGTGAATATAAAAACGCTCTTTCTTTTTCGCACCAAAAATAGTTGGAAAGTCCTGGCGCAGACGACTAAGTTCCTCTGCCACCTCCAGCTTTGTATCCCAGGAACGATGATCTTCAGCTTTTTTTCTACCATTAGTCAAGCCCCACAAGGAATTTGATTTAGAATTAGTTGTTGAGATGGTCTGAAGGGTATTCATTCAAAGAAGCTTAGGAGTTTAAGGGTATACTAAATAAGCCCATGGCCTTGGTTATTTTGACCATTGGCTGTAAAATGAATCATGACCTAATTTTAGCGATTTATATGGGTTTTAGAATAATCGTAAAACTGGTCATTTTTTACAAGATGATACATCGTACGGATTAGGCGATGTATTGCACTAATGGCAATCTTTTTCGTTTGTGGCGAAGAGGATTGCTTTTTTCTTTTTTGATAAAAGTCCCCAATGTGGTTGGGGTGGTAATGAGAAGCGATTACACAATTCAGAACGGCTTTGTATAGGAGTTTACGCGCAATTGCGTTACCACGCTTGCTAATCGTATCTTTTGCCACAAACTTACCGGATTCATAATGTCGAAAATCAATTCCAACGAATGCATTCATAGCGTTACTGCTCTTGAAACGTCGAATATCACCAAATTCCGCAATCAAGGTCACTACAGTGGTTTCACCAAACCCGGGAATACTAATGAGGTTTTGAAATTCTGGCAACTCCTTAGCGATCGCTACCATTTGCTCAATTAAAGCTGCTTTTTGCTGGTTACCATCAATCAACTGTTGGGCATAGTAACAAAGTTCCATAACCTTGGGAGAATCAGCTGTTACGGCTGGATAAGCTTGCTTGCTTAATCCCACCAGACGGTGGGCAATTCGTTGAAGATAAACGCTGGTAACTTTCTTTTTTGAAACACTGGCTAAAAAGGTAATTATCTGTTTTTCGCTTTCTAAGAGCACAAACGATGGGTGGGCATAATGTACTACAATTTGCCAGTAAAATTCACCGTCAGTAACGCTGAGCAGTTGCTCAAGCTCAGGGAAAGTTAGCTGAAGAATCTTATGTAATCGGTTTTTCAGCCGAACCACGTCATTAGTAACGTTTTGATAAAAGCGGTTGAGATCCCGCAAGTTTTGGTAGACCGGTGCTTCTGGGGAGGTCAAACGGTGATGTCGATAAAAACTACTATAAGCAAGGTTCTGTGCATCATTAACGTCTGTTTTATTGTAGCGGAAACTGGTTAACTCAATTCGGGCCTGCAAGGGATTCAGTCGTACAAATTGGTAGCCGTTATCAGTCAAGAATCGTTCGAGCCGTCGAGAATACACTCCAGTGGCTTCAAAGACCACTTCGGGGTCGGTGTAGGCATCTAGGGCAGCTTTTAACTGATTGAACCCCACCATATCCAAACTCAGTTTGGCCTCGTCTACTAAGTGTTCATTAACTACCACCGCAACGTTACAAGTTTTACTGCTAACATCAATTCCAAACACACAACGCATTAATATCATCTCCTGTATGAAGTTCAATTCTTTTAAGGGTAATTATTCCAATTTTCAATACACGACCTAAGAGCCAACAGACTTCGAACGAAATAGGGATACCCGATGAAGTTGCCAGTTTAGTTCACGACCTCATGGGTCAAAAAAGCCTTCGACATGTCAACTTCATCACTACTTTAACAAAAAAGTAGCGAAATCAATCACCCCGTCGAGCAATTGATTTCGCTACTAATGTTAGTCTGTTTAGTAAAGTGATTCGTTTGCGTCCAGTAGGAGTGGTTCCCCGCCTGCGAAATATAAACAAGTTCAAATGCCATCGTCATAGCCCCATTTTCAATTTTTAGATTAGCGAACATATGTTTGTTTAAATTATATCATAAAGGAAATATAATGGAAGCGCTTTTATCACTGAATAAAAATAAGCAGCCCATATCATTGATATAAGCTGCTTGGAACTCTTATCGTTTAATTTCCGCATTTAACTGCTGCACACTAACAAAATCAAGATTAATCAGCTGACCGCCGAGCCATTCTTTAATCGCCGGGTCAACCCAGCCGGCGCGAAAGTCGTGGTAGTAGTCCTCCAATGCGTCGACACCGCCAATGTCCTCAATAATCCCGTAACCTCGCGCACTGCTAATCCACGGTGTGTGACCACCCAGGTCAATAATAGATTGAACCCTTAGTTTGAATTCCCAACCGTCACCATAATCATAATGCAAGGTCAAACGGTCCCCTATATTCAGGCAGGCAACTGTTGCTTTCTCAGCATCAACCAGCCGATTGTCCGTTTCATAATAATCCTTAAACATTGGGAGCAAGTAGCACTCCCCCGTCGTATCATCTGTTAAATCATAATGGTGCTCAAACCGTCCCCGAAACATTTTGATAATAAGCCTTTGAAGTTCGGCCATTGTTTCCCAGCTACCGATGTTAAATGTTCGTGACATTGTCGGCTTAAACCCTGCCAACTGCACTTTGATCGTGTAACTTTGTTCAAAACCGTCCGCATCCTTTGGCACTTTTTTCAGAGGATAGAGATATTTAGCTAAGCCGGCGGGCAGTTCCCCCTGGCCAATCATCGCTCCCATTTGATCACGGAATTCGTCAACGAACACTGAATCATCATGAATAAACTTAGTTAGATCCGCTTCACTGGCTTCACTGGCTTCACTAAATTCATCCGCTTTTCCATTAAAAATGTCCAGCGCGTCTTGCAAAAATCTCCTGACTTTTGCTATGTTCGGCTTATTGATAATGGCTGTCTGACTGAGAAATTTATAGAAATCCGTTAAAACCACCACTGCCAAATCCTCGTCGCCATCGCTATTGAGAATTTTCCAGAAGTAACGGTTCACATCCGCCAAATTATCGGTCACCAACCCAATTTGTTCGCTCGATAGCAGAAAATCATTGAGGTAGTTATCCAAGAGCTTCTCGGTTGCCTTCTTCTCAACCAATTGTTCCCCAAATTTGCTTGTCAGGAACTGCTTTATCATTACTTGGTTGTTAGCCTTAATTGCGGAAAGTTCAGTGACATGGTCAGCTGATTGTTCACCAACAAGGTCTGCCCATTTTCGTGGGTCTTCGAATTTTGCCTGAATGGTGTGGTACTTAACAGTGCTCTTCGGCTTATTGATTTTCACCGGATGGAGTTCATTCATAACCCGGGAAATTATTTCATTAACCTGATCATTATTTCCCAGGAAATACATCAGTTTTTGGGAGGCTCTACACAGAATTGTGTTGTGCGCTAGCTCTGAGCTGCCCTCTAATTCAGCAATTAGCTCGTTCTGGTGGTCAGCGACTGCTTTTCTTGCTTTTCGGAGCGCTTCATCATCGATTTGTTCCACAAAGCGGTGCTGAGAATAATAGTTAGCCATCTTTTGGGATAATTTCCCCCGTTGTTCAGCAGTCAAAAAGCCCATTTTCTGTATTAGTCGTTTAACAACATATCCAAAAGTTTGGAGATCCAGATTATCACTTAACACAAGCATCCCCGACGTTTTTTCGCGATAGAGATAATATTGCCGACCACCAATTTGAACCGGTTTAAGGTTCCAAATTGTCAATGGCTTCGTCGACTTACCGCCATGCTGATTAGCCAAACTCTCTTCTAGTTCATGATCGAAAAACACCTGCGTCATTGATTTTTCACCTCTGTAAATCTCATTTCAGCATTTGGGACCCGATAAATCTCGAAATTCACGCAACATTGCATAAATCCGCAAATTTATCGTGTCCCGAAAGCACGTTTACACAACATTAGCCAAAATCCGCTCCACGTCATGGCTGAAACTGCTTTTCTGCAGCTGGCTGCTGATGAAGTAAACCGTCACCTGCTCACCATCAATTGTGAACGCCACCCTGGCGGAGCCAATTTTACCCAGGTTCAACCGAAATTCGTACACTGGATGTCCGGCAACCCGCTGCCTGCTGGCCAGCTTAACCTTGGTCATCCCCGTCTCTTGTTCCTCATCAATCGCCGCAGCAATCCGCCGCCGAATTAGCTCAACTTGTCGGGAATGCTTTTTGAAAAAGCTTTTGCACCCCGCCTGATAAAAGTCCACTTTCACTCTGCTTGCCTCGCAATTTTTCATAACTGTTCACGACTGATGTAGAGCTGATGGCTGCGCGGAAATTCGCGCTTAAAGGCCGTCATCAACTGGTGCTTGGCGTCGCTACCGCCGGGATAAGTTGTCGTTAGGTTGAGGTAGCCCTGTTCGGTCAGCGTCACCTGTCCTGCCGCGCTCGTAACGGTTAGCGAACGGTCTTTTTTATTGGTGAGCAGCACCACGCGCTGGTCAGTCCGTGCCCGCACGAGCCGCTTCAGTTCCGCCTGGGCCTGTTTTACTGGTATTTGTCGCATCTGCACACCCCACTATCTCGGCTGAGCTGCTCCTCGGCGCTTCTTCAACAGGAACAGAAAGAGCCCAATCATCAGCAGGTAGGCGACATTGAAGGCCAGACTGCAGTCAGACCCGTATTGGCCGCCGGTGATTAACTGCCGATGGCTGCTGAAAATCAGCTGGAACGGCCAGTCGTGGGTAACGCTGGCCTGGATCGGAACCAAGGTAAAAAAGAGGTTGTAAAAGGCGTGAACGGTATAGTCTGCCCAAATCGAACCCTCGTAAAGGTAGATCAATGATAGCAGGCAGCCCATCAGCGCACCGGAAAGGATCAACTGAACGGCACTGATAATGTTAAGCGGGCCGTTCAGCAGGTGGACAAGGCCAAACAGCAGCGAAGACACAATAACGCCAGCGATGAGATTGTAGCGGCGGGCGACTTGTTCAATGATGACACCCCGGAAGGCCACCTCTTCCACGAACGGCGCCGCAAAGAACATCAATGCTTCGCTCACCAGATTTTGCGTGAAATCCCAGTGATTTAATGCTGGCGTCTCAAACTTCAGGCCGGCAATCAGCGATCCGCACAGTATTAAAGTGTACAGCAATAATCCGTAAGCCAAATACCGCCCCTTGATCCGGACCGGAAAAGAAATTGCTGGGAAATCGTGGTGATAAAAGTGCTTTTTGAGCCAAACAAAACCATAGTAGAACAGAAAGAGGTAGCCCAGCGGCGCCAAGACGTACACCGTTAAAATATAGAGATGGTTGGTTTTCAGCGTAGGAAATACAATCTGCGGAAGGCCAAGTACAACTTGTGCGAGCACCTGGGCGACGATTACCCACAGCAGGATCACAACCACATCACGGACGGCTAGCCAAAATTTTTTCATTGTTCTGTTCCCTCTTCCAAGATCATATCTGCTTTAATTCTATTAGCCATTAACCATCCAGTCATGAAAATCCGGCGACTTTTTCGGATCATAGTGACCATTTGCATCAATTTCAACGTTTTCGACTGGAGTTTGTTTAATCAGGTTCGCCCAATCTGATGCAGTCGGTAGTTTTTTGATGGTGACTTCATCATTCTTCATCTCAAATGACACCTCAATACTTACTGTTAATCCCATTGTCTCACAGTTATATTACAGCTAAATATGATTCTTTACTTAGGGATAATATGATACTTCATATGACGTGCCTTGAAATAACAATAATCAGCTGTTATCTCCTCTACCGTCATCCCCTCTTCATCAACCAAGTAGACAAAGCCGTCTTGAAGAAGAATGGTAGCGTCAAACCAGTACGGGTCAGTCGTCTCTGGATCGCGGCTAGACGTATCATATTCAAGATCACCCCAAAACCAGACCTCTAGATCACATCCCCAGATTCCATCAAATTTCAGATAAAGCTGTCCATCATCTTGCAGCTTTTCCTTTTTGATGCGAGCGTCATGAAAATTTCCAACCGCCCAATCTAAATCTTCGATATCTCGCTGCGTTTTAATTTCATGAATCTCACCATAGACATATCCCCTATCTATATTTCTGCACTGGTTAAGAATATTTTGGGGCTGATTTCTTTTTTCAGTAATTGAATCTAAAAGATCACGACTTAAAAAGTTGACGCAGCCTTCACCATCTTCGTTCAAATTCCAGTCACTCTGGTCTGAATCAACAATCAAAATTTGTGTTTTTAGAAACTGACTGTCAGGTTGAAATGTTAGCCATTTAATTAATCTTTTCTTTTTAGCATCCCACACGATCCAATAGTCATAATAAAAACTATCATCAGATCTTTGCCTATCCTGGTAATGGCCAAATACCATTGATAGATAGTGGCTTCCGTTTTCTTGACGAACAATTGCATGCATCGCTCTTCCCACCAATCATTAAGTATTAAAGTTTTTAACGCATTAGACTATTTATTATTTTACTACCTACTCTAAATTAGATTAAGTCCGCTATCTAGCTAGGTCCTGAATTCATAAGACATATAAAAAGATCTCCTATCTTGAATTCAACTTCAAGAATAGAAGATCCTTAGAACCATACTTTCCCAGTATTTTCCGCTTCAAGCCTTGCTGGCCAATAATTTAAACTGCCCCACTGTTTGTCCCGTCCACCGCTTAAATGCTCTTAGAAAAGAAGAGGTTTCGGTATATCCCACCAAATAGGCAATTTCGTCGGTATTGACTCCGTTCCGGATATAGGACTGCGCCAATTGTTTTTGCACCTTGGTTACCACATTCTTAAAAGTGGTCCCCTCTTCCTTTAGCTTCCTCTGTAGGGTTCGATCACTCATTCCAAGCTGGCTCGCTACCGCTTCAATTGTAGCCTGATTTCCTGGCAGGGCATCTAACAGAAGCTGCTGAACCTTTTCCTTAGTGCCCGCCGAATTGGCAGTATTTTGCAGTTCCTGGTCGAGGCTCGGTTTGAGGTATTTCCACATAATATTGTTTTCTGTTATAAACGCCTGATCCAGGTCATGGCTGGAAAAGACTAATTGATTGTCAGCCGAAAATTCACCCTTAATCCCTAAATAATTTTCTACCACTGCGCCATAACGGTACGGGCCCTTAACCTTTTTTGGCGTTATTTCTTGGCCACTGCCAATTCGTAAGAGGCTCACCACCAATATCTGCTCATTTAATAGCATAAAACGCGGAATCGCTTCGGTTTGGTGCGTAAAGGATAAAGTCACCTCTTGAGGCGTCTTGGTTAGTTTCACATCGACCGGACCCACCACCTTTTTATAGCGAGCAAACCGCTCTAAGGCCGTTATCCCATCCGGACTAGCCAGGGCCGCATAAAACGACGGGATGAACTGCTGCAAGTTATTAATATTGCTTAGCTGGAGAAGCTGCTGATCATCAAGTTCTTGATCTAAAACTCGCATGACTTGAATATACTGCTCGTCATTTAACTCAAGCTCTTCTCCAACGCTAATCGGTAGTTTAGCCTTTTGGTAAAGCGTCGAAAAGTTTATTCCCGATTGCTCAAGCATCCCTATAAATTGCTTGCTTAGATCAAGTTCCATCAGCTTTTTCCTCCTAAGATGCTTTTGAAATGATAAAATCAAAGGCTCGCGTCGGCAAGATAGTGTGCAAAAAGACAAACGGCTTAGCTCCAAAGCCCACCAAGTAACGCGCTTTCGGGTGCTTGGCATTGGCGATTTTTAGCATGGTTTTAGCGATCACCTTAGGACTCGACAACAGGTTGCTGGAATACTGGCGAGTCATCGAATCTGCTGTCTTGCGGGCTTGTTGCTCATAGGCCCCGCCCTGAGCAGATTTGCGCAAATTATCAGCGGCAATGAATCCCCATGGGGTTTTAATCCCACCAGGTTCAACCAAAATAACATCAATGCCAAATGCCTTGGTTTCTAACCGTAAAGCATCGGAAAAAGCCTCCAAGGCATATTTGGTGGCGTGATACCAGGCACCAAACTTGGTGGTTAACCGGCCACCCATGGAGGAAACGTTAATAATCTTCCCCGATTTCTGGGCACGCATGTAGGGCAATACCGCCTTCGTCAGTTCGGCCAGGCCAAAAAGGTTAACCTCGAATTGCCGCTTGGCTTCCTCAATTGTAACATCCTCAACCGCTCCATATGATCCGTATCCCGCATTGTTAATCAGGATATCAATGCGTCCCTCGCGGTCAATCACTTCTTTAACGGCTGCCTGGATAGAGTCTTCCAGAGTAATGTCCAACTGAATCGGAACAATCCCGGCTGCATTTAAGTCCTCCATCGACTTAACGCGCCGGGCGGCTCCGTAGACCTTGTAACCATTTTGAGCCAGACTCTGTGCGGTTTGATGACCAATCCCTGATGATGCACCAGTCAGTAATACTACTTTTGTCATTGTGATACCCTCTTACTTTATATTTGATGTCTTCATTCTAGACAACAATCGCCGCCAATTGGATAGCAATTAATGACAGGTTAGTAGCAAATCACGACAAGGATATTTATGCGGATTTTATTCTCGCACCAGCCGCCGATCGTCAAAATCACGGACGTTCTTCTACCTGCACCGAACAGGACTTTTTCGGATTATAATAACCATTCATATTAATTTCAAAGTCTTAACCGCTAACGGGCAAATGCTAATTATTATTCAGTGTGAAACCGAATTCGACTAATAATTTGATGGCAAATTGGATAAACTATTGTGACCGGTCCAAAGAAATGCTAGATTAGTTCCAAATTGTTAGGAGGTGGTCTACTTGTTCCAGGTAAACACATTATTCGTGATGATGGCTAGTATTCTAGTATTGTTAATGACACCCGGTCTCGCTTTCTTTTACGGTGGTCTAATTAATCGACGTCATGCCAATAACATGCTGCTAACCGTCTTTATGATGTGTGGATTAGCTGTAATTCTCTGGATCTTTGTAGGTTACTCACTATCCTTTTCCGGCAATCATTGGGGGATAGTTGGTAATCTACATGACATTTTAATGATTCACGTTCCAGTTAATACGGCCATTAAAACCGGAATTCCCGTTGCTGACTACGCAATGTTTATGATGATGTTTGCCATCATTACCCCTGCCATCTTTTGTGGCTCAATCGTTGGACACGGTCGATTCAACTTTTTAGTAATCTTCACGATTTGCTGGTCAATCTTAGTTTATTATCCACTCGTTCATATGGTCTGGACACCCCACGGATTGTTGGCAAGGTTGGGGGCGGTCGATTTTGCAGGTGGACTAGTTGTTCACGTGAACGCGGGCATCACAGCCTTGATTCTTTCCGCCTGGTTAGGCCGGCGCAAAGAGGTTCATTCACAACACAATAATCTCTCCTGGGTCTTAATCGGCACGGCACTTTTATGGATTGGCTGGTATGGCTTTAATGCCGGGTCTGCTTTAGCCGTAAATGATACGGCAATTCAAGCAATGTTAACAACGACCATTGCCTGTTCAACCGCAATGGTTACCTGGATGCTTCTAGACCGCTATCGCTTTAACCATGTAACCCTAGCCGGCGCATGCAATGGCGCCATTACTGGATTAGTGGCTATTACTCCCGGCGCTGGCTATGTAACATTAGGCGGTTCAATGGTTATCGGGATCCTTGGCGCCATCATTAGTCAGTCTTTTATTACCAAGATCAAGCCCCATTTGCAAATTGATGATATTGTTGATGCATTTGGCTGCCATGGGATTAGTGGTATTTGGGGAAGCATTGCCACAGGTATTTTTGCTAGTCACCAAATTAATAGTCACGTAGAAAATGGGCTTTTATTTGGTGGTGGTCTCCATCTTCTCCTCGTTCAATTTTTGGTTACAGCGTTAATTATTGTCTTCCTCATAGTAATGGACGTTATATTAATCAAAATTCTCGTCATCATTATCCCTGGTTCAATTGATTACACTCAGTTACCGGCAGTGCGCAATAGCAAGGGCCTTCAAAGTTGACGGTCATCATCCCAATTTTAATGGTCAGACAAATAGCTTTTCAGGCTTGCCAGTTTGCGATCTTCCAACGCTACATGGAGCTCACGTTAACGTTAACCTTAACCAACTCAACTCGCCAAAACGAACACTAATTTCAACAACCAGAAAATCTAGCATGCCACCCACTCGCCCCTCCAGCTTAATAAACAAAAAGTGTATTAATTCCAAGCATCAAAGCAGGAATTAGTACACTTTTTATTATGGATGGTTAAACTTCCTTATAGCACGGTTCATTAGCCGCTATCCTTCTCATTAGATAATTCTCTAAAATTACCCCTTGGCGAATAACTTTTTGTTCTTTAATAACACGATATCCTCGATGCTGAAAAAATGCTTTTGCCGTAATAGAAGCTTGGGTTGTGATCATTTTTCCAGCTACTGATTGCTCTAGCTCGTTGCAAATTGCAGCGGCAACTCCCAATCCTTGATAATCCTTATGCACAAATAATCTGTCCAAATACCCAGAATCGTCTATATCGCCAAAGCCGACAATCACATTACGCTCCATCGCAACAACTGTTTTATGCCTTAGAAAAGAGTGACTCCATTCCTCTAAGTCAACTCGCCCTGTTGCCCAGGCATTTAATGCTTCGACAGGATAGTCCGATAGTCCTTAGCATTGACGCGATGAACTGTATCATAAAATAATTCTGCTAATTGCTTACAATCGGCGGGAATATACTCTCTTAGTTGCATTTCTCTTCTCCAATTTTGATATTGCTCTCAGCGGTTCAGCATAACTCAGAAACAAGAATCTTAATCAGTCTGTGGAAAACTGATCTGCCGGCCTCAAAGTCACTATCCAGTTATGATATAATCACCCTTGCGAGAAGTTTTATGGGCGGTGGCTGTTTTCTCGAGACGAGGTGGTTCTATGAGCTATTCTTCAGAAAGGATTACGGCCCGTGAGCGTCTACCAGGCACTCATGCTAGCGTTAGCATTTGCGACTTTCATCGTTGCATTACTAACCTTTATTTTCACATTTTGTGCATAATAAAAGACCGTCCACTACATAACTTTGGCGAGTTACGGACGATCTTTTATTGATCCAAAATAACTAAGCCACCGCCTTTAAAGCGGCTCGCTTTTTTGTTTACAACTATATTTTACCATCAGCAATTACTGGTAGCAAATTACAGATCCTTAAACTGTACATTACCATTTGGAAATAGCACACCAAGGGCAGTCGATTCATGAGCAGAAGTTATTTCAGAAATAAAACCACCTAAGCTCTTTTACAGTAGTCTATTTTACATTGAAAAAGCTTTTATTGTCGCATAAACAAATATAAATTCTCTACCTCTTCCGGTGACGTGATAAACCATTCTTTACCCGGAGAATCAGATAACCACCGACCTTTTACCTTGAGAATACTATGTAACGCTTTCTCCATTAAAGACGAATTGTCGCAATTAAGAATCAACGCAATATGAGGTAACTCAGGATAACAAGTACCTGCCTGTCCCAAAACCCTACTAATAGGATCTGTTTCAGTTCGTCCAATTTTACATTCCCACACATGCTGACCTTTTAATTCAGCCAATTCTTTGTATTTATCGTAATAATAAAGATACACAGCGTCCATCCCTGTGCCAAGCTCTTTATCAGCAGACCATGCTCTGTCTACCGTTACTTTCTCAGATACGATAACTTCAGTTATTCCTACCTCATAATTTAATCTCCAAATACCATACCCTATGTTCTTTATGCCGTTATTTTTTAATTTCTGAACGGCCTTTTTAAAAACCGAAACATAAGATGCTTTCCCAGTAATCCACCATGATCAAAATGATACTTTTTAACTTTAGCAATAGCATCCTGCCTGGAAAACTGCTTACCGTCAAACAGTTGTAAGAGTAATTCACGGAAAATTGCAGGAGTCAGTTCCAATCCACTAAATTTGTAATCCATAACCGCCATCTCCCTTTCTCTCCATGAATCTTATTAATTCATTTAACGCCAAACAGGAATGCCAACAAACTCAGGCATGAGCTTCCATGTTGTTAGTTTCCCTGAGCATAAATAAGGCGACAAGTGTACCACCGCGTCATCTATTCGCAATCATCAAAGTTTAACGCCTAAGCTATACTGCATGCTGTATTTCAAGCCTCTGAGTATAACTATTCATCCCGCTCCAGCACCGTTACGCTCTCAGCGGTTCGCCACTATCCAATCATTCGTCGCTCTGCTCCTCATTCTTGGGTGGCTATCGCATGGAGTATCACTAGTAATCCCTTCGTCGCTTTTAGCTCCTCGACATTACTGTGATACTCTCAACATGCCACGAGCTGAGTCTCTTAATTAGACATTTGTTACATCAGGTCAGTTTAGTCGATTATCATTCTTTATTACAAAACAGCGTGTTTGTTAGCTCACTGCCATAATTCTAGAAGCTACCTTGTTCTAAAAATCAATAACAGATTCAACATTTTATCAGTTTGCGGGAGAATCTAATTCTCCACAGTTAAAGCAATACGTTCGTGGAAAATTCTAGTATAACTATTATAATTAGAAAAACGCTTCTCACCCATCAGGATCCAAGCGCTTTCCCTATGTCATGCACTATAAAGCAACATGACGCCATTACTGGCAAATATTTATTTCATACTTATCTTATCTAAATTACCTCTAAAAGTCAAATGGCAATGGCCAGTTGCTTTGACGCCAATATCCTATACTTCTTAAATAACTGGACTTTAGTCGACTTGGTATTCGACTTTGTTTTATCAAATTAAAGAATGATATTTTAATTTCTTGGATCGAATCTAAAATACACATTACTTGGAAAAGATTCAAATTCCGTCTGGACCTATTTGTCCTTAATCCCAATCTCTTTATTAAAGAAGCGTCTACCGGGTATTTAGCGTGATATCTACTTTTATTAATCATTTCAAAATGTGCACATTCATTTCTCAACCAATTAACCACATAGAGGACACTTTCAAATTCCTGTCTTTCTACTGGTTTAAGATTGAAGTCAGCTAGGACTTCCTTAGCGACTGTTGCGTTTAATAATGTGAACATTAAATGAGTTTGTCCAAAATCCAAGATTTTTATTGCAACCCACAGAGGTGGACATCCTCCATATGCACTCATGTATCTTTCCTTACGTCTCAGCTTGCGTCTCAAAACATTATCGGTAACAAAAAAAGGAAAAAGGTCTCTCTGATTTATTTTTGGATTATCACCAGAATACTTTATTGAATATCCGAATCTCGCATAAAACACTTCTTCACGATCGTTTCTGGTAATATCTTTGTAATGAGACGGATCACGATAATCATTCCAGATAGGATAATGTCGTGAGAAATGATATGCAATAGATGTTTTTAAGCTAATTTCGAATCTACCAATATTTGCTAACAGCAATTGGCGTAGGTCCTCATTAAGTTTGTACAAGCCTAATAGATCATCTAATGAATAATCTCCATAGTACTTATGCTTTGGATCTGATACGTTAATAACATCTTCTAGGCCATTAACTAAATCAAAATAGTTTTTCTGTATAAGTTCATTCTTTAATCTACCAATAGATTTTTTCTTACACTCATTTGAAGGTACTTTAAGATGCCGCTGATCAAAGATAATATCACACTGTTCATCTAAAGTTTTAAAACTTTTGGGGCTACCACTATTCACAGAAGTACATACCTCCTTATTTTAAGTATTAATCATCTGATGCCATCAGTTCAGCCTGTTCTACCACGGTATTTACTGCTTGAGGCGCAATATCAGGCGGATAACCATACTTTCTAAGAAGGTGTTTTACAGCCACACGCATTTTAGCTTGAATATTACGTCTCTTTTCCCAATCAACGCCAGCTTCTTCTTTAACTAGCTTGACTAGCTCCTGAGCAATCAAATGAAGTTTCCTTTCTCCAAGAACTTCGACAGCTTTCTTATGATCAGCTAGTGCATCATAAAAGGCGATTTCTTCTTGACTAAGTCCTAAGTCTTTACCCTTTTCTTGCTCTGCATTAATCTTTTTAGCCATATCAATCAACTTACGAATAACAATTTCACTGGTAATCCCACGTTGATTATATTCGTCAATTGATTTCTGGAGCATATCTTCAAATTTTTCGGACGTAACTTTATTACTTTTAATCATTGCTTTAATCTTACCCTTAAGTAATTTTTCCAACAGGGTAATTGCAACATCTTGCTCCGGCATACTATTAACTTTCTGCAAGAATTCATCTGAAATTAAATCAATACTTTGTCTTTTTATGCCTAGTTCATTGTAGATGTCAACATTGGGTTCAGAAATGATGGACTGATCCAATAACTGTTGCATTTGATATTTAACATCAGTATGTTTTCCTGAACCGACAGGCGTAGTTGGTTGCTTTAGTTTTTGAATAAACACCTTAACCGTCTTAAAGAAAGCAATCTCTTTGCCATAGGCTTGCGCTTCCGGTTGAGTTGAAGTCAAAGCATAAGCTTTCTGTAATTCAGTCACAACATCCAAAAACTTTTGTTGTGTTTCCTCGTCCTCACCTAGAATCTCGTTAGCAACTCGCCGAGTAATCTTTAAGCGAACAGCTCCATCTTCTGAATCAAACCCTGAGTAATCAACTCCATATAGGAAATCATTAGTAATGATGTCATATTTCTCTTTCAAAAGGGCTAGGGCTTTTTGCATATTGATACCCACTTGCCCCTGGTCTTCTGTGGAATAAACGTTCAGCGCTTCTTTCAGATTTTCAGCGATACCAATGTAGTCCACAATTAAGGCACTATCTTTGTCCTTAAAGACCCGGTTGACACGAGCAATAGCTTGAATTAAATTGTGTCCCTTCATCGGCTTATCAATGTACATAGTATTCATCGAAGGTACGTCAAAACCTGTCAACCACATATCAACCACGATAACAATCTGTAATTCATCATTATTATCTTTCATCCGTTTTTGAAGGACTCGACGATCAGCTTTACTGGTCTGAAACTTTGCCATTTCTGGACCATCGGCCGCAGAAGACGTCATTACAACCTTGATTTTCCCTTTATTAAGGTCATCACTATCCCACTCTGGGCGTAACTTGATGATTTCATTATAGAGACGAACTGCGTTACGACGCGACATTTCAACAATCATTGCCTTGCCAAAAGTCTCTTTTTGTCGTGCTTCGAAATGATTAACAAAATGCTTAGCAATACTTTCTAGTCGCGGCTGAGCACCAGCTAATGCCTCCAAACGGGAGAATTCTCGGTTACGTCGAGCATTTTCTTCTAAGTTAGGATCATCATCTAAGTTGGCCTCTTTTAGCAGTTGTTGATACTTAGCCTGTGCATCGGACTTCAATTTTAGAGGAAATACATGACTCTCATAATAAATTTTGACTGTAGCATGGTCATTAACAGCCTGAGTAATATCATAAACGTCAATATAATTACCGAAGACCGCAACAGTTGATTTATCAGCAGTAGAAATTGGGGTCCCAGTAAAACCTATGAATGATGCATTAGGTAAAGCATCACGTAAGTATTTAGCGAAGCCATATCGTAACCCATTATTAGTGAATTTAGCCTTTAATCCATATTGAGAGCGATGCGCCTCATCTGCAATAACAATTACATCACTACGGTTCGTTAAAACTGGCATCTCTTTTTCCCCGCTGTCAAAATCTGGTGAAAACTTTTGAATAGTTGAAAAAACAATTCCCCCCGATTGTTTATCCATAAATTTACGAAGTTCATCACGAGATTCTGCATGTTCTGGAGTCTGTCGTAAAAATTCATGTGCGGCGGCAAACGTATCAAATAACTGATCATCTAAATCATTACGATCGTTGATTACCAACATCGTTGGATTATTAAGCTTTCTAGCCACAATGCTGGCAAAGAACACCATCGATAAACTTTTACCTGATCCAGTAGTATGCCAAACCACACCAATACGCTTATCATTAGGGTCAACAAGTGTTCGTTTAGCTGCTTTAACCGCTTTATTAACCATGTAGTACTGGTGGTAAGCCGCCAGAATCTTGATTGTATTATCTCCATCAGTTTCAAAAATAATGAAGTTTTCAATTAAATTAAGTAGATCCTTAGGCTTAAGCATGTACTTAATCATTGTCTCTAATTCAAGATCATCACCAGTGTTAATATTTTTTGGTGCTCGCCAGCGCATAAAGCGATCAAAACCAGCAGTTAAAGATCCAGCTCGAGAATTAATACCATCCGATGCAATCAAAATTTCATTATATTTCAGATATTCAGGAATTTCAGCTTTATAAGTTTGTAACTGTCGATAACCATTCTCAATGCTAACATTAGGATTACTTGCGTCCTTAAATTCAAACGTCACCACTGGTAATCCATTCACAAAAATAGTGGTATCTGGACGCCGCTCATTGCTTCCCTTAAAGGTGAACTGATTGGTAGCGATAAATTCATTATTTTCAACATGATCAAAATCAATAGGATATAAAACTTCAGTCCTATTTTCACCCTTAACCGTTGTTTTAACTCGAATACCTTCGATCAACAGCTTATGGAAATAATGATTATTAACCATCATATCTGGATTATTAGCTAACCGCATTATTTGCCGAAATGCTTCTTTATAAATTTCATCTGAGTATCCTGGATTTAGTTTACGAAGTGCAGTTTGAACCTTAGTAGGTAAAATAGCTACCGTATGATCATTACTTCGCATAGCATCAATTTCTGGATTAGGTGATGTTGGGCTTGGGCTTTTATAAACGTCATAGCCAACCTGTTTTAAGGTATCTAATGCCAGATTTTCAACATCTGCTTCTAGTAAATAACCTTTTGACATGATGTATCACACTCCTTTCTTTTTGTTGTGTGTTAAATGCTAATTTAACTAATCAGCTTAACTCAATGTTTGACAAAATGTATTATGAATCATCATCAAGAATTGAGTTGATGAACTTTGTTTCTGAAATGAAATCTGGCGACTGGGGAAAAGCAAAATCAACTGACAATTTTATTAAACCGGCAACTATAATACGGGGAACTGACTTTTGCAATGTTGCAAATGGACAAAAATCCGATGCTCCTATTAGATATTTGAAAACAGCTACTATACAAAAGAAACATCTTATTGCAAATGACGTTTTAATAGAAATATCAGGCGGCTCGCCAACTCAATCTACAGGTAGATCGTTATTGATAACAGATAAATTACTAAATCGATATAATACCCCAGTGTTAGGTACTAATTTCACAAGATTGTTTAGGTGTGAAACTGAAGAAAACGCTGTACTTTTCCATAGTTATATTAATTTTCTCTATAACAAAAATGTTTTCTTCAATTATGAAAATGGAACAACCGGCATTAAAAACTTGGATTATAAGTCAATACTAAAAATTAATGTTAATGATGTTCAAAAGCACTCTTTATTTCCTAAGTATTTCTCAATGTATCATTTTTATGAATCCATGAAGCAACATTTAGGAGATGAATCCACAGTACTAACCTGCTTAAAAGAGCAACTTCTTAGGAAATTCTTTTAGGCAGCTAAATTAGCATTTATTTGATAATTTAATTCGATCTTGCGGGTTATCGGTTCTATTTTTTGAATAATATTTGCTTGCTTATCAAGCGACGGAATATCTACCTCAAACCCCTTCATTACTCTTCCAGAGACCTCTTTGAATGTAGAACCTGAAGATACATTTTCAAGTTCGTCTTTTTTTGTAAGCATTAAGTAATATAGGTATTTAGGTAATACTATATCGGTATTTGGGACAATACTTTTAAACCCTTGATTCGTTGTTATCTTGTTAGCAGCTAAAGCAACATATCCAATTGGTGCTCTTGAGCTAACTAACACTGTATCCTTAGGTAATAATTTAGCACTTGAATTATCCAATCCTTCTTGACTAATATCTCTGGCACCATGTGAAATATACATTTTGGAATATCCACTGAGATCCTTCGGAGTTATCCAGGCAATTCCTTTATTTGCGTAATATTGCTTTTTTCTTGTGGAAGGTGTTCCACCACCAATCACTTTACCGATTTGGTCTAACCTATATTTAGTCACCCTATATACCTCCTGTGAGCTATTTTTACATTACTTTGTTTAACCATTGCATAATGCAATGTTGTGTCTATTCTTTCGTGTCCAAGTAGTTTTTGAACCTGCTCAATCGGCATTCCCTTATCAATAGCATTTGTTGCCAATGTCCTTCTGAATTTGTGAGGATAAACTTTTGCTATCCCTGCTTTCTTACCCAAACTCTTAAGGCGATTTTCAATTCCATTAATACTCATTCGTTGATGTGGTGCGTGTAAAGAAACAAACAATGCAGAATTGGCATCTTTTCTCTTTGCTAAGTAATTCTGTAAATGTATTTTGCTTCTAGCATCAAAATATACTATTCGCTGCTTATTGCCTTTTCCCAATACCACACATTCACGCTCATCAAAATTTATATCATTTTGGTTAAGGTTAACTAATTCACCTATACGCATACCTGTTGAAGCAAGTATGTCAATCATTGCAACATCACGCTCACTATTACAATGATCCCTCAGCCTTTCTAAATCTTCATCACTATAAGTATCCTTAACTTTAGCTGATGACTTAACCTTATGAATCCGTCTTACAGGACTTTTGATAATAACATCTTCATCTTCCAGCCAGCTAAAAAAGCTAGAAAAAATTCGTCTAATATTATCAATAGTCACTCGGCTGGAGTTTCTAGATTGCTGATAATTACCCAAGTAATCACGTAAATCTTCAGTAGTAATCTTTTGAACATGCTTCCCTAAATACGAAAACATCATCTTTAATGTCACTTGATAATAGTTAATTGTTTTTTCAGAACATCCTTCAACCTGTTTAGCGGCTAAATAATCTGCAATATAAGATTCATTGCTTTTTTTAGGACCGCTATCTGTATTATTCCCAAGTTTTTTCTTTAGTACCCGTTTCAGTTGTATTAGTTGACTGTTATCCAAAACCCTTAACATTTCTTGTACGATTTCATCAATAATTGAGTTCATCTGTCATATACCTCATTTTTGAGGTAGATTATAGAATGAAGTTAGCCACCCAGTTGGTGGTAAATAAAAAACGCCATTCGGCGTGACATCAGGTATCATATTAAGTGAACCAAACCTATATGAAAGGATGTCCGTCAAATGACGCACTTAAATGATACCATGTCTACTATTTTATTGACTACTCATAAAAAGAATGCTCATCTTACTAAAGAAGAACGTGTGATGATTGCGACTTTAAAGTCGCAAGGACTTTCCAATCGCGCAATTGGTCGCCAATTAGGAGTTAATCATCAAACAATTAATAACGAGCTCAACCGTGGTACGGTCCGCCAACTTCGTCGTCAAAAATCTAATGGTAAGATTTACGAATATTCTTACTACATCTATAGTTATGAAGCTGGTCAGGCCACATATCTTGAACATCACCGCCATTCTGGTCGTCGTCGCTTATATTATTCTTCAAAGCAATTTTTACGATTAGCTGATCAGCTAATGCTTGGTGAGTTTGACGACCACCATTACTCCCCACAAGCGGTTATTTATAAGGCTCGAGATTTAATGAATGATGGCACCCTGATCCCAAAGTCGGTTGTAACTTTATATCAATGGATTAATGAGGGTGTGCTTCGTACGTCCAATTTAGACCTCTTTGAAAAACCTAAACGTAAGCATCATCAAACTCATCCGCAAGCTAAAAGGTGCTTAGGGCCTAATATTGCTCAACGACCTCAAACTGCGGACCAACGGTCCGAAATTGGCCATTGGGAACTGGATACAGTTCAGGGACAGAAAAACGGTAATGACAGTGTTGTACTAGTAATGACTGATCGCCTTTCACGAGTTAATATCACGAGTAAAATTGCTGGTAAAACTGCGCATGCAGTAAATCAGTTCTTTATAAATTTGCGCCAGAAAATGGGCACAGATGCTTACTATCGCATTTTTAAGACAATAACCTCTGACAACGGTTCAGAATTTAGTGAGTTAACACAAGTTCACGATCATGTTTTCTATGCTGATCCGTATTCCCCTTGGGAACGTGGATCCAATGAGATCAATAACCGGTTTCTCCGCAAGGAGATTACCAAAGGTGAAGCTATAAATAACTATAGTAGTGCTCAGATCATAGCGACTAATGATTGGATGAATCACTATCCACGAGCTATGTTTAATGGACATTCGTCAATGGATATCTATCGTAAGGCCTTCTACCAAGAGATATCACAGCTCCATCAACCAATAATCAATTGGTCAGTATTATTTATTTGAGTCCAGTGGCTAACTTATTCTTGAAATTTAGGACTTATTTAAGAACAATTGATAATAAAATTCAACTAAATAAGCAATTAAATGCTAATTTACAAGAACTAAGACATATTCTATATAAACAGCTAATAGCACAGTCGGCTCTTAAAACGATTAGTATAAAAGAATTGTATAGCATTAAATATGGCAAGACGTTACCCAAATCACAATTGTTAAGAACAGGCACTAAAGTTTTTGGTGCAAAAGGTTTTATGGGATATACAGAAAGAAAGCCCTTAGTTAATAAGGCAACTGTTACAATAACGAGCCGTGGATCTGGGGCAGGATTCGTTAGTTATATTGATGAGGAAGAAGCATTTTTAACAAACAACTTATTGTACTTAATAGATAAAACTGGTTTGGGTTTATCATTCACTTATGAACTTATTAAAAGTAGTAAGCCTTCGCAGTTTGTAACCGGTTCAGCACAGCCACAACTGACTATAAATAATCTTAAGCAATTAAAATTAAAGATTCCCACTGATAGATTTATTATTGAACAGTTTAAAAATAATACCAAACGGATTGAAGATTGTATGAGTAATAATAAAATAGAGAATAATTCGCTTCAAAAACTAAGATTAGCATTTTTAAATTATTACTTTTAGGCGGCTAAATTAGCATTTAGTGACTTGCAGAATATTATTGTATTATTTTATCAAAAATGAGGTACCTAAATTTCAAGAATAAGTTAGCCACTGGACTCAAATAAATAATACTGACCAATTGATTATTGGTTGATGGAGCTGTGATATCTCTTGGTAGAAGGCCTTACGATAGATATCCATTGACGAATGTCCATTAAACATAGCTCGTGGATAGTGATTCATCCAATCATTAGTCGCTATGATCTGAGCACTACTATAGTTATTTATAGCTTCACCTTTGGTAATCTCCTTGCGGAGAAACCGGTTATTGATCTCATTGGATCCACGTTCCCAAGGGGAATACGGATCAGCATAGAAAACATGATCGTGAACTTGTGTTAACTCACTAAATTCTGAACCGTTGTCAGAGGTTATTGTCTTAAAAATGCGATAGTAAGCATCTGTGCCCATTTTCTGGCGCAAATTTATAAAGAACTGATTTACTGCATGCGCAGTTTTACCAGCAATTTTACTCGTGATATTAACTCGTGAAAGGCGATCAGTCATTACTAGTACAACACTGTCATTACCGTTTTTCTGTCCCTGAACTGTATCCAGTTCCCAATGGCCAATTTCGGACCGTTGGTCCGCAGTTTGAGGTCGTTGAGCAATATTAGGCCCTAAGCACCTTTTAGCTTGCGGATGAGTTTGATGATGCTTACGTTTAGGTTTTTCAAAGAGGTCTAAATTGGACGTACGAAGCACACCCTCATTAATCCATTGATATAAAGTTACAACCGACTTTGGGATCAGGGTGCCATCATTCATTAAATCTCGAGCCTTATAAATAACCGCTTGTGGGGAGTAATGGTGGTCGTCAAACTCACCAAGCATTAGCTGATCAGCTAATCGTAAAAATTGCTTTGAAGAATAATATAAGCGACGACGACCAGAATGGCGGTGATGTTCAAGATATGTGGCCTGACCAGCTTCATAACTATAGATGTAGTAAGAATATTCGTAAATCTTACCATTAGATTTTTGACGACGAAGTTGGCGGACCGTACCACGGTTGAGCTCGTTATTAATTGTTTGATGATTAACTCCTAATTGGCGACCAATTGCGCGATTGGAAAGTCCTTGCGACTTTAAAGTCGCAATCATCACACGTTCTTCTTTAGTAAGATGAGCATTCTTTTTATGAGTAGTCAATAAAATAGTAGACATGGTATCATTTAAGTGCGTCATTTGACGGACATCCTTTCATATAGGTTTGGTTCACTTAATATGATACCTGATGTCACGCCGAATGGCGTTTTTTATTTACCACCAACTGGGTGGCTAACTTCATTCTATAATCTACCTTACCAAAAATAACTGGATAATGCTTAACTTTTGCTGACAGAAAGCCATGCTTGTCCCAGATAATTCCTGCTAAACGCTGATCTGTATTTTCACCAAATACTCGTGAATCATCGTGTTGTATTAATAAAGAGCCATCATGGCTAAAATCTTTATTATCAATAACTAGTAATTCATAATTTTGATAAGACACATACTCATTACTTAAAACACGTTCTGAAACCTTATTTACTAGCCGCTGTTGTTTTTGCAACAGTGGTTTTTTCTTTACACTACTTTTCCCTTGGGCTGCATCATTAATGATCTTTTCAAGCTTTCTTGCATATGCATCCCCTGCTTTGGACGGATGAGTACTGATACCAACCTGCATTAAGCTTTTAGCAATCCGCGAGCGCGCCTGATAGTCCAGTCCATCAATATATTTAGCTATTCGCTCTGTACTTAAATGACCACCCACTCGCCGTGCTAAACGATTAATTGATGACCGTCCTGTGAAGTAACTCTTAAAAGTATTTTCATTATATCCAATCAAATGATGGTACTTAACATTAGTCATCAATTCCATCATTTTGTCGACACATTCCGCTTGTGAACCTCCATGACCTAAATATGGCTGCAATATCTTAGCCATTTTCGAGAATTCCTCGTTTGCCACATCTACCACCTACTACTTTTGGTCAGTTGGTCGGTTAACCATAACTAACCAAAGAATATTTTTATCAATCGGTATTAACCATCACCGACCTGAACACACCACCAATCTTTACTATCCTAATCACCGTGATGCTGCTCATGCTATACGCTTTCATTATATCAAGTTTTCTCATTAATACAAACGTATGTTCGGAAACGTCATACGATATGCACCATTTGATCACGGTGTTCCGACATATCAATAATTTAATACTTATTGTTCTGTAACCAACCATCGGAAGGACGGCTGCAGTACCCAAGCGATCTTATCGTTTAGGTCTGTTTTATGCTGTCTTTTTAGTGGTTTTTAATATGCCTTCGATTCCTTCGCTTGGGAGATCCAAGAGGAGGAATTTTTTATGAAGAAATACTACGACGACCGGAAACAACTCAACATGGAGATCTCAGATGCTAAAGATGGCAGCATGCGCATCAAGTTACATCAACCGACTGGCATCAAGGAAATCACGGTCACAGAAGCTGAAGGTAAAGAAATCATCGAACTTAATCGTATTGAGTACAACGATAACCACCGTGAAACTCGTCGTCATGTTTCACTTGAAGCCTATGATCCATACGGCGCCTTAGTACAAAACGATGCTGATCCATATCAAGCCGTAGTTAATAAGGAAGAAATGGACCAACTCTACCACAGCATCAATCAACTTAAACCTGAGCAGCAGAAATTAGTCATGAAAAAATTCTGGAATGATATGAAACAAGTAGATATTGCTAAGGACGATGGAGTGACCAAGATGGCGATCACTAAACGTTTCCAAACTATCTATCGACGGCTCAAGAAAAATCTTCAAAAATAATCGTTTACTTTTTTCTTTCCCATGGCCTGTAAGTGTAAGGCAGTTATTCCTTACCAAACTTAACAAGAAAGGAACGGTCAAAATGGCTAACAAAATTTCTATTTCAGTAGCCAAGCATCCCCAACAAGATGGTGTTGTCAGTATGCGTCAAATCACAATCCGTGAACGGCTGCTGCGTTTACTACTCGGTCAACCACACCATCTGATGGTGATTACACCTGGCAAAGATGTTCAGCAACTGCAAATTAACGAAGTAAAGGAGGATTCATATGAGCGTAATGAATGACTTCGATTTACAACTTAAGGAAGCTGAGAACCAGCTTGATCAAGCCAAGGATGCCATTCAGTCCATCCGTCAATTGCTATCAAGCAATCAGGATGCAGCCCCATGTGATAATGAGCAACCAAAGCGCGATCCAGTTGAAGATAAAGTAACGGTTCGCAAGATGCTAGCAAAGAAGAGTGGTGAAGGCTACACCGCTCAAGTGAAAGCATTGCTTCATAAATTTGGTGCTGAAAAATTATCCGACGTAGGCCCTAAGGATTACAAGGATCTTTACTACAGTGCGGAGGGCTTGGGACAATGAGTTCACCAAAATATCACGCTTTACTATCAGCTTCCAGTGCCAACCGTTGGCTAAGTGCTCCGCCACTACCGCGATTAGAACAATACTTTCCGCACACCACTTCAAACGCTGCCGCTGAAGGAACAGCTGCCCACGCACTAGGAGAATATAAGATCCATCGATTGCTCGGTGATAGGTTCAAGCGTCCTACTTCTGATTACCAATCAGATGAGATGGAAGACCTAACCGATGATTACGCTAGCTATGTCCTGGGACAATACCACCAAGCTAAGAAGTATGCTTCTGACGCCACCATCAATGTGGAACAGAAACTAGACTTCTCCAAGTACGTTCCGGAAGGCTTCGGTACCGGCGACTGCGTGATCGTTTCTGATCACCTGCTCCACATTATCGACTTCAAGTATGGCAAGGGTGTCCGGGTGGAAGCCAAGAACAACCCTCAGATGAAGCTCTATGCCGTTGGAGCATTAGAGATGTTTGGCAATCTGTACAACATCGATGAAGTTGAAACTACAATCTTTCAACCTCGCATGGCCAATATCAGTACCTGGACCATTAATGCCCAAAAATTGATGCACTGGGCCAATACCGAACTGAAAGAAAAAGCCGAATTAGCTTTTGCTGGCAAAGGCACTGTTCGTTATGGCCCCTGGTGCCAGTTCTCTGCCTGCAATGCCGTGCTGCGTGCTCGCTACAATTATCATCACAAGCTCACCCGGTTTCAGCTCCGTTCACCGAGTTTACTAACAGACAGCGAAGTAGCTGAAGTTCTGGAACATATTGATGATTTAAATCGGTGGGCACACGAAGTTAAAGATTACGCTGCTGACTTGGCAATTAATCATGGTAAGCGGTGGCCGGGCTACAAAATTGTTGAAGGCCGTTCCATCCGTCGTTATAAAGATGAGAAAGCAGTCGCCAAGATTGCTGAAACTAATGGCATTCATAACATCTACCAACAAAAGTTATTGCCAATTACTAAGTTAGAAAAACAGCTCGGCAAAAAGAAATTCACCGAACTGTTCAGTCAAGAGATTATTAAACCGGCGGGCAGGCCGACTCTAGTGCCGAATTCCGATTGGCGGCAGAGTATTGGAAAATCAAACCCAAAGGATGAATTTAAGGAGGAACCATAACATGTCACAACAAACTAAGGTCGTTACTGGTATTAACACTCGTCTTTCTTACGCCAACATCTGGGAACCCAAGTCTATTAATGGCGGTAAAGAAAAATACTCAGTCAGTCTGATTATCCCCAAGTCAGATCAGAAGACAGTCTCCGCAATTGAGAAGGCCATCGATGCTGCCATTCAAGAAGGCATTGGAAAGTTTGGTGGTAAGAAGCCTAACAAGGCCGCTCTGAAGCTACCTCTTCGCGATGGAGATGTGGAACGTGATGATGCAGCCTACCAAGATAGCTATTTTATCAACGCTAATTCAATTACTGCTCCACAAATTGTGGACAAGCATGTTCAACCAATCCTTGATCGCAATGAAGTTTACAGTGGCTGCTACGCTCGGGTTTCAATTAACTTCTATGCCTTTAACACCAACGGTAACCGTGGAATCGCCTGTGGCCTGGGTAACATCCAAAAGATCCGTGATGGTGAACCACTGGGTGGACATGCTAGTGCCAGTGATGACTTTACAGCAATTGATGATAGTAATGACGATGATTTCTTAGCTTAAACCAAAAGATGGGCAGTCGACTTTGACTACCCATTTTTTGTAGAAAGGATTTCTAATGAAACAGCTTTCGATTGATATTGAAACTTATTCCAGCACCAACCTAAATCATACCGGGGTTTACCGTTATGCCGATAGTGATGACTTTGAACTCTTGCTATTCGGCTATGCTGTCGACTTTGGACCAGTTAAAGTCGTTGATTTAACCCAAGGCGAAAAGATTCCATCACAGATTATCCAAGCCCTAGATAATCCCAACATTATTAAGAGTGCTTTTAATGCTCAATTTGAACGGGTCTGTCTGTCACGCTTTGTTGGTCACCGCTTAAAGCCAACTGGTTGGCATTGTTCTCGCGTTTGGTCCGCTACTCTCGGACTACCTTTGTCACTGCGAGATGTCGGAAGCGTACTAGGGTTACCACGGCAAAAGATTACTGCTGGTAAGGAACTTGTTCGCTACTTTTGCACACCTTGCAAACCTACGAAGGCCAATCAAAATCGCACTCGTAACTTCCCCTACCATGCTCCTGATAAATGGCAACAGTTTAAGCAATACAATCAGCGTGACGTCGAGGTTGAAATGGAAATCACCCAGAAGCTCGAATGCTTCCCCGTCCCACAGAATGAATGGGAAAACTACTGGATGGATCAAGACATTAACGATCGCGGTATCCGGATTGACCAACAACTGGTTAACAATGCGATCAAATGTCAAAACGTCTTCCATGACCAGTACTTACAAACTGCTAAAGAATTAACAGGTCTAGCAAATCCTAACTCTCCATTACAGCTAAAAGACTGGCTCCAGCAGCAAGGTATTAAAACTAATTCACTATCCAAAGCATCAGTGGCACAGCTATTACAAACCACTACCGGCACGGTCCATCAAGTATTAGCTCTCCGCCAGTTGTTATCTAAATCAAGTGTCAAAAAGTATCAGGCTATGCAGAAAGCTATGTGCCAAGATGGTCGTGTCCATGGTCTTTTACAATTTTATGGTGCTAACCGGACAGGTCGGTGGGCTGGTCGCCTTGTACAAGTACAAAATCTTCCCCGTAATTCAATGCCAGACCTCGAAGAAGCTCGCGAATTAGTTAAGCAAGGCAACGTACCAGCACTTGCAATGCTTTATGATTCAGTGCCAGACGTCTTATCACAATTGATTCGCACTGCTTTTATCCCTAGCAAAAATCATCATTTCTACGTGGCTGACTTCTCAGCGGTTGAAGCACGAGTGATTGCTTGGCTATCTAATGAAAAATGGCGACAAGAATCCTTTGCCAAGAATGAAGATATCTATTGTGCATCCGCAAGCCAGATGTTTGGTGTCCCGGTGGTCAAACATGGAATCAATGGTGAACTCCGTCAAAAGGGTAAAATTGCGGAACTCGCCCTGGGCTATGGCGGTTCTATTGGTGCGCTCAAAGCCATGGGTGCCACTAAACTTGGCCTAACCGATGATGAATTACCACCACTGGTTCAAATGTGGCGTAATGCTAGTCCTCACATTGTGCAGTTTTGGTGGGACGTTGATAAAGCAGCTAAAGAATGTATTAAAACGCACCTCCCGCAAACTACCCACGGAATGAAGTTTATTTACCGGAGTGGCTGCATGTTTCTTCGTTTACGGTCGGGACGTTATCTTTGCTACCCCCAACCTAAAATTGGCATTAACCGGTTTGGTTCTGAATCGATTACCTTCATGGGGAACAACACCGTGAAAAAATGGGATCGAATTGAAACCTATGGGGCCAAGCTGGTAGAAAACATTGTCCAAGCAACTAGTCGTGACCTGCTAGCTGAAGCAATGCGGCGGTTAGAAGCTACTGAGAATACGGTGGTAATGCATATTCACGATGAAGCCGTAATTGATGCCCCTTCCAATCGGTCACTTGACACCATGGTTCAGCTCATGACCGAAGTTCCAGACTGGGCCAATGGCTTAATCCTCAACGCTGCTGGTTTTGTTAGCGACTTTTATAAAAAAGATTAATTTTAATGGTTTACTTTCTGCCCTCATCTGGCTTATTGGTGAGGGCTTTTTTAGTTCTCTAATTTAATGAAAGGATCTGAATCTATGTCAGAAGCAACCATAGCAATTACCAAGCTGCGCCAAGATAAACTGAATCCACACTACCGACCAATGATCTTTGTCATTGCGCCGTTTACAGAAGTAGTAAAGAGCGATGCTAAAAGTACCATGACAGTGCGCTCCAACTGCCGTTTTGTCTATCAACATGGCGGCATCCCCGTTTGTCCACAGCTTTACCTACCTCAATTTATTAACCTGCACCATTCACAGGAATTTCAAGTAGCCGCCTTTATTAACATTGTGCTACTAACCAAATGCGCCGAAGCCTGGTCATTTGGTAAGCCAACACATGATATGCGCTACTTCATCCGCTTAGCCAAACGTAAAAATAAAAATATCCGCTACTTTAATAACGAAATGGAGGCCAACTAAAGATGCATTTTACTTTATCGACGGCAGTTAATTCCGGTCAGGCTAGCAATACGATCTATCCTCATCAACAAGCTATTACTAATACACAGGAATTAGAACAAGCTGTCCGCTATGACCATGTCTGCGGTCAATTTCAAAATAACAAACGCACCATTGCCAACTTCATCAAAGCCGATTGCCTAATTATGGATTGTGACAATGATCATTCTGACGATCCGACTACTTGGATCAACCCTGCAAACATTGCTAACTATTTCGATGATGTTTCCTACGCCATTACCTTGTCACGCAACAACATGAAAGCCAAGCATCATAAAGTACCCCGGCCTAAGTTTCATGTCTACTTTCCGATTACTGAGATTACGGATGCTAAAACCTATGCTGAACTAAAACACGAAATTCAAGAATACTTTCCCTATTTTGATGATAATGCGCTTGATGCGGCCCGGTTTGTCTTTGGTGTGCCTAGTACTAAAGCCATCTGGCATGAAGAATCACAAACCGTAGACAAATTTATGATGGTTCAACATTACTTTGCTCAGCAAAACGTGGGAGCAATCCATGAAGGTCAACGTAATGCAACCCTCTCACATTTTGCCGGTCGCATCATTATGCGTCTTGGCAATACTGCTGAAGCTCGTCAGGCATTTCAGGAAGAAGCTGCTAAATGTGATCCACCACTAAGCAAGCAGGAATTAAAAACTATTTGGAATAGTGCTATTAAATTTGGCCAGCGGATGGCAAGCCAAAAGGGATATATTCCACCCGAAGAATACAACCAGCCTAATGATGAATTACAGCCGGCTGATTACTCGGATACTGGTGAATCTTATGTCTTTGTCAACAACTGCAAGAACCGGGTCTGCTACACCAACCAGTCAGGCTTCATGTGGTTTGATGGCAAAGTCTGGCAGGAATCAGAACCGCTAGCTCTTGGTGAGGTTCAGCGTTTCACCGATCAACAACTAGCTGACGCCCAACTCCGTGTCTCTCAAAGTTACCAAGTAATTAAGAACAATGGAGTCGCCAACGCCCTGCAAACAATGGGCAAGACGAAAGCCAGCCGGACCTTTAATGATGAACAACAAGCAACGTTCAAAGACTACGAAAATGCTAAAGCTTACGAAGCCTTTATTCTCAAGGAACGCAGCACTCGAGGTATTAACGGGATCTTAACCAACTCCCGACCAAAGCTCGTCAAAGAGATTAATGAGTTTGATGCTAATCCATTTCTGCTGAATACCCCGACCGGTCCTTTCAATTTAAGGAAAGGGATGCATGGTCAGCAAGAAATTCAAGCTGATGAATTAATCACTAAATCCACATCCTGTGTTCCTGGTAGTCAAGGAGCTTCACTCTGGCAAGAAGCACTCACTACTTTCTTCTGTGGTGACCAAGCGTTGATTAATTACGTCCAAGAAATTGTGGGTCTGGTGGCGATTGGTCAGGTTTACCTGGAAGCTCTGATTATTGCTTACGGCAGCGGGAGAAATGGTAAATCAACCTTCTGGAACACCATCGCTAATGTACTCGGTACCTATACCGGTCACCTCTCGGCTGATGCCTTAACAACTGGTGTCCGGCGAAACGTCAAACCAGAGATGGCCGAAGTCAAAGGCAAGCGGCTAATCATCTCCGCTGAACTAGAAGAAGGTAAGCGACTGAACACTTCCATCGTCAAGCAACTCTGTTCAACTGATGAAATCTATGCCGAAAAGAAATACATGAAACCTTTCTCTTTTACGCCCAGCCACACCATCGTGTTATACACCAATTACCTGCCCCACGTAGGTGGTAATGATGAAGGAATCTGGCGCCGATTGATTGTGATTCCCTTTAAAGCCACGATTGCTAAACGGAATGACATTAAAAACTATGCTCAGTATCTAACCGAACAAGCTGGTCCAGCGGTATTGCAGTGGATTATTGAGGGTGCCCAGCGAATCATTCAGCAAAATTACCAGTTAACCACCCCCGTTGCCGTAACCAAAGCGGTACGATCCTACCACGCTAATAACGATTGGCTAGGACATTTTCTTAATGAGAATTGTGAACTTGACCCCAGTTATGAACAAAAGTCAGGCGATCTTTATCAAAAGTATCGCGAATATTGCCAAGGCATCGGTGAATATATCCGCAACACAACTGACTTTTACACGGCCCTCAAAAATGCTGGCTTTCAACGTCAACACAAACAAAACGGTCGTTTCATCAAGGGACTGCGATTAAAAGTTGAGGCTGATGAATTCCTCAGTTGACTGTCATCGACTGTCACACTTTAAAACTCTAAAAGCTTGATACATCAGTGTTTACCAACCCTAATGACAGTCGTGACACTCTTTTACATTACTTGTATATAGGAATAAAAATAGAAAAAAAGAGTATAGAGAAGAGTAGTAAAGCAACTGTCACGACCGTCATTAACCCTGACGAACCACCTATATATCAACGTTTAGGAAGGATTTTACAAATGTTAGAAAAACAAATCGAAACTGCTTTTGTCAAAGCTACTCACCAACGCGGAGGTCTTTGCCTAAAGTTCATCTCGCCATCTATGGCCGGAGTACCTGATCGATTGGTCCTCCTGCCTGATGGTCACATGGGCTTTGTGGAGATGAAGGCTCCTGGTAAACATCCCCGCCCGTTACAAGTGCAAAGACTCAACCAGTTAAAACAACTTGGTTTCCAAGTCTTTGTTTGCGATCAGCTTGATCAGATTGGAGGAATGCTTGATGCAATACAAACCGCATGAATATCAACAATATGCAACTCGGTTTATTTTGGACCATCCCGTAGCAGCCATCTTGCTTGATATGGGACTAGGTAAAAGCGTCATTACCCTAACTGCTATTAAACAACTTATTCAGCAGGGGAAAGTTCAACGGGTATTAGTTGTCGCTCCACTGCGCGTGGCTAAACAAACTTGGCCAGAAGAAATTGAAAAATGGGACCACTTAAAAGGCCTTAACTATTCAGTCGTCACTGGTTCTAAGCTTCAAAGGATCAAAGCACTGCAGCAAGATGTCGACATTTATATCATTAATCGGGAAAACTTGAAATGGCTAATTGAATCCTCTGGTAATTCCTTTGACTACGACATGTTGGTGATCGATGAACTCTCTAGTTTTAAGTCTTACCGCTCACAACGCTTCAAAGCCCTCAAACGAGTACGACCTCTGATTAAACGCGTGGTTGGCTTAACAGGTACACCGTCGTCTAATGGCTTGATGGATCTGTGGGCGGAATTCCGCGTGCTGGACATGGGCCAACGACTTGGCCGCTTTATCTCATCTTACCGGATGAACTACTTTGACCCCGACAAGCGAAACATGTATCAAGTGTTTACCTACAAACCTAAGCCCGGTGCTGAACAAAGTATCTACCGCGCCATTGATGACATCACCATTTCTATGAAGTCTAAGGACTACTTGAAGCTGCCACCATTAACTATGAACACCGTTCCGGTAAAAATGAGTGATAGTGAGCAGGCTATCTATGATGAGCTTAACGCCCAGCTAGTAGTTTCAACCCAGGGCAAACAAATCGATGCCTTGAATGCTGCTAGCTTGTCGAACAAGCTATGCCAAATGGCTAACGGATGCGTTTATGATGACCATCAACAAATTGTGCAGATCCACCAGCGAAAACTCGATGCACTCGAGGATTTGATTGAAGCTGCGAATGGCAAACCAGTACTCGTTGCTTACTGGTTCAAACACGATCTCTCCCAGATCAAGCAACGATTCACTGCTCGCGAGATTAAAACTGTTAAAGACATTCAGGACTGGAACGCTGGTAATATTCCATTGGCATTGATTCATCCTGCTTCTGCCGGACATGGTCTCAACCTGCAGGCTGGTGGTGCCACCTTGATTTGGTATGGATTAACTTGGAGTCTGGAACTCTACCAGCAAACTAACGCTCGGCTCTGGCGGCAAGGACAGCGTCAGACAGTAGTCATTCACCACATTATCACCGAAGGCACTATTGACGAAAACATTCTGGCGGCTTTAAAACGTAAAGACAAAACCCAGCTAGCTCTAATCAACGCAGTAAAAGCCAACCTGAAAGGAAGTGTTGTAGCGTGAGTATCATGTGGAACTACTTAGACAAACGACGAGCAACCATCGCAGCCTTGAAAGATTACGATGGTATGAAGTTCATCATTAACTCTTACCAAGACGACTTGAAGCTAGCCAAGGAACAAATGATTGGTGTCAGTTCGCCACGCTACGGTTTCGTACCTGGCAGCAGTAAAAAAGATAACCCAACTGAGCATCGCCTGCTGCATGGCATCGATGAGACAACCAAGCTGAATGAACGCTACCAACAAGCCCAACTTTACTTCAAGTGGTTCGAGCCAGCCTGGCAAGAGTTATCTGAAGACGAGCGCTTTGTTTTAGATGTCTGCTATCGTACTCCAAACCAGTCAATGAACGAGGGACTAACCATCGTGATGGACAAGTACTTCATTGCGAAAACCACTGCTTACAATCGAAAGAACAAAGCACTCGATCACCTCACGCTCTTACTTTATGGATCCCATCATTAGAAAGGTAAAACGCAGAACAAACAATCGGCTTATCTATGTTACGATGGTAGTGTAGAAAATTAGGATAAAGGCATTTGCTTTATAACATTGAAGCCTAGCGGTGCAAAACTGCTGGGCTTTTCTTATACCCTCAGAAAGGAGGAGTGTCATGCCCTACTCACCCAAGAAACCCTGTCGTTACCCTGGCTGCCCGCGACTAACCCACAACACTTATTGTGACGTCCATGCTAAGCAAGTCAGTTCTCACTACAATCGTTACCAACGACCAAAACGTAGTCGTCCGCGCTATCATCGTGGCTGGCCAAAGATCCGTCAACGCTACTTGCTCCACCATCCCTTCTGTGAGATGTGCCTGAGCCAAGGAAGGTATACCCAAGCCACCGAGGTCCATCACGTTCTGCCTCTGGAACACGGCGGCACCAACGAGTTCAAGAACCTGATGGCATTATGTAAGCCATGCCACTCCCGCATCACCGCCCAGATGGATGATCGCTGGCATAAAAAGCCACGTCGATATCATTACTAAACCACGGAGGGGGCCATCAAATCCTTAAAAATTTTTCGCGCGGGAGCGGGCCTGGGCCTTCGTGTACAAAAAAGCGAAATCAAACGGGGTATTAACCCCTGCCGGAAGGAGGGAGAGATTTGGCTAAAGATGGTACAAACCGTGGTGGATCCCGAATTGGTGCTGGACGCAAACCTAAATCACTTCACGATAAAATTCAAGCTGGACAAGACGCCCAAGTAATTGACCTACCAACTCCAACTAATTTGGAAGGTCATGTGATGCCGCCAGTTAAAGAGTACCTAAAAGCCAAGCAGAAAAATGGATTAGAGTTTGACGCTGCTGATATTTTTAAGGAAACCTGGAAATGGCTCGTTGAACGGGGGTGCGAAAGATTAGTCAACACACAACTGATCGAACAATATGCAGTAAGTGTTAGTCGCTGGATTCAGTGTGAAGAGTGTATCTCAAAATTTGGTTTTCTTGCCCGCCACCCGACGACCGGGAATGCGATTGCTTCCCCTTACGTATCAATGAGTCGCGACTATATGAAGCAATCTAGCCAATTATGGTTTCAAATTTTTCAGGTTGTTAAAGAAAACAACGCTACTACTTATCAAGGATCTACCCCACAAGATGATGTGATGGAACGCTTGCTCCGTTCACGGAAAGGAATGAACTGATGAAAATTGTTAAAAAGAAAATAGCAGACCTCATCCCCGCTGACTATAATCCACGTAAAGATTTGCAGCCGGGTGATCCCGACTACGAAAAGTTAAAACGATCAATGAAAGAATTTGGCTACGTTGACCCGATTATCTGGAACCAACAAACTGGCCGCGTGGTTGGAGGACACCAGCGATTAAAAATTCTCCTGGATGAAGGGATCGAAGAAGCCGAATGTGTAGTCGTCAACTTAAACGAAGAGAAAGAAAAAGCACTGAATATTGCACTTAACAAAATCAGCGGTGATTGGGATAAGGATAAGTTGGCTCTGCTCATGACCGACTTACAGGCCAGCGATTTGGATGTTTCATTAACTGGTTTTGACGAGAATGAGATCTCTGATCTTCTCGGTACCGAAGATGACACCCATGATGATAATTTTGACGTTGATAGCGAATTGGATAAACCAACCTTTTCAAAGTCAGGTGATTTATGGCACTTAGGTAAACACACTTTATTATGTGGTGACGCTACTAAAACAGAAAGTTACCAGAAATTGCTAGGTGATCATAAGGTCAACCTCGTGTTAACCGATCCACCATACAATGTTGATTACTCCAGCAAGGCTGGCAAGATCAAGAATGATCATCAAACCGACGAAAAGTTCTACCAGTTTCTACTCGCTGCTTTTCAAAATACGAATCAAGCAATGGCTAATGACGCCAGCATCTATGTTTTCCATGCCGACACGGAAGGCCTTAACTTCCGCCGTGCTTTCCAAGATGCTGGCTTTTATTTATCTGGTTGCTGTATCTGGAAAAAACAATCATTAGTGCTTGGTCGTTCACCATACCAGTGGCAGCATGAACCAGTTCTATATGGCTGGAAGAAAGATGGTAAACACGAATGGTACACCGGACGAAAGGAATCTACCATCTGGGAATTTGATCGTCCAAAGCAAAGTAAGGAACACCCAACGATGAAACCAATCCCATTACTAGCCTATCCAATCATGAACTCTACTATGTCGAACTGCACGGTTCTTGATCCATTCGGCGGTTCTGGTTCGACTCTGATTGCTTGTGAACAGACTAATCGGGTTTGTTACATGATGGAGTTAGATCCAAAATACTGTGATGTCATCGTTAATCGCTACATCAAACAAGTCGATTCGGATCAAGAAGTCAGTGTGGAAAGAGATGGTCATACAATTCCTTATAGTAATCTAAAAAAGCCGGCTTAATGCGTCGAAAGTCCTTGCTATCTGTACCTTCTAGAGTGATGTATACAGTGATCAAACAAGGAGGTATTGAATATGGAAATTAATTTTAATGTTCATGGCCAACAGCGCAAAAAGTTAGTCGAACAGATTGCTGAATACACTCAGCAAAAGGCAGAGTACCAGTACACACCAACTTATGCATACCAGATTGGCAAATACACTATCAGCAAGGATGGCAATCTTCTATCCCCGGATGAGATTCCTGCTGGATTAGTAACACATCTTAAGCAACAGGGATTCACACCCAGCGAGACAGTCAAGTTGAACATAACATATCGCCGCAATGAGTTTACTGACCAAGATCTAGATAACCTACGCCATTTAATCTGGGCAAAAGGACAATTAATCAAAGACGCTTGCCAACTGAACTCGTTGCCTCTCACAATCGATGACCAACAAGTAACCTTCGATTGGTTCACCGAAGTTAACACCGATGATGCTCCAGCTTATCAACAATTGATCGATAAGTTAGTGCGATACGCAAAGAGTCACCAGCGGATTATGTCCCAGCCACGGGAAGAAAGCAATGAAAAATATGCCTTTCGTTGTCTTTTGCTCCGGCTGGGATTTATTGGCCCAAGGTATAAGAAGCAACGGAAGGTGTTACTTAAAAATTTAACCGGGTCCGCCGCATTCAAAAGTCAGGAGGCTTAGTCATGAACAGGATCAAAGATGAATTAGCCAAACGTGATCGTATTCGCCAACAGGTTTTACAAATTCGCAATACCGGTGAAGTAAATATGTTTGATATTGAAAACGTAAAACGACTCGCTTATTACTATAATTGCCACGATCTGATCGACTATTTAACCACTGACCGAGCCAGCTATGTCAACCTGATCTTAACCGGTAAATTTAATTAGCTACCAAGCATTGAGTTCACTCTCAGTGCTTTTTTAGTACTAACGAAAGGAAGTGATGCTTTCTTGAGAAAGTTAAAAGATTATAAACCAACTCGCTTTATGGCTAAAGATTCTACTTACAACAAGGATGCAGCTGATTTTGCGGTTTCTTTTATTGAATGCCTCTGTCATACAAAAGGAACTTGGGCGGGTAAACCATTTGAGTTGATTGATTGGCAGGAGAAAATCATTCGTGACATTTTCGGCATTTTGAAGCCTGATGGTTACCGTCAATTCAATACCGCTTATGTTGAGATTCCAAAGAAACAAGGAAAATCAGAACTAGCGGCAGCAGTTGCCCTTTTGCTTTGCTGCGCTGATGGTGAAGAACGTGCAGAAGTTTATGGTTGTGCTGCTGATCGCCAGCAGGCCGCCATTGTTTTTGACGTCGCCGCTGATATGGTACGAATGAACCCGGCTTTGAAGAAACGATGCAAAATTCTCGCTTCACAAAAACGGCTGATCTATGAACCCACTAATAGTTTCTATCAGGTTCTATCTGCTGACGCTTATTCTAAACATGGGTTCAATGTGTCCGGAGTTATCTTTGACGAACTGCATACCCAACCGAACCGGAAACTCTATGACGTTATGACGAAGGGATCAGGGGATGCCAGAACACAACCTCTTTACTTTCTAATAACCACTGCTGGTAATGATGAAAATTCAATCTGTTATCAAGTCCATCAAAAAGCAATTGATATCATGAAAGGTCGCAAACATGATCCCCGCTTTTATCCGGTAATTTATGGTGCTGGTCGGGATGAAGATTGGTCGAGCCCCGAAGTCTGGAAAAAAGCTAATCCTTCTTTAGGAATTACAGTCAAAATGGAGAAAGTAAAAGATGCCTATAATTCAGCCAAAGAAAACCCAGCTGAAGAAAATACCTTCCGTCAACTCCGTTTAAATCAGTGGGTTAAACAAGATGTCCGATGGATGCCGATGGATAAATGGGATGCTTGTGCATTTCCTGTTGATCCCGATGAGTTACGTGGTCACGATTGTTACGGTGGTCTTGACCTGTCATCAACTACTGATATCACAGCATTCGTTTTGGTCTTTCCACCGCGTGATGATTCCGAAGGTTACACCCTGCTCCCCTACTTCTGGATTCCTGAAGATAATGTCGACCTGCGGGTACGCCGTGACCATGTTCCCTATGATATCTGGAAACAGCAGGGATATTTACAAACCACAGAAGGTAATGTAGTTCACTACGGATTCATCGAACACTTTATTGATGATCTGGGAAAGAAATATCACATCCGTGAAATTGCCTTCGACCGGTGGGGAGCTGTCGAAATGGTCCAGAATCTTGAAGGAATGGGCTTCACGGTAGTGCCATTTGGCCAAGGGTTCAAAGATATGACTCCACCAACCAAAGAGTTGATGCGCTTAACTTTGGAAAAGAAAATTGCTCACGGTGGACACCCAGTTTTGCGTTGGATGATGGACAACATCTACATTCGAACTGATCCGGCAGGCAACATCAAACCAGATAAAGCAAAATCAACTGAAAAGATAGATGGCGTTGTCGCTACTATCATGGGATTGGATCGCGCCATTCGCAATGAAGACAGTGGTGACTCTGTTTATGATGGTCGAGGTCTATTAATGTTGTAATTACGAAAAACTGAAAGGAGTTGATGCCATGAGTCTATTTAATAAATTGTTCCATACCAATAAAGCTTCACCCAAAAACACCCTATCCAGCACCATGTCATTTTTCTTCGGCAGTTCGATGGCTGGCCAAAATGTGACCGAACGCACCGCAATGCAGAATACAGCAGTTTATGCTTGTGTGCGAGTCTTGGCTGAAGGATTAGCTGAACTGCCACTCCATATTTATCAATACACCAGTGATGGTGGCAAACAGCGGGCAACTAACCACCCGCTTTATTTTTTGCTTCATGATGCGCCAAATCCAGAAATGACCAGTTTTATCTTCCGTGAAACTTTGATGAACCATCTCTTACTGTGGGGTAATGCTTATGCTCAGATCATTCGAAACGGTCAGGGCCAGATCACTGGGCTCTATCCTTTGATGCCAGATCGAATGGACGTTAACCGTGCTGCCAACGGTGAAATCTACTATACCTATACCCGCAACTATGATGATTACCAAGCAAACAATAAATCGAAGCAAGTCATTCTCTTATCCGATGAAGTCCTTCATATCGCAGGGTTAGGATTTGATGGTTTGATCGGCTATAGTCCAATTGCGATGGCCAAGAATGCGATTGGATTATCCATGGCCGCCGAACAATATGGAGCCACTTTCTTCAAAAATGATGCCACGCCTGGTGGTGTTCTCGAGCACCCTAATGTAGTCAAAGATCCTGAACGGCTTCGGAAAAGTTGGCAGTCACAATTTTCGGGATCTAATAATCACAGCATTGCTGTCTTGGAGGAAGGAATGACTTTTCACCAGCTTTCCATTCCACCCGACCAAGCGCAATTCCTTGATACCCGAAAATTCCAACTCGACGAAATTGCCAGAATTTTTCGTGTTCCACCGCATATGGTTGGTGGCCTAGACCGTTCAACTTTCTCAAATATTGAGCAGCAATCACTAGAATTCGTAAAGTACACCCTGAACCCTTGGTGCATTCGCTGGGAACAAGCTATGAATCAACAGCTACTTTCCGCTGATGATCAACGAAAGTTCTTCGTCAAATTCAATGTTGATGGACTACTACGTGGCGATTACGAAAGCCGAATGAATGGCTATGCAATTGGACGCCAAAATGGTTGGTTGTCTGCAAATGATATTCGGGAACTTGAAGATCTTAACCGCATCCCTACTAATGAAGGCGGTGACGAATACTTGGTAAATGGCAATATGCTACCACTCAACCAAGCTGGTAACTTCTATAATTCTCAACCATCTAAAGAAAGTGAGGAACCGAAAGAATGAAACGTTTCTGGAACTGGAGCGGTCCTCAAAATCAACGTGTCTTAACTATCAACGGTACGATTGCTGAAGATAGCTGGGTTGATGATGAAGTCACTCCCCAAGTATTTCAAGATGAATTAAGTCAAGGGAAAGGGCCAATCAATCTCTGGTTAAATTCTCCCGGTGGTGACTGTGTCGCTGCCAGTCGCATTTACACGATGCTAATGAATTATCCCGATGACGTGAACGTCAAGATTGACGGTATCGCTGCTTCAGCGGCATCAGTTATCGCCATGGCAGGAACAAAAGTTTCCATGGCTCCAACCGCGATGATCATGATCCATAATCCATTAACCATTGTTGGTGGACAAAAAGAAGATCTTGATCAAGCTGCACAGATGCTAGCTGAAACCAAAGAATCAATCATTAATGCCTATGAGCTTAAAACAAATCTACCCCGCGAGAAGATTTCAGCCATGATGGATGACGAAACCTGGATGAACGTTAACAAGGCCATCGAGTTAGGCTTTGCTGATGATATGCTAGGTCAAAATAAAGATATCACAGATTGTTATTCCTATTCGGATAAGCAATCGGATCTCGTTGTCCTCAATAAACTCAAACGAACAAGCAAAATCTAATATCTCTGTAAAGTCGCTGCAAAAGCGGCTTTCTTTGTTATCACACTAATTTTTAGGAGGACTTATCAATGAGTAAAATTACTGAATTACAAGAAAAGCGTGCCCGTATTTGGAAACAAGCAAAGGATTTCCTAGATGCTAAGCAAAAGGAATCAGATGTACTCTCAGCCGAAGACAATGCCCGCTATGAAAAGATGGAGCAAGAAGTTGTCGACTTAGGTAAGGAAATCAATCGACGGCACAAGCAGGCAGAAATTGAAGTGGCACTGAACCAACCTACCTGTAAGGCCCTTACTAATTCCCCAACTGCTGATCAGCTACCAAAGAGACAGGATGCTTATGCAAAAGATTTCTGGAAAATGATGCGTGGACATGCCGTCATGGATGCTCTTAAGGAAGGTGCGGACCCCGATGGTGGTTTCTTAGTGCCCGACGAATTTGAAAACCAACTTATCCAAAAGTTGCAAGAAGCAAACGTGCTGCGAACGATCAGTCACGTCATCCAAACCAATAGCGGCGAACACAAGATCCCGGTTGTTGCCAGCGAAGGAACAGCTGCTTGGCTTGAAGAAGAAGCAGCCTACACAGAGTCCAACACGCAATTTAGTCAGGTGTCACTAGGCGCCCATAAGTTAGGAACCCTAATCAAAGTGTCGGAAGAATTACTAAACGATTCCGCATTTGATTTGATGTCCTATCTCTCTGATGAATTTGGCCGCCGACTCGGTAATGCCGAAGAACAAGCCTTTTTAACCGGTACCGGTACTGGTCAACCTACTGGCATCTTAACTGACACTAATGGTGCTTCAGCCGGATCCACAGCTGCTAAGGCCGATACGTTAACTTTTGATGATTTGATCGACCTTTTCTATTCCTTAAAGGCGCCATACCGTCAAAATGCTGTCTTTTTGATGAACGATGACACTGTGAAGGCCATCCGCAAGATGAAGGATAAGAATGACCAGTACATTTGGCAACCTTCCGTTCAGGCGGGCCAACCAGACCGAATCCTCAATTGCCCGGTTTATACTAGTCCGTTCATGCCAACCATGGCCGCATCTAATAAGCCAGTGCTCTTTGGTGATTTCAATTACTATTGGATTGCTGATCGTCAAGGTCGAACCTTCAAGCGTCTCAATGAACTTTATGCCGTAACTGGTCAAGTCGGTTTCTTGGGCTCGCAACGAGTAGATGCCAAAGTCATCCTCCCAGAAGCCATTAAGACTCTCGCCATGGCTGCTAAGTAGAAAGGACTGATGTAATGTGGCTGCTATTACTTTGGCCGAAGCAAAAGCCTACCTAAGAGTTGATAACACAACTGAAGATGACCTCATCACAAAGTTGATTGGATCAGCAACTGCTACCGTCGAAAATGTCCTTCGTCAGCCTCTATCAGCATTCGATTCCCTTCCTGATGATATTCACACGGCAATCCTTTATACCGTGGCCTACCTTTACGAATATCGGGAAACCGCCGATTTTGATGCCATGATCAAATTTCTTCGAGCCATCTTGTCCCCTTACCGGAAGGAGGAATTTTAAATGCAACAGCAAAACAAACGGGTCAGTAAGATTGCTGATATTGGTGAATTAGATCGCCGTATTACGCTGATGAAAAAGAAATATGTCGGCGAAAATCCTAATACTGGAATGTCGATGTACAAGGATGTTCGCTTAGGCGATGTGTGGGCAAAAGTTTCTGCTCTGCATGGTCAAGAATATTACACGGCGGTTACGGTCAAATTGGAAAAGCAATTGTCCTTTATTATTCGATATCGTGATGATATTGACGAAGAAACCAACATTTGGTTTGAAGGTCGTGGCTACAATATTGGCTTTATTGATGATGTCAAATATAACCATGAGTACTTGGAAATTAAGGCCGAGTATTCGAGAGGAGTTGATGATCCGAATGAAGACAACTAGTTTAACGGTAATTAATACTTGCTTTGGTGCAATTGGTGCTTTTCTCGGCTGGCTCTTAGGCGGGCTAGATGGTTTCTTATATGTTCTCTTGATTTTTATGGTCGTGGACTATATCACCGGAGTGCTTTGTGCCATTAATGAGCATAAGCTCTCCAGCGAGATTGGCTTTCGTGGGCTTACGCGCAAAGTATTAATCCTATTGTTAGTTGGCATTGCACATTGCCTTGATATTTACCTATTAAAGAATGGTTCAGCAATCCGTACCGCTACTATTTTCTTCTATATCTCTAATGAAGGTATTTCTCTATTAGAAAATATAAGCCGTCTGGGGCTACCCGTACCTGATAAATTGAAAAGTGTTCTCCAACAATTGCACGATAAGGACGATAATAACTAACTTTTGCCTGTGGACTGCGGTCTGCAGGCTTTTTGTTGTTTCTATGGTAAAATATCATCAGGTCTGAAATGGTGGGTCGCTCCCAACATGGAAGGCTTAGTGATAAGGACATGGTCGCATCACCCTTCAACTATTCCTGATAACGCGAGGTGATGACTATGTTAATTTGGAAAGAATCGAGGACTCGGCATTACTGCCGCCATAGTTATCGTGGCAGTCGGCCAGTTGATCATTGACTGCGCCAAAGCCTACGCGATAATAAAAAAAGCCAACCATAACGGTTAGCTTCATCCTCGATCATTCCTGATCACGCTTGAGGGTAACGAGATGCAGCTCGTTGCTCTCTTTTCTTTTATTATGATAGCTGATCTATCCTATTTTTTCAACTTTTTAGCTGGCAGTTTTCTGTCAGCTTTTTTCTTTTACCATGGTTTACTTTTCGACCTCCGCTGGCTTATCAGTGGAGGTAATTAAGATGACCAAACAAGTTAAAGAAGTAACTCATCAACCACTGACGTCGATCAATACAACAATTTCGCAAAAGCAATTGCTAAATGACTTACATTATCGACAATCCAAACAGATCATCCAGAATCTGCTTAATAAAGGCTTAATCTCGCCCACCGAATTTAAGGACATTGATGCCTTAAACAAGCAGTCATTTCCACCATTATTAGGGCCCGGAAACGTTGATACATCAGGTCTCTAGAGCTAACATACCACACTGATGAAAGGAGGTTTGTCATGTCAACCATTACTAAAATCCAAAGCTACCATCGTGATGCCAAGCAACTCCGTGTAGCGGCCTATTGTCGAGTTTCAACTGACAACGTTGAACAACTTGAAAGTCTTGAGAATCAGCGTGAACACTATCAAAAATACATTAGCAATCAACCAAACTGGCAGTTAGCTAAGATCTATTACGATGAAGGAATCTCGGGTACCAAATTGACAAAGCGTGATGCCTTAAAAGAATTACTAGCTGATTGTCATAATCACCGAATTGACCTCGTAATTACCAAGTCGATCAGCCGCTTATCACGGAATACAACCGATTGTTTACGAATCGTTCGAGAGTTACAACAGCTGAACATCCCGATTATCTTTGAAAAGGAACATATCAACACTGGAGCAATGGCCAGCGAATTATTTCTCTCAATTCTCAGCAGTATTGCTCAGGATGAATCTCATTCGACTGCAGGAAATTTACGCTGGTCAATCAGGCAACGTTTCGCTAGTGGTGAGTTTCGAGTATCCTCTGCTCCCTATGGATATTCAATTGAGGATGGCAACTTAGTTATCGATTCAGTGGAAGCCGGGGTTGTGCGAGAAATTTTTCAACAATTTTTAAGCGGGATGTCAGCTAGTCAAATTGCTAGAAAACTGAATCACAGCCATGTCGCAACAAAGCGTGGTGGTCAATGGCGAAGTAACACCGTGATTAACATCTTACGAAACTGTAATTACACCGGTGATATGCTCTGCCAAAAGACTTATCGTGATGATCAATATCACCGTCATTTTAATCAAGGTGAACTCACTCAATACTTAATTGAAAACCATCATCCAAGTTTGATCAGTCACCAAGCCTTCGATCAAGCTCAGAAAATAATTAAGGAAAATGCGCAAAAGCGCCACATTGAAGTCGGTACTCACAAGTATCAGCAACATTATCCTTTCTCAGGAAAAATCATCTGTGGATATTGCAGTACCACCTTTAAGCGACAAACCAGACCTAATAAAATCTGTTGGGCATGTCAAAAGCACTTAAAGTCTGCAAAGCAATGCCCGATTAAAGCAATTAGTGAAGAAAGTTTGGAAGCCGCCTTCTGCAGCATGATGAATAAGTTAATCTTCAGCCAGAAGTTCCTACTGCAACCATTTCTTGAAGAACTACAAAATCAAGCTAATAGCAATTCCAATGGTGAATTAGGAAAATTGGCTGAGCAAATCAAAGCTAACGACCATAAGGCCGAAACGCTAACCCGATTGATGCAAACTGGGCTGCTCGACAAGGCCATTTATGTTAACCAAACGGCCAAACTAGAACAAGACGCTTATCAATGCCGACAAAAGATCAAACTACTGAATAGTCAAAATACTGATTCAGCCAACGATTTTGAAGAAGTCAGGTCTTTACTGCGTTGGTGCCAGAAAGGGCAAACGCTAACCAGCTTTAATCCCAACTTATTTCAAACTTTTGCACAGCAAATCATTGTCAACGATCCGACTGAAGTGATCTTTAAACTCAAATGTGCCTTGGAATTAACTGAAAAACTAACCAAGAAAGCCGCAGTCTATCAACAATTCTACCGTGGCATCATTAAGCAACGGTTCAATGAACCAATCAAGCAAGCCGAATATTTGTACAGCATTATCGAAAGTGAAGGTGATTTAATTGGGTAAAGTACACATTATCCCAGCCCACCAGCAAAAAGGAAATACTATTCATCAGCGGCGTAGTCAACATCCATTTGACCAACTCCGAGTGGCCGCTTATTGCCGGGTTTCGACCGACTATGATGAGCAAGCTAGCTCCTACGAAACTCAGGTAGCTCACTACAAAGAGCTAATTCAAAAGAAACCAACCTGGGAATTTGCAGGTATCTATGCTGATGATGGAATCTCCGGAACCAACACCAAGAAACGGGAACAATTCAATAAAATGATTGCGGCCTGTAAAGCCGGTAAAATTGACTTAATTGTCACCAAGTCAATTAGCCGATTTGCTCGAAATACTATTGATTGCCTGAAGTATATCCGGGACTTAAAAGCTATCAATGTGGCGATCTTCTTTGAAAAGGAAAACATCAACACCATGGACGCCAAGGGTGAAGTTCTGATTACCATCATGGCTTCCCTTGCTCAACAAGAAAGTGAGTCCTTATCACAAAACGTCAAGATGGGGATTCAGTACCGCTATCAGCAAGGAAAAGTATTCGTGAATCATAATCACTTCCTGGGCTATACCAAGGATGCTCAAGGTAACTTGGTAATTGAACCGGAAGAAGCCAAGGTTATTAAACGGATCTTCTATAGCTACTTAAATGGAATGAGCATGAAGCAAATCGCTGATTCACTCAAAGCTGATGGTATTCTGACTGGTGGCAAAACAAAAAATTGGCGCTCTAGCAGCGTGGCTAAAATCCTAAAAAATGAAAAATACATTGGTGATGCCCTTTTACAGAAGACTTACACCGTTGATTTTCTTAATAAAAAACGAGTGAAGAATGAAGGCATCATGCCACAATACTACGTGGAGAATGATCACCCGGCGATTATTCCCAAGTCTGTTTTCATGCAAGTACAGCAGATCATCAAACAGCGCCGAAATGGTATCACTACTAAGAACGGTAAGCATAGGCGCCTTAACGGTAAATATTGCTTCTCTCAAAAAATATTTTGTGGTAAGTGCGGTGATATCATGCAGCGAAACATGTGGTATCGACCAGAGAAAGTAGCAGTCTGGCGCTGCGCCAGTCGGATAAGGAGAAGTAAAACTGGTCGCCGCTGCATGATTCGAAACGTTAAAGAACCCCTTCTAAAAGAAGCTACTATTGAGGCTTTTAACCAGCTCATTGAAGGGCATGAGTTAGCCAACAAACAAATCAAAGCCAACATCATGAAGGTCATCGAGAACTCCAAAGGACCAACACTCGATCAAATCAACCAACAGTTGGAAGAGGTACAGATGAAGCTCATCCAGGCTGCCAATCAGCATCAAGACTGCGACGCGCTAACCCAGCAAATTATGGACCTGCGGAAGCAAAAAGAAAAAGTCCAAAGTCGTGAAACTGATCAACAAGCCAAACTACACAGCCTTGATGAAATTAACAAATTAGTCGAATTGCACAAGTATGGCTTAGTTGACTTTGATGAACAATTGGTTCGTCGCTTGGTAGAAAAAATCACCATCTTCCAACGCTACATGGAATTCACGTTCAAAGATGGTGAAGTAATTAGACCTGAATTATGCATATCTTTTCCTAAACCTTAACGAGAATGCTGCTACACCATAGTTTTATCTTTGATTGAGGGTTTCACCAAAATGGTGTACCAAAAAAGCACCTTCCGTGTTATTGTTATAGCGACCAAACAATAACGAACACAGGAGATGCCTCATGACTAACTTACACGAAACCCAACTGCGATTCAACCCTAAAATCAAAATTAAGACTGATGATGTTCAACTTTCAAATAACGCAGGCCTGTTGTTTTACGCCGAATTTAAGCACGCAGCTGGTCTTGACCAAATTATTGATCAAGCGGCGGCACAATTAAGCGAAAAACATATTGGCCCTCATTATTCTAAAACTAGCTTACTCAATCAAATGCTGGAACTGAATATTGCCGGTTACGGCAATGATGTCGCGGCCGACGCGCTACAACGACCCAGTCATGAAACAGGTCCATGGGACGACTGATTTAGCACCACAACCGACTATTTCTCGTTTTTTAAGTGCGCTAACTTGTGATGATGTTCTGCACTTGAACCGTTTGATTTTAACTTTGGCGCTCGATTATATCAGTACTAAACATATTGACACGGTCATGCTTGATGTTGATTCGACGCATTGTGATACCTTTGGTCATCAAGAAGCTGCTAGTTTCAATGCGCATTATGGGGTTACTGGTTTCCATCCGCTAGTGGCCTATATCGCGCAGCTGAATTTGCTTTTAGGAATCAAGCAACGTCCAGGCAATCAGTACACCAGCACTGGTGTCAAAGAATTCTTAGCCCCGATCTTTGCGGCTTTTTGTGAATTGCCGTTTGATGTTCAGTTGATTTTACGCGGTGATAGTGGTTTTGCGACGCCTGAGCTTTATACGCTCTGCGAATTTTATGATGTAAAATATGTGATCCGCCTGAAGCAAAACGCCGCTTTAGACCAACTAGCTGATGAATTCACACCAGTAGTGCCCAAGCATTTTGATCAGAATTCGGTCATCTATGGTGAATTCAACTACGCGGCCAAGAGCTGGTCGATTGATCGACGTGTCCTAGTAAAATCGACGCATCAAGTAGGCGAACTATTCTTTGAACGGCAATATATGGTCACTAATATGACTGAAGCCGGGGTCAAATTATTGTACTTAGCCTATCAAAAGCGTGGGGCCATGGAAAACCTGATCAAAGAAAGTAAAGCAGGCTTTTTTATGGATAAGACGAATAGCCACACCGTAGCAATTATCGAAGATTTATACCGCCAATGGACCCAAGTATTTTATTTGAAAAGCGCTTTCACAACTGTTATAGTATTAGTGTAACCAATAGTTATGAAGAGGGGGTTCATTATGACAACTTACAATTATGACTTTCCAAAATCAAAAGCACAACTCAATCAACTGATTGCCGATATCAGCCAATTAAAGGTCAACGTTCAACAAACACACTGGTATATGCGCGGTGAAAACTTCTTCCGTCTCCATCCGCTGATGGACGAATATGGCGATCAACTAAGCGAACAGCTCGATCAAATTGCAGAACGCTTGATTGCTTTAAATGGTAGCCCACTGGCAACAACTCACGAATTCATTGAAAATACTGGCCTACCAGATGACAAAGTCGCTTTTGATCAATTAACGATGACTGAATTCATGCAACGGCTAGTTGATCAATTCAAGTACCTACGTGACCAATACCAAAAAGGAATCGAAGTTACTGACGAAGAAAAAGACTTCCCAACTCAAGATATGCTTAATGGCTTCAAGGATGAAACCGATAAAAATATTTGGATGATCAGTGCTTATCTAGGCAAAGCACCATTCGCTGACTAATATAAAAGACCATATGGCTATAAACGAGTAGCAATATGGTCTTTTCTTATGCTGAAAAAATAGCAACCAATAACACGACAATAACTCCCTGAATTATTCACCATAAGTTCTCCAAGCACAGTGTCACCCCGTTATCATGGGCGGTACTGTGTTTTTTATTTTTCACCTTTTTAGAGCAGAAAAAATCACCATCTTCCAACCTGTAGTTAACCGTTAACAAATAGTCATCCACCAGTAACTGTAACTCTTTTGAGGAACTTACCCAATTATTTATCACACTGAGCAACTCCGATTGAACATCATTATAGTCATATAAAAAACTGTACGCTTGAATTATTTAGGGTTGCATACAGCGAATTAAAGTGTTAAAATTATTCAGATTAACACATCAGGAAGTTATAAGTATCATTCATTTTTGCTATCTATTATTTTCTTAGATGTTAATTCAATTTGGTTACTTTGGTTTGATTCCTAGGAGGATATATATATATGCAAAATGGTACTGTAAAATGGTTTAATGCTGATAAGGGCTATGGGTTTATCTCTGGTTCAGATGGTAAAGATGTATTCGTACACTTTTCATCAATTAAAACTAACGGTTTTAAGAGTCTTGAGGAAGGGCAAAAAGTTAGTTACGATGTTGAACAAGCCGATCGAGGACCTCAAGCGACTAATGTTGTTCCACAATAATTTGTCTAATATTATGAAGAACTGCTTTTGATGGAGCAGTTCTTTTTTTATGGCTCTTCGTCAAAAAGTACTGATAGAAAAATTTGAATAACTTTTCAAACAGCTCGTGTCTGAGATTGGACATGAGCTGTTCTTTTATTCTTCCAGTTGATGGCAAAGTATGAGTTAGGAAGGGCAAGCAGGATTTGAGCCCGAAAATTAAAGAAGTTACGAAAGCCATAAGCAGTTCGTTTAATAACTTTGATCTTATTGTTAGTTCCTTCGACTGGACCATTCGTGTAGTCACCATATTTAAAGCTGGTGATAATCTCTTTACGATTCCTCCGGAGAGTCCGTTGAACTTTTTGAAGTGATTGGGGAAGCTGGGTCCATTTAATCGCGAGTAAATGATTGAGTTCATCCTTACTACGATGATTGATCGCGAGAATAAGGTCCTGATAATAACGATAAGCTTGTTTAAGATCATCATTGAAAGCCAGTAAGCGTTGAATAACTTCAACGTCGGTCAACTGAGTATACTCTATTGTAGCAGACTATTGAAAACGTTTACTTATTTTTGCTGATTATTCCAACTTTAAATCGGCTTGACTGACCATAGTATCAACCTTCAATTCATGGATTGTATATTCAGTTGAAATTTGTGATAAATGATGATTAACATTTATTGGTAGATTATAGAATGAAGTTAGCCACCCAGTTGGTGGTAAATAAAAAACGCCATTCGGCGTGACATCAGGTATCATATTAAGTGAACCAAACCTATATGAAAGGATGTCCGTCAAATGACGCACTTAAATGATACCATGTCTACTATTTTATTGACTACTCATAAAAAGAATGCTCATCTTACTAAAGAAGAACGTGTGATGATTGCGACTTTAAAGTCGCAAGGACTTTCCAATCGCGCAATTGGTCGCCAATTAGGAGTTAATCATCAAACAATTAATAACGAGCTCAACCGTGGTACGGTCCGCCAACTTCGTCGTCAAAAATCTAATGGTAAGATTTACGAATATTCTTACTACATCTATAGTTATGAAGCTGGTCAGGCCACATATCTTGAACATCACCGCCATTCTGGTCGTCGTCGCTTATATTATTCTTCAAAGCAATTTTTACGATTAGCTGATCAGCTAATGCTTGGTGAGTTTGACGACCACCATTACTCCCCACAAGCGGTTATTTATAAGGCTCGAGATTTAATGAATGATGGCACCCTGATCCCAAAGTCGGTTGTAACTTTATATCAATGGATTAATGAGGGTGTGCTTCGTACGTCCAATTTAGACCTCTTTGAAAAACCTAAACGTAAGCATCATCAAACTCATCCGCAAGCTAAAAGGTGCTTAGGGCCTAATATTGCTCAACGACCTCAAACTGCGGACCAACGGTCCGAAATTGGCCATTGGGAACTGGATACAGTTCAGGGACAGAAAAACGGTAATGACAGTGTTGTACTAGTAATGACTGATCGCCTTTCACGAGTTAATATCACGAGTAAAATTGCTGGTAAAACTGCGCATGCAGTAAATCAGTTCTTTATAAATTTGCGCCAGAAAATGGGCACAGATGCTTACTATCGCATTTTTAAGACAATAACCTCTGACAACGGTTCAGAATTTAGTGAGTTAACACAAGTTCACGATCATGTTTTCTATGCTGATCCGTATTCCCCTTGGGAACGTGGATCCAATGAGATCAATAACCGGTTTCTCCGCAAGGAGATTACCAAAGGTGAAGCTATAAATAACTATAGTAGTGCTCAGATCATAGCGACTAATGATTGGATGAATCACTATCCACGAGCTATGTTTAATGGACATTCGTCAATGGATATCTATCGTAAGGCCTTCTACCAAGAGATATCACAGCTCCATCAACCAATAATCAATTGGTCAGTATTATTTATTTGAGTCCAGTGGCTAACTTATTCTTGAAATTTAGGATTAACATTTATTTCTTGCATAGCTGATTTATCCTTAAAAAAGAATAATTTTTGTCATACACGTCGAGTATACAACTCTCCTGCGAATTTTCGATATTTTAACCGAATTAGCATAAATTCAATATTATTTTCGTTGACTCACTCCTTGGTACCAAACTGACCGATTCGTACATACCACAAACGCTACCATATCAAGGCTCACTTCTACTTTCACTACCATAATCAACACAACCTGCCAAACTGGACATTCGCACACTCGACTATCGAAATAGGACATAGAACACTCGACCCGCCAGCTTCAAATAGAAGAAGTGTACTATTTCCAATAGTTCAGAAGGGAAAAAGTACACTTTCAATCATCTATAAATACCGTCAGAGCGCGGTTTATCGGCTATTTTTCTGTACGTTCAAGGACTGTAACGCTCTCGACATGCGTAGTCTGCGGGAACTGATCCACCGGCTGAATCGGCTTCGTCACATGGTAGCCGACCTCAGCAAAACGCTGAATATCGCGCACCAGGGTCGCCGGGTTGCAGGAAACGTAGATCACCTTTTGCGGTCCCATCTCGCCGGTTGCTTCAATCAGCGATTCCGCCAGGCCCTTACGCGGCGGGTCCACGATCACGACATCCGGCTTCAGGCCCGCCGCCTGCCACTTGGCAAACTGCTCCTCCGCCTTGCCGACGACAAACTTGGCGTTCTTGATTCCGTTGCGTTTAGCATTGTGCTTGGCATCGTCAATCGCTGCCGGGACAATCTCAACCCCGTAGACCTGCTTGGCGTGCTTAGCCACCGCCAGCGAAATCGTTCCGATCCCACAATAGGCGTCGATCACCGTCTGACTGCCGTCCAACCCCGCATTGTCGATTGCCGTCTGGTAGAGGCGCTCAGTCTGTTGCGGGTTAACCTGGTAGAAGGACAGCGGCGAAATCGCAAAGTCGATCCCCAATAACTGGTCGTGGATCTCACTGGCGCCCCACAGCGTCTTGTCGGTGTCGCCGAGCAAGCGGTTGGTCTTCTTGTCGTTGATGTTTTGGACAATCGACTTGACTTCCGGCACCCCGGCCACGATTCCGTCGACAATCTGTTCCTCCATCGGCAGGCGCTTCGTGTTGGTGACCAGCACCACCATCATCTCGTGACTATAGTAACCGCGGCGCACCATCACCGTCCGGATGACGCCCTTGCCGGTCCGCTCGTCGTACGGCGTCACGTGGTACTTGCGCAGAAGGTCCCGCACCACCACAATCGCCTGGTCAATCTTCGGATCCTGGATGTAGAAGTCCTCAATCGGCACCAGGGTGTGGCTGCCCCGCTTGTAGAAGCCAGTCTCCAGCTGGCCCCGCACCGTCTTCACCGGCACCTGGGCCTTGTTCCGGTAGTGGTAGGGCGTGTCCATCCCCATCGTCGGCAGCACCTTGATCTCATCGAGGTGGGCCTTCTCCAGCAGCTCCTCAATCTGATGCTGCTTAAACTTCAGCTGGGCCGCATACTTCAGGTGCCCCAGCGGCGCAATCCCGGTCTGGATGTAGGCCTTGTCCTTGACGTCGACCCGGTCCGGGCTCTTAGTCTGCCACTCCATCACCCGCCCCCAGGCAAAGTTACGCGTCACCTTGGTCACCCTGATCGTCACCTGTTCCCCGGGCAGGGCGTTGGGCACGAAGACCGGGAAGTCGTCGACCTTGACCACCCCGTTGCCCTGGTAGGTCAGATCAACCACGGTGCCCTGATAATCATTGTTTTTATGTACTGGTACTTGAACCTTCATTTCTTTTCCTCCATCGAAAATCTCTGCTCTCTATTATATAACGACCGCTTTTCTTCCCTCAACTGGGACGCTAAAAAGGGATTGTGAACGCCGCTTTTGGCATTCACAATCCCTTTATTTTACTTTTTCTCTTCTTGGTTCATCTTGTCGACACCCTCAACGAAGTCCTTCTCGACCCGCTTGAAGTCCGCCGATTCGGTGATCGCGTCGTCCGGAATCTCGTCTAGGTTGGCGATTACCTCAATGTGCTGCTTCAGGTCGTGGAACTTCATCGGCGCGTCACCACCGTATTCCCCGTCGAGGTTGATCATCAAGCGATCATCCGGGTTCAGTGGCGTCACCTCGACGTCGGTTGCCTTGGCGTAGATGATGCCGGGGTCGCCAATGTGCTTCCCCTGCAGGGCCTTGGCCATCAGGCTCATCATGTCGACCAGACCGCTCTTCTTGACGATGATCATGGTGAACTTCCCGTCATCCAAGGCGGCGTCCGGCACGATCTGCTCGAAGCCCCCGACCGAATTCGTCAGGGCGAGGAAGAGCGTCGAGGCCTGGCCCCGGTACTCCTGACCATCGTACTTGATGTCGACGTCAACCGGCTTGATCCGTGGCAGGAGTTCCGCCCCCTTGGCAAGGTAGGCGGCGTAGCCAAAGAGCGACTTCATCTGGGATGGCACGTCGTAGGTCAGCTCCGTCAGCGTCCCCCCGGCGGCGATATTCATGAAGTAGTTCTCGCCAGCCTGGCCAATGTCGATCTTGAACTTCTTGTTCTTGCGCAAGATCAGCTTGGCCGCCGCGATCGGATCATCACGCGGAATCCGCAGTGCCCGCGCGTAATCGTTGGTCGTCCCGGCCGGAATGATCGCCATTGTCGGTCGGTGTTCCAGCCCGGCGATCCCGTTGACCACCTCGTTTAACGTCCCGTCACCACCGGCGGCCACGATCAGGTCAAAGCCCTCCTCGGCCGCCCGCCGTGCCTCGTTCTTCGCTGAGTTCGGCGCCGGTGTGGTCGCAAAGGCACTGGTTTCGTAACCGGCCTGCTCGTAGATCGCCAGGATGTCAACCAGGTCGCTGCGCAGGGCTTCCCGGCCGGAAGTCGGGTTATAAATTACTCGTGCTCGTTTTCGCATGAGATCACCTCCAGCTTAGATGTTGGCCAGTGACTTCTTCAGCAGCTGGGTAACCATCTGTGGGTTGGCCTTCCCGTGGGTCTGCTTCATGATCTGACCCATCAGGAAACCGAATGCCCGGTTCTTCCCGTTCTTGTAATCGTCGATTGACTGCTGGTTGTTGGCCAGGACATCGTCAACGATTGGCTGCAGCTGGGCTGGGTCGGACAGCTGAACCAGGCCGTGTTCCTTGGCGTAGGCATTTGGTTCCTCGCCGTTCATGATTCCCTTGAAGACCTTCTTGGCCATCTTAGAGGAAATCGTGCCGTCTTCGATCAGCTTAACCATCCCCGCCAGGTTGGCCGGCGTCAGCTTGGTATCCTGCAGGTCGACGTGGTTGTCGTTCATGTAGGAGTTCACGTCGTTCATCAGGTAGTTGGCCAGGCGCTTCGGGTCACCGCCGTCCTTGACCGCTTCCTCGAAGAAGTCGGACATTTCCTTGGTCTGGGTCAGGACCATGGCGTCGTAGTCGGTCAGCCCGAGATCGTCGACGTAGTGCTTGCGCCGTTCACCCGGCATGACTGGCATTTCGGAAGCAATCTCCTGAATCCATTCGTCGCTGACGTTCAAGTCCGGAATATCTGGTTCTGGGAAGTAACGGTAGTCGTCGGCCCCTTCCTTGGACCGCATGGCAACCGTCGTCCCGGTTGGTTCATCGTAACGCCGCGTTTCCTGGGCGATGTGGCCACCGGACATCAGGAGGTTCTGGTGCCGCTTTTCTTCGTAGGCCAGGGCCTTGCGGACGTAGTTGAAGGAGTTGATGTTCTTCATTTCGGTCTTGGTCCCGAACTTGTCGGAGCCCACCGGCCGGATGGAGATGTTGGTGTCGACACGCATCGACCCTTCTTCCATCTTCACGTCGGAGATCCCGGTGAACTGGATCCGCTGGCGCAGGGCTTCCAGGTAGGCGACCGCTTCTTCTGGGGAAGCGATGTCCGGCTTGGAGACGATTTCGATCAGTGGCGTCCCCTGCCGGTTCAGGTCAACGTAGGAGTACTTGCTGGTGTGGGTGTTCTTCCCGGCATCCTCTTCGATGTGCATCTCTTCGATCCCGATCTTCTTCTTTTTGCCGTCGACCTCGATCTCGATCCAGCCGTCGTGGGCGATTGGCGTGTCGGACTGGGTGATCTGGTAGGCCTTCGGGTTGTCCGGGTAGAAGTAGTTCTTCCGGTCGAAGTGCATGTGGTGGGCAATCTGGGCGTGCAGTGCCAGCCCGGCCATGATCCCGTCACGCACAACGCCCTTGTTCAGGGTTGGCAATACGCCGGGGTATCCCCAGTCGATCACGTTGGTGTTTTCGTTTGGCTGGTCACCATACTCAACCGGTGATGGACTGTAGATCTTGGAATTGGTCTTTAATTCAACGTGGACTTCGAGCCCGATCGTAGTTTGAAAGTTCATCTTAGTTTTGCCCCCCTAACTTTGGTGCTTTCTTGTGAAAGTCAGTGGTTTGTTCAAAGACGTAACCAGCGTTGTAGATGGTCTGCTCGTCGAACGGCTTCCCGATGATCTGCAGGCCAACTGGCATCCCGTTCTTGCTGGAGAAGCCGGCCGGAACGGACATCGATGGCAGACCGGCCATGTTAACTGGGACGGTCAGGACATCGTTCATGTACATCTTCTTTGGATCGTCAACTTCGGCACCAATCTTGAAGGCCGTCGAAGCGCCGGTAGCCCCGAGGATCAGGTCGTGGTCCTTGAAGACATCGTCAAAGTCCTGGGCGATCAGGCGACGAACCTTGGCCGCCTTGTTGAAGTAGGCGTCGTAGAACCCGGCGGACAGGGAGAAGGTCCCCAGCATAATCCGCCGCTTGACTTCTTCACCGAAGCCTTCCGTCCGGGAACGAACGTAAACGTCTTCCAGGTTCTTAACATCCTTGGCCCGGTAGCCGTAACGAATCCCGTCGTAACGCTGCAGGTTGGAGCTGGCTTCGGATGAGGCCAGGATGTAGTAAGCCGGAACCCCGTACTTAGTGTGTGGCAGGGTGACTTCGTCGATGACTGCCCCGAGGGATTCGAGGTGGTCGAGGGCGGCCTTGATAACTTCGTGAACGTCCTCGTCAAGGTCATCGAAGTATTCCTTCGGTACGGCAATCCGCAGACCCTTGACGCTCGTGCTGTCGTTCAAGTTGGCAGCCCAGTCTGGCACTTCCTTCAATGAGGAGGTCATGTCGTGCTCGTCGTTGCCGGCAATCAGGCTCGTCAGGTAGGCATTGTCCTTGACGGTCCGGGTCAACCAGCCGACCTGGTCAAAGCTGGAACCAAAGGCAATGATCCCCCACCGGGAAACACGGCCATAGGTTGGCTTCATGCCGACCACGCCGTTGAAGGAGGCTGGCATCCGGATGGAACCACCGGTATCGGTCCCCAGTGCCCCGAGAACGTCGCCTGCCGCAACGGCCGCCGCGGAACCACCTGAAGAACCGCCGGGTACCCGGGTCAGGTCCCACGGGTTGTGGGTGGTGAAGAAGGCGGAGTTTTCCGTCGAGGAACCCATGGCAAATTCATCCAGGTTGGTCTTCCCAACGTTGATGAAGCCGGCCTGGTTCAGCCGTTCCACCACCGTGGCGTCATAAACTGGGTTGAAGTTTTCCAGGATCTTGGAAGCGGCCGTCGTCTTCAGGCCCTTGGTCAAGATGTTATCCTTAACCGCCAACGGCACCCCGGAGACCAGTTGCTGGGCGCTCACGCCCGCGTTGTCAATCTCTGCTGCCCGCTTCATGGCGGCGTCCTCGTTCAGGGTCAAGAAGGCCTTGACCTGGTCGTCGTTGGCCTTGATGTGGTCAAAGGTGGCCTTCGTCAGTTCGGTGGCGCTGATCTTCTTGTTGACCAGGTCGTCATGCAACTGGGTCAGATCGGTTTGATAGAAATCCATTATTCGCCGTCCTCACTTTCGTCAATGATTGCTGGAACTCTAATGTAGCCGTCATCCGCGTCCGGTGCGTTCTTAAAGATCGCTTCCCGTTCTTCCTTCGATGATCTAACGGCCTTGTCTTCGCGCATGACGTTTACCCGGTCGGTTGCTGACGTCATTGGCTCGACGCCATCGGTATCAACCGCCTGGAGGTCTTCGAACATGTCGATAATGTTTCCTAATTGAGTGGTAAACTGACCAAGCTCGTCCTTCGGGAATTCAAGCTTGGCAAGTTCAGCAACGTGTTGTACCTGTTGCTCAGTGATTTTACTGGCCATTCTCTCTACCTCTTTTCCAGTAATTTTGTTTGCATACATTTTATAATTTTAGCACACTCTCGCCCGGTTTTTTACCGCCAAGGGTCCTGAAAACAAAATCAGTCCGTGGTTTTCACCAACGAACTGATTTTGTTGATCTTAATACGACGTGAGCACGTGAGTCCGGAAGGTATCAGAGCCGCTGTCCCGGTAGACGATCGCCTGCATCTCGGAGTCGGATTGGATCCGGATGTCAATCGGAATCCCGTTTGGCAGGTACTTCTTGGCTGCCCGGGCGATGTACTGGGTGAAGCTGGTGATTTCAGACTGGCTGTAGAACTGGGTCGTGACGGTGATGTGCATCCCGTTCAGCTGCCCGTTTTTGTATTGTGCCTGAGCCGTAACCCCGCTCAGGTTCGGGAAGAAGCTCTGGATTTGGCTCTTGAAATTGGAGAAGCTGTCGCTGTCGGTCTGGTTGGCACTCGTGGTCGAGTTCGTCGCGCTGGCCTTTGGCAGAACCATCGTCTTGTAGTTCAACTTGTGCCAAGAACTGATCGAGTTGCCCCGGTTCTTGCTGTAGGCAAAGAAGCTCCCGCCGACCAGGCTGTCATCTGGCGCCTGCTTGTAAAGGGCGATGACGATTGGCACGTTGCCAATCTTGGAGTTCTTGCGCATCCGTTTCAGCACCTTGGCCGCGGCGATCTTCCCCTGGCGCTGGACCTCGGCGTCGCTGATCTTCTTGGTGTAGCTTGGCCCATCGGTCTTCTTCTTGTAGTTGTACTCGGAGTTGATCCCGATCCCGATGACGATCCCCTTGAGCTTCATCGAGTTCCCGTTTTCGGTCATGTAGTCCTGTTCCTCAATCTGCTGGATGTATTCCGGATTCGGGTCGCTCTTCTTCCCCTGGGCCGGGTTCAGGCCGTTGGGGTTGCTCTTGGTCTTCCGCCCCAGCCAGGATTCAACCGTGCTGGTGTTCAAGTACTGACCTTCCTGGAAGATGTAGCTCTTCGGCGAGAAGACCAGCTTGGAGACTTCGGTCAGGCCGTTTTCAAAGCTCTTCAGGTTGTACTGGTTGTCGTTTTGGCTGACGTTGACCCCCCGGGCCTTGCTGGTCTTGTAGTGACCGTTCTTGATCACACCCTGGTAGGCACCGCTGCTGTTGCCGGTGGTCGTGTAGTTCTTCGACGACTTGCTGCTCCCACAGGCGGCCAGCACGAAGGTACTCATCACGATGACGGCGGCCGTCGTTAATTTCTTTAGTTTCGCATTCAAAATTAATTTTCCTCCTGCATTGCCTGACGGAAACGGGCCTCGTCCCAGACCGTGATGCCCAGGTCCTGGGCCTTGGTCAGCTTGCTTCCCGCCGCTGTTCCGGCAATGACAATATCAGTTTTCTTTGAAACACTTCCGGTGACCTTGGCGCCGTGATCCTCCAACCACTGCTTGGCCGCGCTGCGGGTCAGCTCTTCCAGCTTCCCGGTGAGCACGACCCGGCGACCGTTCCACGGGCTGTCTTCATCCACCGTCGTCGTTGGTCCCTGGTAGGTGAAGTTCACCCCGGCGTCCCGCAGCTGGTTGATCAGGTCGACCACCTGCGGATTGGCAAAGTAGGTGTGGACGCTCTCACCGATGGTTGGGCCAATGCCGTCAACGTTGGCCACCTCTTCGGCCGACGCTTCCATCAGGTGGTCGAGATCGCCAAAGTGGGCCATGATCAGCCGTGCGGCCTTGGCGCCGACGTGGCGAATCCCTAGGCCAAATAATAAGCGCTCGACAGAATTATTACGACTATTGTCGATTGATGTCAATAGGTTAGTGGCTGATTTGTCCCCAAATTTATCTAAAGTTAACAATTGGTCGTGGTCAAGGTGATACAGATCAGCCACGTCACGGACCATCTTCTTGTCCCAGAGCTGCTGAACGATCTTCGGGCCGAGGCCGTCGATGTTCATCGCGTTCCGGGAGGCGAAGTGGGCCAGGCCCTCCTTGATCTGGGCGGGACACATCGGGTTAATGCAGCGCAGGGCCACTTCATCGTCGAGGTGGACCAGATCCGAGCCACAGACCGGACAGGTAGTCGGCACCACGTATTCCTCACTAGCGGCCGGCCGCTTCTTCAGGTCGACCCGAGAGATCTCCGGAATGATGTCACCGGCCTTGTGGAGGTAGACCGTGTCGCCGAGGCGGATGTCCTTCTCCCGCAGATAATCGGGGTTGTGAAGCGAGGCCCGGCTGACGGTCGTCCCGGCCAATTGAACCGGATCCATCACGGCCGTCGGGGTGACGTTGCCGGTCCGGCCCACCGTCCAGACAATATCTCGAACCACGGTCGCCTGCTCCTCCGGTGGGAACTTGTAGGCAATCTCCCAGCGCGGCACCTTGACCGTGTTGCCCAGGGCCGTCTCGGTATCGAGGTCGTTCACCTTTTCGACGATCCCGTCAATCCCGTAGGACAGCTGGTCGCGCTTGGCCGTGTACTCGTCGATGTAGGTGGTGATCTCTTCTTTATTGTGGACCACCCGGTTGTTCGGGTTGACGGTAAAACCGAGCTCACGCATCCGGTCTAGGGCCGCCGCCTGGGTGGTCACGCCGAGCTTTTGGTACTCCGGCACGTAGTACATGAAGGTCGCCAAATCACGCTTGGCCGTCACCTTAGGATCCAGCTGGCGCAGGCTGCCGGCCGCCGCGTTCCGCGGGTTGGCGAAGACGGGCAGGCCCGCCGCCTCCCGCTCCTGATTCAACTTTACAAAGGACGCCTTGGGCATGTAGCACTCGCCCCGAAACTCCAGGCTCAGTGGCTCCGGCAGCTCGTGGGGTACCGACTTGATCGTCTTCACGTTGGCGGTGACGTCCTCGCCGATCGTCCCGTTGCCCCGGGTCGAGCCCTGGACCAGCTTGCCGTTTTCGTAAACCAGGGACAGCGAGAGGCCGTCGATCTTGAGTTCCAGGTTGTATTCCGGCTCCACCTCAACGTCGCGGTTCTCTTGCTGGCGCTGATTGAAGTCCATCAGCTCGTCGACGGAGAAGACATCCCCCATCGACAGCATCGGGATCTCGTGGCGCACCTTGGTCAGCTGGGTGGTCACCTGGCCACCCACCCGTTGCGTCGGCGAATCGGCCGTCTTCAATTCCGGAAAACGCGATTCCAGCTCGACCAGGCGCTGGTAGGCCCGGTCGTAGACGTAATCCTCGACCGTCGGATTATCCTCTTCGTAGTATTCCTTGCCCCACTGAGTCAGCTGCTTTCTCAAAGGCGCAATCTCTTGTTTGGCCTCATCCAGGCTGAGCTGGCTGACTGGTTGTTCTTTTTCCATTCCTTTAGGCCTCACTTTTAATCAACTTTGGTAATCGGGGCAAAGCTGGCGAGCAGCCGCTTGACCCCCTGCTGTGGGAAGGCAATGTCGAGCTCCATGTCGTTGCCGGTCCCGCTGACCTTGACGACGGTGCCCTGACCCCACTTCTTGTGACTGACCTTATCGCCGGTCTTCCAGCTGACCTTGTCGGCCCCGGTCCCGGTGTTGGTGACCGGCGCCTTCTTCTTGCCGGCGTCCTTGTAGCGCCGCTTCTGCTGACTGCGGTAGGTCGTTGCCGTGGCGGACGTCTTGCCAAACGGCAGGGAGCGCTCGCTCAGACCCGCGTCGTTGTTGCCATTCTCGTACTGCAGGAGGTCGGGGTTGATCTCCTCGACGAAGCGTGACGGCTGGTTGCGTTGAATCCGGCCGTACAACAGGCGCGAGTAAGCGTTGGTCAGGTAGAGCTTCTTCTTGGCCCGGGTGATCCCGACGTAGGCCAAGCGCCGCTCCTCTTCCAGCTGGTCGTCCTCCAAGACGGCCCGGGAGAGCGGGAAGATCCCCTCTTCCATCCCGACCAGAAAGACGACCGGGAACTCGAGCCCCTTGGCCGCGTGGAGGGTCATCAGGGTCACTGCCGGTGCCTGCTCGTCGACGTCGTCCTGGTCGGAAACCAGGGCCAGGTCGGCCAGGAAGTTGGTGATCTTCTGGATGTTGGTCCCCTCGTCGTCCTTGTGGTTTTCGTCGTACTCCTGGGTAACCGACTTGAATTCGTCCAGGTTTTCGCGCCGTGCCTGGGACTCGAGGGTATTTTCGCTATCGAGCATCTTGTTGTAGCCGCTCAGTTCCAGGATCTGGTCGGTCAGGTCAGTCAGGTTGAGGAACTCAGCCTGCTTGGTCAGCTTCTGCATCAGCTCACCGAACTCACCGATCTTGTTGCGCGTCCGGGCGGTAATCTGGTTGGCGATGTCGACGTTTTCCGCCGCCTGGAGAAGCGACCAGTGATTGTCGCTGGCGAACTGGCGCAGGTGCTCGACGCTGGTCATCCCAATGCCGCGCTTGGGCGTGTTGACGACCCGCTCAAAGCTCATCGAGTCCTGGGGGTTGACGATCAAAGTCAGGTAGGCCAGGACGTCCCGGATTTCCTTGCGGTCGTAGAACTTGTGGCCCCCGACCATCGTGTAGGGCACGCTGCTCTTCAGGAAGGTTTCTTCGACCACCCGCGACTGGGCGTTGGTCCGGTAGAGAACGGCAAAGTCGTTGTAGTGGTAGCCGTGCTTCTCCCGTTCCTCCTTGATCTTGGCGACGATGAACTGGGCCTCGTCGTGCTCGCTCTGGGCCCGGTAATAGGAGATCTTTTCCCCCTTGCCGTTTTCGGTCCAGAGGTCCTTCTTCTTCCGGTTGACGTTGTTGACGATCACCTCGTTGGCCGCATCCAAAATCGTCTGGGTCGACCGGTAGTTCTGCTCCAGCATGACGGTCTTGGCCTGGGGATAGTCGTGCTCGAAGTTCAGGATGTTGTTCATGTTGGCACCCCGCCAGCCGTAGATACTCTGGTCGGCATCCCCGACGACGCAGATGTTCTGGTACTTCTTGGCCAGCAAATTGACCAGGCGGTACTGGGCGTCGTTGGTATCCTGGTACTCGTCGACGTGGATGTAGTGGAACTTGTCCTGGTAGAACTCCAGGGTCTCCTGGTCGCTTTCGAAGAGCTCGATCGTCTTCATGATCAGGTCGTCGAAGTCGAGGGCCTGGTTGGCCTCCAGTTCCTGCTGGTAGAGCTTGTAGGCCCGGGCCACCATGTTTTCAAACATCGAGTTGGCCTTCTCGCTGTACTGGGCCGGGGTCAGCAGGGCGTTCTTTGCGTTGGAGATCGCGCTCAGGATGCTGCGGGGGTCGAACTTCTTGGTGTCGATGTTGAGCTCGGCGCAGATCCGCTTCATTAATGTCCGCTGCTCGCTGGTGTCGGCAATCGTGAAGGCGCGGTTGTAGCCAATCTTCTCGATGTCGCGCCGCAAAATCCGCACGCAGAGGGCGTGGAAGGTGGAAACCCAGACGTCGCGGGCACTCTCGCCGAGCAGCTTGCCGACCCGCTCCTGCATTTCCTTGGCGGCCTTGTTGGTGAAGGTAATCGCCAGGATGTTCCACGGCAGGACTCCCTTCTCCTCAATCAGATAGGCCACCCGGTGAGTCAGCACCCGGGTCTTGCCGGATCCCGCGCCGGCCATGACCAGCAGCGGTCCCTCCGTGGTCACTACCGCCTCGGCCTGCTTGTCGTTCATTCCTTCTAAAAGCTCTTGACTATTATTCACGCCGTAACCGTCCTCTCTTAAAAAATGATCGGCTAATATTATACCAAATATTCGGGGCCGATGTGCTAAATCGAACACCTGATTGGGAGATTTTCTCCCCGCCCGAAAACAAAAACAGCGCCCCGCTGGTTGGCGGCAGCACTGTTGTTATTATTGCTTTTCTGTTCCCTGATCGGTGGCCTTTTTCTCGGTCACGGTTTCTTGCCAGACCTCGGTGTCATCAACCTGATTCTCCAGGTCAACCAGATTGTTGCTCCCGGTGACCCAGACGAAGCCGAAAATGCTCTGGTCGTCCCCCTCCGAATCGTTGAAGAAACGGAACTGCCAGTTGCTCTTCAGCAGCCACTGGCGCTGAATGGCCACTTGCTGATACTTGCGCACCACCATCAGCAGGCCGGTCTGCAGGGGGTGAATGACGTGCAGCGGCATGCCAACCGTGGCCCGGACCTGTTCCTCGTACTGGTCAACGTTGGCCGTGGTGTCATAGACGTTGGCGATCGAGGTCAGCCCCAGCTCGATATTCTTGACGTAGAGGGTCCCGGTGGCGGTCACGTAGAAGTTGACCGAAAAGACCCCGCGGTACTGGAGCGAATCGGCCACGCTCTGCACGATCCGCTGCATCTCCTCTAACAGATCATCCTGAACGGTGGCTGGTGAGGCAACGGAGATCAGCTGACGGTCCGAATTGAACTGCAGCTTGGCCAGCGGGTAGATCTTCGTATCCTTGCCGGCCGTGGCCGCCGTCATGGTGTACTCGGCGGTGTGATCGATCCAGGATTCCAGGAGGTAGGTCCCGGTGTCGATAAAGTCGGCCGCCCGGGTGATGTCGGACTGACGCCGGATGATCATCGACTGTTCGCCCAGACCGCGCTGGATTGGCTTCAGGAGGGCAGGGTAGCCGATCGAATCAATCGACTGGTAAACGTCGTCCAGGCTCACCACCGTCACGTAGGGGGCAATGTTGATGTTGACTTGATCCAGGAAGGCCCGTTCCATCAGCCGGTCCTGGATGATCTCCAAGCCGTTGATTCCCTGGGGAACGGCCGCAAACTGGCTGAGGTAGCGCAGCACCCGCGAATCGACGTTGGGGGTCTGGTAGATGATGGCATCACAACTCTGGCCAAACTGGGTCAGCTTGACCTTATCGTTGTAGGCCCCGATGATGGTTTCGTCCGCCATCTTGGTGATCGCCGGTTGGGCATGATCATCGTAAACAATGACGTTGAAGCCGGCTTTCTTGGCAGCCGCGATCAGCGCCCCGCCGTTGCGGTTAACGGCAATAATGCCCAGGGTACTGCCCGGGTAAAAAGCAGTTCTACTCATTGAAAAACTCCCCTTACTTGATTAGTCAGTCATAAATTCAATGGAATTATTTTCCAGGGACTTGATCCGGGCCAGTGATTCCAGCCGAATGCCCCGATCCTTGATCTCCTGGGCTCCCGGCTGGAAGCTCTTTTCGATCACGATCCCGGCACCGGCGACCTCAACCCCGGCCTGGTCGGCAATCTCCAGCATCCCCTCGACGGCCTGCCCGTTTGCCAGGAAGTCGTCAATTAGGAGGACCTTGTCACTTGGCGAAACGTACTTCTTCGAGATCGAAATCCGGTTCGTCGTCTTCTTGGTGTAAGAATAAACGTCGGCCACGTACATGTCGTGGTTAAGGGTCAGACTCTTGTGCTTGCGGGCAAAGATCACCGGAATTTTCATTGCCAGGCCGGTCATGACCGCCGGGGCAATCCCGGATGATTCCACGGTCCAGACCTTCGTGATTCCCTCATCTGCAAAGCGCTTGGCAAATTCCTGGCCGATGTGAAGCATCAGCTCAGGATCAACCTGGTGGTTCAAGAAGGCATCGACCTTCAGAACGTTGCCAGGCAGCACGGTTCCGTATTCCCTTATTTTTTCCTCTAATTCACGCATTCTTCTTACCCCTTTTTATCTATTTATCATAATTATATAACTTATAGGTCTTGATTACCGAGATTAATTTCTGGGCATAGTTCGGGTCGGTGGCATAGCCGGCCTCCTGCAGGGCCTTGGCCGCCTCCTGGTAGGAAGTGGCTTTGACGACGGCATCGTAGTTCTGCTGGTTGGTGTCCGTCCCCGTCAGCATTAACTTGGTGTGGTCCTTGATCGAATCACTCCAGCTGTCGTAGACCCGGAAGCGCCCCGTGGTGACGACCCACTTGCCGTTGACGTACTCCTTGGTGCTCAGTTCCTTGGAGTTAGGACCGGTCCCCTTGATTCCGAAGAGGTTGTGGTATTGCGAAGCCAGCTTGCTGGTCCCCCACTGCGACTCCAGGATCGCCTGGGCAATCGTAATCGAAGCGTAGACGTGATAGGTGTTCTGCATGGCCTGGGCTTCGGGCGCCACCTGCTTGATGAAGCGCTCCTTGGCCTCCTGGTCCTGCTTCTTCATCTGTTGCTCAATCCGCTGCTGGTTCCAGATCCGGTAAAAGTGGTGCCCGGCATAGACACCCAGGAAAATGGCGATGACGACGAGCACCCAGATAAGCGTTCGCGTCCCCGAATTGCGTTTTTTCCGACTTCTTTTTCGCTTTGCCAAGAAAAGGCCTCCTTAAATATCCTACTAGCTTTTAATTGTAGCAAAGAACACGGCGTTTGGCCTTAATTTTTGGGAAAAATAAAAGATCCAGCTCCCATTTCGGAAACTGAATCTTCTTTCTTAAATTTTAGTGGAACTGCATCCCACCATCAACAATGATGGTTTGACCGGTGATGTAGTTGGAGTCTGGGCCTGCCAGGAAGGCAACCGCATTGGCAACGTCCTCTGGTTCAGAGAGCCGCTTCAAAGCGATATCCTTGGCAAAGGTCTGCATCCCCCATTCATCACTCTTGCCAGCGTTCTTGCCGACCTGGTGAGCAATGTCAAACATCATTGGGGTCTTAACAATCCCTGGTGCGTAGGCATTAACGGTAATGCCCTCATCGGCCAGGTCCCGTGCCGCAACCTGGGTAATTCCCCGGATCGCAAACTTGGTGCCGGAGTACAGGGCCAGGTTTGGATTACCGACAACCCCGGCCTGCGAACTGGCGTTAATGATCTTGCCACCGTGACCGAGCTTCTTGAAGGCCTGGTGAGCGGCCTGAATTCCCCAGAGGACACCACCGACGTTCACGGCGTAAACCTTCTGGAATTGTTCTGGGGTAATCGTGTCAATCGGGGTAGTTGGGCCCAGGCCAGCGTTGTTAACCATGACGTTGAGGTCGCCGAAGTGATCAACCGTCTTCTGTACCGCTGCAAAAACTGCGTCCCGGTCGGAAACGTCGGCGACGATCGGCAATGCTTCGCCACCCTTATCTTCTAGTTCCTTCGCGGTTGCCTGCAGCTTATCCTCTTCGAGTGCCACCAGGGTAACGGCAAAGCCATCGTGAACCAGTCGTTCAGCAATCGCCTTGCCAATCCCTTGACTACCACCGGTAACTAATGCGACCTTTTTCGTCATAGATAAGACCTCCTTAATATTCATTTAACATCAACGCCTTCATTATAGTGCAAGCGCTATCATTTGTTAAATTATCGACTCCTAAATTTCAAGAATAAGTTAGCCACTGGACTCAAATAAATAATACTGACCAATTGATTATTGGTTGATGGAGCTGTGATATCTCTTGGTAGAAGGCCTTACGATAGATATCCATTGACGAATGTCCATTAAACATAGCTCGTGGATAGTGATTCATCCAATCATTAGTCGCTATGATCTGAGCACTACTATAGTTATTTATAGCTTCACCTTTGGTAATCTCCTTGCGGAGAAACCGGTTATTGATCTCATTGGATCCACGTTCCCAAGGGGAATACGGATCAGCATAGAAAACATGATCGTGAACTTGTGTTAACTCACTAAATTCTGAACCGTTGTCAGAGGTTATTGTCTTAAAAATGCGATAGTAAGCATCTGTGCCCATTTTCTGGCGCAAATTTATAAAGAACTGATTTACTGCATGCGCAGTTTTACCAGCAATTTTACTCGTGATATTAACTCGTGAAAGGCGATCAGTCATTACTAGTACAACACTGTCATTACCGTTTTTCTGTCCCTGAACTGTATCCAGTTCCCAATGGCCAATTTCGGACCGTTGGTCCGCAGTTTGAGGTCGTTGAGCAATATTAGGCCCTAAGCACCTTTTAGCTTGCGGATGAGTTTGATGATGCTTACGTTTAGGTTTTTCAAAGAGGTCTAAATTGGACGTACGAAGCACACCCTCATTAATCCATTGATATAAAGTTACAACCGACTTTGGGATCAGGGTGCCATCATTCATTAAATCTCGAGCCTTATAAATAACCGCTTGTGGGGAGTAATGGTGGTCGTCAAACTCACCAAGCATTAGCTGATCAGCTAATCGTAAAAATTGCTTTGAAGAATAATATAAGCGACGACGACCAGAATGGCGGTGATGTTCAAGATATGTGGCCTGACCAGCTTCATAACTATAGATGTAGTAAGAATATTCGTAAATCTTACCATTAAATTTTTGACGACGAAGTTGGCGGACCGTACCACGGTTGAGCTCGTTATTAATTGTTTGATGATTAACTCCTAATTGGCGACCAATTGCGCGATTGGAAAGTCCTTGCGACTTTAAAGTCGCAATCATCACACGTTCTTCTTTAGTAAGATGAGCATTCTTTTTATGAGTAGTCAATAAAATAGTAGACATGGTATCATTTAAGTGCGTCATTTGACGGACATCCTTTCATATAGGTTTGGTTCACTTAATATGATACCTGATGTCACGCCGAATGGCGTTTTTTATTTACCACCAACTGGGTGGCTAACTTCATTCTATAATCTACCTAAATTATCGACTGCTAGGGGATCTACTTTATTGAAAAATTTAAAAATAAAAAAGCACCAGCCGAAACTGATGCTTTTTGGAATTGAAGCGGTAATCGAATATTAACGCTTACTGAATTGAGCAGCCTTACGAGCCTTCTTCAGACCTGGCTTACGACGTTCCTTCATCCGAGGGTCACGGGTCAAGAGACCGGCCTTCTTCAGGGCGTCACGGAAGTCAGGGTCAACGCTGAGCAGGGCACGGGCGATCCCGTGGCGAACAGCGCCGGCTTGACCGGAGAAGCCACCACCATTGATGTTAGCGATAACGTCGTATTGACCGTTCGTCTTGGTAACATCAAATGGTTGGTTAACGATGGCACGTAAGTTGGCAAATGGAATGTAGTCTTCAATTGCCTTGCCGTTCATCGTAATCTTACCTGAACCTGGTACTAAGCGAACACGTGCGGTTGCGTCCTTGCGCCGACCAGTACCACTGTATTGTACTTGTTGAGCCAATTCCATTCCCTCCTTAGATTAAGTTCGTGATGTCGAGTGCTTCAGGCTTTTGTGCAGCATGACTGTGGTCTTCACCAGCGTAAACATGCAGCTTTAAGCCCATCTTGTGACCAAGGGAGTTGTGTGGAAGCATACCCTTAATAGCAGTCTCCAGCAGCTTCTCTGGTTCCTTAGCACGGAAGTCACCGGCAGTCCGTTCCTTCAAACCACCAGGGTAGTTTGAGTGACGGTAGTACTTCTTTTGGGAAGCCTTCTTACCAGTTAACTTAATTTGTGCGGCGTTGATAACGATGACGTTGTCACCAGTGTCAACGTGTGGAGTAAAGGTTGGCTTGTTCTTACCACGCAGGATTGATGCGACGACGGTGGCCAGACGACCCATTGGGACATCCTTGGCATCGACAACGTACCACTTGCGATCAACTTCACCAGGTTTTGCGATGTATGTCGTTCTCACGATTAAGTCCTCCAATTTTGTTTTTCTTTTACATATAATAGTGTACCGAGTTATTAGATGGAAAAGAAATACCATTTGTTAGTATACCTTTTTCTCTACTGGCCGTCAATTATTTTCCATAATCTACCGAGACCAAATAGAGGCCGCTGGCCGGGGCAGTCATCCGCGCCTGTGTCCGGTCCCGCGCCGCCAGGACCCGCTTGACGTCGGACACCGGCCGTTGCTTGCTGCCGACCTCGAGCAGGAAGGCGACCATGATCCGAATCTGGTTGTAGAGAAAACCGTTGCCGGTAAAGTCAAAGACCACCTCATTGTCGTGTTCGTCACGGTCGATGGTGATTGAATAGACCGTCCGGACGTTGCTCTTGGCCTGGCTGCCCGAGGCAACGAAACTCGTAAAGTCGTGCTCCCCAATGAAGTCCTGGGCCGCCTGACGCATCAACTCGATGTCCAGCGGATACTTGAAGTGGGCGGTGTAGTTGCGCTTGAAGGGGTTAACGAACTCCCCCTGGTCAACCCGGTAACGGTAGGTCTTGCGGTGGGCGCTGTAACGAGCGTGGAAGGAGTCGTCGACCAGCTCGGCCTTTTTGACCAGAATGTCGAGCGGCAAAAGGCTGTTTAAGGCCTTGCGCATCGACTCGTTGCTCAGCTTGTACGGGATGTCGAAGTGGGCAACCTGGTTGAGGGCGTGGACGCCGGCATCGGTCCGCCCCGAGCCAATCACGGGGATTGCCGGGTCCGGGTGTTTAGCAATTTTATTGACGGCGGTCTTTAATGTCTGCTCCACCGTTCGTTTGTGGGGCTGGATCTGAAAGCCAAAAAAGTTCGTGCCGTCGTAGGCAAAGGTGATTTTATAACGATACAAGCGCAAAAACGCCTCCTCTGATTAGAAATAGGACCACAGTCAGGACTACCATGATCACCATGGTGATGTTGTCGGCACCGTGCCAGTGCAACTGCCGGTAGTGGGTGCGCGGTGAATCGGGATCGTATCCCCGGGCCTCCATGGCCGTCGCCAGGTCCTCGGCCCGCTTAAACGAATTGACGAAGAGCGGGATCAGGACCGGCACCAGGTGTTTGACCCGCTGGAAGAGGTTCCCCTGGTGGAAGTTCATCCCCCGCGACCGCTGGGCGTTGGTGATTTTGCCCGCCTCGTCCATGATCGTCGGGATGAAGCGCAGGGCGATCGACAGCATCAGGGTCAGCTGGTTGACCGGCACGTGGATCGCCTTCAAAGGCTGCATGTACCAGTCCAGCCCGTCGGCAATCCGCAGGGTCGGGGTCGTCGCCGTCAGGACCGTCGAGGCCGTGATGATTACCATGAAGCGGTAGAAGATGATCAGCGAGTTAATCAGGCCGTCATGGGTGATCGACATGATCCACCAGTGCCAGTAGACTCTGCCGCCACTGCTGAAGAGGATCTGGAAGACGACCGTGATGACGATCACCCAGGCCAGGGGCCGTATCCCCTGCCAATACTGCCGGAAGCTGACCCGGCTGAGCACCATGGCAAAGCCGAGACCGAGCAGGAGCCACAGACAGGTCCATAAGCTATTGGCAAAGAAAACCAGGATGACGTACCAGATGCACATCAAGAGCTTCATCCGTGGATCCAAGCGGTGCAAGACGGAATCAACCGGGACATAGGAACCAAAAACAACTTTATTCATTCTTCTGCCCCCCTAAGCGCGCCGCCAGTCGATCGGCGAGGTCGCCCATCTTCATCGTCGGCGGCAATTCAACGCCCGCCTGGCGCAACTGGCGATTGATCTCAACCGCTGCTGGTAGGTTCAAGTGGTTGGCAACCAGGAAATCGGGATCGGCAAAGACTTCCTGTGGTGAGGCCGCCTTGACCAGCTGTCCCTGATTCATTACCACCACCTGGTCTGCGTACTGGGCCACCTGATCCATCTGGTGGGTAATGAGTAGGATCGTCGTCCCCTGGGCGTGCAACCGAGCCACGTTTGCCAGGAGCTGATTGGTCGAGGACGCATCCAGGCCGGCCGTCGGTTCATCCAGGATCAGGATCGCGGGCCGCATCGCCAGCACCCCGGCGATTGCCACCCGCCGCATCTGGCCACCGGATAGGGCAAAGGGCGAACGCTGGGCCAGCGACTGGGGCAGCCCCACCAGGTCGAGGGCGTCGTGAACCGCCTGTTGAATCTTATCGTCAGACCAGCCGAGGTTGGTGGGCCCGAAGGCAATGTCCTCGGCAACGGTTTCGGCAAAGAGCTGCTGCTCGGGAAACTGGAAGACATAGCCGACGTGCCGACGCAATGCGGCCATCTCCTTTGCGGACGAATTGGCACCCACGACGACCGACCCCACCTGGATCGTGCCACTGGTCGGCCGGGTCAGACCGTCAATCAGGGAAACTAGGGTGGACTTGCCGCTGCCGGTGTGACCCACGATGCCTACAAAGCTCCCGGCCTCGATCGTCAGGTTAAGGTCCTTTAAGGCCGGATGAGCGGCAATGGCAGAATAGGTAAAGCCGACGTTTTTAATTATAATTGCTGGCTGAGCCATTTGACCATCTCCTCCACCGTAAAGTACCGGTCGGGCACCGCGACTCCCCGGTCGGCCAGTTCCTGACGCAGCTGCTGACCGGCCGGAATACCAACGCCGATCTTTTCCAACAGATCGACATCCCGCAGCACCTCCGCCGTGGTTCCCTGGCGAGCAATCTTGCCTTGATCCAGGACCACCAGTTGATCGGCCATGGCCATTTCAGCGGGGTCGTGGGTGATCGAAATAATCGTAAACTGCTGCTGATCGCGGAGCCGTTCCAGCAACGACAAAACCAGCTGCCGACCGGCCGGATCCAGCATGCTGGTGGCCTCGTCTAAAATGATCACCTGGGGGCGCAGGGCTAGGATGCCGGCCAGGGCCACCCGCTGTTTCTGGCCCCCAGAGAGCATCGTCGGTTCACTCTCGGACAGGCCGGCCATGTCGACCGCTTCCAGGGCCCTTTGGATCCGGGAAGGCATTTCCTCCCGCGGAACCTGCCGATTCTCCAGTCCAAAGGCCACGTCATCGGCGACGGTCGCCCCGACGAATTGGTTATCCGGATTCTGAAAGACGATCCCGACCCGTTGGTGGACCTTGGTCAGGTTGTCCTCGGTCACCGCTAGATCGCCGACTTTGATCTGGCCCCGCTGGGGAACAAGCAATCCGTCAATCAAGCGCGCCATGGTACTCTTACCGCTCCCGTTGCGCCCAATCAGCGCCGTCCATTGACCAGCCGGAAAGGCCAGGCTAATCCCGTCTAAGACCGGCTGTTGAGCATCCGGGTATTGATATTGAATGTCAGTTAACGTCACCGCGTTCACGAGTGTTACGGCCCCCTTGTGCTTAATATTTATATTTTAGCAAAGAATCGATCAGTGAACAGCAAAAATGGCTTTAAACTAAAAAATCACTTACCACCGGGGCGCGCGGGGTTTCCGCATTCGAGCTAGACTAGGGATTGCTCCCACCATCGTAACGCTCTATACCATCGATGATAGTGATTCTTTATTACGTATTTAGTTTTCGCCCGACTAAAAAATTAGTCAACGAATTCCAAAATAACCATTGGTGCACCGTCACCACGACGAGGCATCGTCTTCAAAATCCGCGTGTAACCACCGTTGCGGTCAGCAAACTTTGGTGCCAGGTCTTCAAACAGGTGTTGAAGAGCGGATTGAATCCGAATGTTGTCGCCATCTTCCTTAACGTCAGCAACGACGTTCCGCAGGAAGGCAGCTGCCTTACGACGGGAAGCAAGGTCGCCATGCTTGGCAAGCGTAATCATCTTGTCGGCAGTCTTGCGAACTTCCTTTGCCCGGGATTCAGTAGTGGTAATTTGACCATTAACAATTAAATCAGTAGTTAAATCACGTAATAAAGCTTTACGTTGTGAACTAGTACGTCCTAATTTACGGTAACTCATGAAGTGGTTCCCTCCTTTGCAATTGGTGTTTGTTAGTCATCTTGGCGGAATGACAGGCCAAGATCGCTTAATTTAAGCTTAATTTCTTCTAATGACTTCTGACCAAGGTTCCGAACCTTCATCATGTCCGAAACAGTCCGATCAGTCAGTTCCTTGACGGTGTTGATGCCGGCACGCTTCAGACAGTTGTAAGAACGAACGGAGAGGTCCAGTTCTTCAATCGTCATTTCCAGCATCTTTTCCTTGTGGGTTTCTTCCTTTTCAACCATCACTTGGGCATTTTGTGCTTCCTCAGTCAGGTCGACAAACATGGCCAGGTGTTCGGTCAGGATCTTGGCACCCAGACTTACCGCCTCGGTAGGTGTTAATGAACCGTCAGTCCAAACATCCAAAGTTAACTTGTCGTAATCGTTACGTTGACCAACCCGTGCATTTTCGACAGTGTAGTTTACACGTTCAATTGGGGTATAGATGGAGTCAATTGGCAAAACACCAATGGCCAGATCATCCATCCGGGCCTTATTATCGGTAGCAGAAAGGTACCCGCGACCTTTGTCAGCTGTCAGCTTGATGTGTAATTCCGCACCATCGGCAACAGTTGCAATGTGCAGGTCAGGATTCAGGATCGTTACATCACCATCACCCTGGATATCACCGGCGGTCGCTTCTGCAGGTCCCTTCACGTCCAGCTCCAGGTCCTTAGCGTCCTCGGAGTTGATCTTCAGGGAAACCTTCTTAAGATTTAAGATAATTTGGGTTACATCTTCAGTGACCCCTTCAACGGTACTGAATTCATGTAAAACCCCGTCGATTTGCATGCTGGTAATTGCTGCACCCGGAAGTGAAGCCAGCAGTACGCGTCGTAATGAATTACCAAGAGTGGTTCCATAACCGCGTTCAAGTGGTTCTACAACAAACTTGCCGTAGTTATCAGTCTCTTCAACTTTGTGAATGTTTGGCTTTTCAAATTCGATCATTCTATCCCCGTACCCCTTTCAAAACGTGGTTCGCATTTGAGACGAAAAGGCAACTGATGGAAAATACATCCACCAATGTCAATTAAACACGACGACGCTTTGGAGGACGAGAACCATTATGTGGAACTGGAGTTACGTCACGGATGGCAGTAACTTCCAAACCAGTTGCTTGAAGAGCACGGATAGCAGATTCACGACCGGAACCTGGACCCTTAACTTCAACTTCAACGGTCTTCATACCGTGTTCCATAGCCTGCTTAGCAGCAGCTTCAGATGCCATTTGGGCAGCAAATGGGGTGGACTTACGTGAACCCTTGAAGCCTAAAACACCGGCTGATGACCAAGCAACAGCGTTACCTTGAACATCAGTAATCATGATCAAAGTGTTGTTGAACGTTGAGTGAATGTGAGCAACACCGGTTTCAACGTTCTTTTTTGCACGACGCTTACGCGTACCCTTTTTAGCCATAAACTAACTAACCTCCTTCGCTATATATTATTTTGGTGAGTTGCTGATCTTCTTACCAGCGATTGCAACGGCCTTACCCTTCCGAGTCCGGGCGTTGTTCTTAGTGTGTTGACCACGAACTGGGAGACCACGACGGTGACGCATACCACGGTATGAACCAATTTCTTGGAGCCGCTTGATGTTCATGGAAACTTCCCGACGTAAGTCACCTTCAACTTCGATTTGGTCGACTTGTGCACGGATCTTTTCTTCTTGATCTGGAGTCAGATCACGAACCCGGATGTCTTCTGAAACACCGGCGTTTTCAAGAATCTTCTTTGCACGTGAGTCACCAATACCATAAATATATGTTAAGCCGATTACGATTCGTTTGTCACGAGGTAAATCGACACCTGCAATACGAGCCATTTATTGCACCTCCGTTCTTATCTAATGTAATTACTTACCTTGACGCTGCTTGTGCTTTGGGTTTGCAGAGCAAATAACCATAACACGTCCATGACGCTTAACGATCTTGCAGTGCTCGCACATCCGCTTGACTGATGGTCTTACTTTCATTCTTAAATCCTCCTAGAGAGTTCCTGTAACAATTACTACTTACTTGAACCGGAACGTAATCCGACCCTTAGTCAGGTCGTACGGGGACATTTCAACCTTTACCCGGTCACCAGGCAAGATTTTGATGTAGTGCATCCGAATCTTACCGGAGACGTGGGCCAGGATTTCCGCGCCGTTTTCCAGTTCAACTTTAAACATCGCATTAGGCAAAGTTTCGGTAACTTTACCCTCTACTTCGATCACATCGGCTTTTGCCACGGATTGGTTCCTCCTTGCCTAATCAAGAAATTACGTAAAAACGGTGGAAAGTGCGTCACTTCCCACTGTCAGCTAGATAAACCTTGCCTAGTTTAGCATAACTAACCGCACTTCGCAAGGCATAACCTCATTAAAGGTTATTCAGCACTTCCTTGACGTCAGCGTAGACCTTATCGATGTCCTGTTGACCATCGATCGTGTGCAAAACGCCTTGCTTTTGGTAGTAATCTACCAGTGGTGTATTCAGCTTGATGTTAACGTCCAGACGATTCTTAACCGTTTCCGGCTTGTCGTCTTCACGTTGGTAGAATTCGTGGCCGCCACAAACATCACAGGTTCCTTCAACCTTGGTTGGGTTGTAGATCTTGTGATAAGTTGCTCCACAGTTGCGACAGATATACCGACCACTCAACCGTTCTACCAATACCTCAGGTTGAACATGAATATTGATAACTGCGTCCAGCTGCCGGTCACTCTCAGCTAACATCTTATCCAGGGCTGCTGCCTGGTTCAGGTTACGTGGGAAGCCATCAAGCATGAAACCATTCTTGGTATCATCCTGGGAGAGGCGTTCCTGGACGATGCCGTTAGTAACTTCGTCCGGAACCAGTTCACCCTTATCGATGTACTTCTTGGCTTCAAGTCCCATCGGCGTTTCATTCTTGATCGCCGCACGGAAAATATCCCCGGTTGAGATGTGAGGAATATCAAAGTCTTCTACGATCTTTTGCGCTTGGGTACCCTTACCGGCACCTGGCAAACCCATTAAGACAAGGTTCATACTCATTTGCCATTTCCTCCTTCAGGTTCACGAATAAATCCAATGTATTCACGTTTCATAGTCAAACCATTTAATTGCCGAACGACATCCAGTGCAATCTGAACGACGATCAACAGACTAGTCCCACCAAGACCGATTGACTGTGGCAGGTTCCAGATGATGCTGGCAACCAGCGGGATCAGTGAAATCAGTCCCAAGAAAAGTGAACCAACTGTACTTAAACGCATCAGTAATGCCGAAACATAATCCTGCGTTCCTTTTCCAGGACGAACACCGGAAATATAGCTTCCTTGCTTCTGAAGATTCTCAGCAAGCTTTTCGGGATTAACCTGAACAAAGGCGTAGAAAAAGGTAAAGACAACAATCAGCAGAATGTAGAGGGTGATCCCCGGACCAGTCTGCATGTTAAAGATTGTTGACAAAACTTGATACCAGGTATCCCCACCATGGCTTTGCTGGAACGCCATCAAAATGGTTTGTGGCGTTGAGATAAATGACCCGGCGAAGATAACTGGAATAACTCCAGAAACGTTAATCTTCAGTGGCAGATAACTACTCGATGGTGAAGTGGTCGTCCGACGAGTATATTGAATTGGCAACCGCCGCTCGGCTTGTTGAACCCAAGTGACGAAGGCCACGATGATGATTAATGCAACAACTACTAAGGCCAGGAACCCGATTCCCATCCAAAGACTGGCACCGGATTCGCCAACAATTTGATCATCCCAGAGCTGCCGAATACCAGACGGCATCGCCGCAACAATCCCGGCGAAGATGATGACGGAAACCCCGTTACCAAGGCCGCGTTCCGTGATCATATCACCCATCCAAGTAGCGAACATCGTCCCCGCGGTTAGGATCAACCCAATCGTCAGATAGGTCTGAACATTCGGGTGATCAACCAGGTGAATCGAGCTCAGTGCATTAAAGCCGGCGGTGATCCCGATCGACTGGATAAAACCGAGCACGATCGTTAACCACCGGGTCGCTTGATTCAATTTCCGCCGTCCGACTTCACCCTGCTTACTCCATTCAACGAACCGCGGGACAATGTCCATCTGCAGCAGTTGAACAACAATTTGGGCGGTGATGTATGGTGAAACCCCCATTGCAAACAACGAGTAGTTTTCCAAACCACCACCACTAAACGTATTGAGGATCGATGCTAACCCGGTCGAGGAAATTTCCTGCAAAGCTGCAGCGTTAACTCCAGGAACAGTGATAGCCGCCCCAATCCGATAGACGATCAGCACAAACAAGGTAAAGAAGATCTTTTTACGGATATCCTTAACCTTGAACGCGTTTTTGACGGCTGTGAACAAATTACATCACCTCAGTTTTACCGCCGGCAGCTTCAATTGCAGAAACTGCAGAAGCAGAAAACTTGTTAGCCTTAACAGTTAACTTCTTTTCGAGCTTGCCGCTACCAAGAACCTTAACACCACTCTTGAGGTTCTTAACCAGACCGCTTTCAACAAGTACTTCTGGGGTAACTTCAGTACCGTCATCGAACTTGTTCAGAGCAGTCAGGTTAACAATGGCGTATTCCTTGCGGTTGATGTTGGTGAAACCACGCTTTGGAATCTGCCGGTAGAGTGGCATCTGGCCACCTTCAAAGCCCAGACGAGTCTTACCATGAGCCTTTTGACCCTTCGTACCACGTCCAGAAGTGAAACCATGACCTGAGGAAAGGCCACGACCCTTGCGAAGACGCTTTGAACGAGAACCTGCTGCAGGCTTCAATTCATTTAACTTCATTTAGTAGGCACCTCCTTGTTATTTAATTGTGATTACTTAACTTCTTCAATGGAAACTAAGTGTGCAACCTTGAAAATTTGACCACGTGTTGCGGCGTTGTCTGGCAGGATGTTAGAACTGCCGATCTTGCCAAGGCCTAAAGCCTTAACAGTCTTCCGCTGAGTTGGTTCGCGGTGGGCAACACTGTGGATTAAGGTAACTTTAACTTTAGCCATATTAAGTGCCCCTCCTTACTTTGCTAAGTGGTCAACTGAAACGCCACGAAGTTGAGCAACTTCTTCAGCACTCTTCAATTGCTTCAAACCTTCGAACGTTGCACGAACAACGTTAATAGGAGTATTTGAACCAAGACGCTTGGAAGTAACATCGGCGATTCCGGCCAGGTCCATAACGTTACGTACCGCACCACCGGCAGTAACCCCAGAACCTTCAACGGCTGGCTTCAGCATGATGCGGCCACCACCGTAAACACCAATTGCTTCGTGTGGAATCGTCGTACCAACGATTGGCACTTCAATCAGGTTCTTTTCAGCAGCAGCTTGGGCCTTCCGAATGGCTTCCGGAACTTCTTGCGCCTTACCAGTACCGAAACCAACGTGACCCTTACGATCACCAACGATAACTAAGGCAGCAAAACGCATCCGACGACCACCCTTAACAACCTTGGTAATCCGGTTGATGGCAACAACTTGATCGTCTAAGTCCAACTTTGCTGGATCAATGAATTCTGATGATGTCATTGCAGGTTATTCCTCCTTCTTTTTAGAATTTAAGTCCGTTTTCACGAGCAGCAGTAGCCAGGGCTTCAACACGGCCATGGTAGAGGTAGCCACCACGGTCGAAGACAACATTTTCAATGTTCTTGGCAGCAGCGCGCTTGGCGATCAATGCACCAACACCACTAGCTTGCTCAGTCTTCGTCTTGCCACTAACTTCACTGTCCATTGTGGAGGCACTAGCGAGCGTCACACCCTTTACGTCATCAATTAATTGAGCGTAAATGTTTTTGTTTGAACGGTAAACACTTAAGCGTGGGCGCTCCGCAGTACCAGAAATCTTACCGCGAACGCGCATGTGACGGCGTTGACGGATCTTGTTCTTATCTGGTTTAGAAATCACAATAGTCACCTCTTATTGAATATTTAAATTGTTGTTTAATTTGATTGAGAAAACCACTAAATAACCTCAAGAGATTACTTACCAGTCTTACCTTCCTTACGGATGATGTGTTCGTTCTCGTAACGAATACCCTTACCCTTGTATGGTTCAGGTGAGCGAACAGCACGAACTTGGGCAGCAAAATCACCAAGGTGTTCCTTGTTGATGGAGCTCAGTTCGATGGTAGTGTTGTCAGGAACATTGATGTCAATGTCCTCAGGCTTGTCCATTTCAACTGGGTTGGAGTAACCAACAGTCAGGATCAGCTTGGTGCCCTTGAATTGAGCACGGTAACCAACACCGACCAGCTTCAGAACCTTCTTGTAACCATTAACAACCCCTTCAACCATGTTGTTAACGTTAGCCCGGGTAGTACCGTGCAGCATCTTCAGCTTGTTGGTATCTTCAGCACGATCAAACTTAACAACGTTGTCTTCAACAGTCATCGTGATCAGTGGTGAGATTTCACGGGATAAAGTACCCTTAGGACCCTTAACAGTTACGACGTTACCGTCTTGGGAAACTTCAACGCCCTTTGGCAGGTCAATTTCCTTGTAACCAATACGACTCATACGTACACCTCCTAACTTTTAATTGATATTACCAAACGTAAGCGATAACTTCGCCACCAACGTTCTTTGCACGAGCAACCTTGTCAGTTACAACGCCCTCAGAAGTGGAGATGATGGCAATTCCTAAACCGTTAAGAACCTTCGGCACAGCGTCAGCCTTAACGTATGAGCGTAAACCAGGCTTAGAAATCCGCTTCAAGCCGGAAATAACCCGTTGGCCGTCTTTTCCGTACTTCAAGAATACACGGATGATGCCTTGCTTGTTATCGTCAACATATTCAACATCGCGAATGAAACCTTCGTTCTTTAAGATTTCAGCGATGTCCTTCTTCATCTTTGATGCAGGTGCCTCAACTGATTCGTGGTGAGCCATGTTGGCGTTACGAATCCGCGTTAAGAAATCTGCAATTGGATCACTCATAGACATCGATGTTTTCCTCCTTTTGTCGGTGATTTGTTTACCAGCTAGCCTTCTTCAAACCAGGAATTTGTCCCTTGTGGGCAAGTTCTCGTAAGCAAATCCGGCATAGGTGGAATTTACGGTAAACTGAGTGCGGACGTCCACAACGTGCACAACGCGTGTATTCACGACTTGAGAACTTAGCGGGACGGTTGCACTTAGCAATCATTGATTTTTTAGCCAATTTGTGGAACCTCCTTTATTTAGCAAATGGCATGCCGAGTTGGGCGAGCAATTCGTGTGATTCTTCATCACTCTGGGCAGTCGTAACGATAACAACGTCCAGACCACGAACACGGTTTACCTTGTCGTAATCGATTTCTGGGAAAATTAATTGTTCATGAATACCGAGGGTGTAGTTCCCACGACCATCAAAGGCCTTGTTGGAAACACCATGGAAGTCACGAACCCGTGGCAGGGCAACGTTGATTAACTTGTCCAAGAAATCGTACATCCGTTCACCACGCAGGGTAACCTTGGCACCAATTGGCATTCCTTCACGCAGACGGAAGCCGGCGATGGACTTCTTAGCCTTGGTGATCAGTGGCTTTTGACCGGCGATCAGGCCAAGTTCTTCAACGGCTTCATCCAGGTTCTTGGAATTGGTAGTAGCATCACCAACACCCATGTTCAGAACGATCTTGTCAACCTTAGGTGCTTGCATAACTGAAGAGTAGTTGAACTTTTCAATTAAAGCTGGGCGAATTTCACTTTCGTATTTAGCTTTCAAACGGTTTTCCATTAGTTATTTTTCCTCCTTTCCTTAAAAATTAGTCGAGGGTCTTGCCAGACTTCTTGGCAACGCGAACCTTCTTGCCGTCAACGAACTTGTAACCGACGCGGGTTGGTTCGTTAGTTGAAGGATCAATCAGCATAACGTTAGAAGCGTTGATTGGGGCTTCCGTGTCGATAATCCCACCGTTTGGGTTAGCGTTGTTTGGCTTCTGGTGTTTCTTAATCTTGTTAATGCCTTCAACAATGACCCGGTTGTCAGCAGCGAAAATCTTCTTAACGCTACCTTCCTTACCCTTGTCCTTACCGGCGATAACGCGAACTTTGTCACCTGTCTTAATAAACATGTTGATTGTGCACCTCCTTATTTTTGGTAATCTTTACAGAACTTCTGGAGCCAGTGAAACGATCTTCATGAAGTCGTCACCACGGAGCTCACGAGCGATTGGGCCAAAAATACGGGTACCCTTAGGGCTCTTGTCATTGTTAATCAGAACAGCGGCGTTTTCGTCAAACTTGATGTATGAACCATCCTTACGGTGCAGACCATGCTTAGTCCGTACGACAACGGCCTTAACAACGTCACCCTTCTTAACAACGCCACCTGGTGTTGCCTGCTTTACAGTAGCAACAATAATGTCACCAATATTACCAGTCTTAACTCGGGAACCGCCCAAGATCTTGATAACCAAGATTTCACGCGCACCGGAGTTGTCAGCGACTTTCAACCGACTTTCCTGTTGAATCACGGTTAGGTCCTCCTTCCATTTACAAATAAGAATTAAGAATACGAATTTAAGAGTTATCTGCTAATTAAAGGGTAGCAGCCTTTTCGACAATCTTTACAAGACGGAAACGCTTCTTAGCTGACAGAGGCCGAGTTTCCATGATTTGTACAGTGTCGCCGGTCTTAGCTTCGTTGTTTTCATCGTGAGCGTAGTACTTCTTTGAGTAACGTACACGCTTGCCGTAGACAGGAGCACTCTTGTAAGTGTCAACTACGACAGTGATGGTCTTGTCCATCTTGTCAGAAACAACGCGGCCTTGGTAAACCTTACGTGCATTACGTTCTTCACTCATGCGCTAATCCTCCTTTTCGTATTCTTATTTGTTTAATTCTTGTTGACGAAGAACTGTCTTAACCCGTGCAATGTCCTTACGTACTTGCTTCAGACTTGCAGTGTTTTCCAATTGGCCGGTTGCTAACTGGAAACGTAAGTTAAACAATTGTTCCTTCAATTCCTTCTCACGATCAAGTAGCTTGTCAGTGGTTAATCCATTCAGTTCTTGTACGTAATCTTTACTTTTCATTAGATTGTCCACCTACTTCCTCACGTTGTACGATCTTAGTGCGAACTGGCAACTTGTGACCGGCAAGACGTAAAGCTTCGCGAGCGACTTCTTCAGAAACGCCCCCTACTTCAAACATTACCTTGCCGCGCTTAACTGGGGCAACCCAGCCTTCTGGAGCACCTTTACCATTACCCATCCGGACACCGACACCCTTGCTGGTGTAGGAGAGTTGAGGGAAGATCTTGATCCAAACCTTCCCACCACGCTTCATGTAACGGGTCATGGCGATACGGGCAGCTTCGATTTGACGGTTGCTGATCCAATGAGAATCAAGGGCTTGCAAACCAAATTCACCAAAGGTAACAGTCTTGCCACCCTTAGCTTCACCACGCATGTGACCACGTTGAACCTTACGGTGCTTTACTCGCTTTGGTACTAGCATGTTTTACTTCCCTCCTTGTTCATCATCGTTAGCTTCCTTCTTGGCAGGAAGAACTTCACCACGGTAAATCCAGGTCTTGATACCTAAGACACCGTAAGTGGTGTGTGCTTCGTCCCAAGAGTAGTCAATATCTGCACGAAGAGTATGAAGCGGAACAGTACCGTCTGAGTATGATTCAACCCGAGACATGTCGGCACCATTCAGACGACCAGCAACCTGGGTCTTGATACCCTTGGCACCGGCACGCATTGCCCGCTGCATAGCTCCACGCATTGCCCGACGGAAAGCAATCCGAGCTTCCAGTTGACGAGCGATGCTTTCACCAACCAGGTGTGCATCCAAGTCTGGCTTCTTGATTTCCACAATGTTGATGTGGACACGCTTGCCAGTTAACTTGTTTAATTCCTTCCGAAGTGCTTCAACTTCTGAACCACCCTTACCAATTACCATTCCTGGCTTGGCAGTGTGAATTGAAACGTTGACGCGGTTTGCGGCACGTTCAATTTCAACGGTTGATACAGAGGCTTCAGCAAGTCGCTTTTCAATGTACTTACGGATCCGAAGGTCTTCGTTCAGGTAGTCGGCAAAGTTTTGGTCAGCGTACCACTTTGCGGTCCAATCGCGAATGACTCCGACACGAAAACCATTAGGATTGATCTTTTGACCCACTATTCATTCCTCCTATCGTTCTGTAACAACCACTGTGATGTGACTAGTCCGCTTGTTAATTGGTGAAGCAGAACCCTTTGCACGTGGACGGAACCGCTTTAAGGTTGGTCCTTCGTTCGCATAAGCTTCGCTAACAACCAATGAAGCCCGGTCTAAGTCAAAGTTGTTTTCAGCGTTTGCAACAGCAGAATTTAATACTTTTTGAACATCTGAAGCGGCACCACGGGTGGAGAACTTCAGAATAGCGAATGCTTCGGCAACGCTCTTACCACGGATTGCGTCTAAAACCAGACGAACCTTCCGGGGAGCAACCCGCACCATCTTGGCGGTTGCCTTAGCAGATGTGATGTTTTCAGCCATTTCTTAATTCCCCTCCTTACTTACCAGTCTTCTTGTCATCAGTGGCGTGACCACGGAAAGTCCGCGTTGGTACGAATTCACCTAACTTGTGGCCAACCATGTCTTCTTGTACGTAAACTGGTACGTGCTTCCGACCATCGTAAACGGCAAAAGTGTAGCCGATGAAACTAGGGAAAATGGTGGAACGACGTGACCAAGTCTTGATGACAGTCTTCTTTTCAGAACCTTCTTGAGCCTTAACCTTCTTCAGCAGTGAAGCATCAGCGAAAGGTCCCTTCTTCAAACTACGACCCATTTAGTGTACCTCCTCTCGGGTATTAAAACGTCAATTAACGAGTATGTGGACCGCGCTTCCGACCACGAACAATGAACTTGTTTGAACGAGCCTTGTGTGAACGGGTCTTCTTACCAACGGTCTTCTTACCCCATGGAGACAGAGGAGATGGTAAACCAACTGGTTGCTTACCTTCACCACCACCATGTGGGTGATCATTAGGGTTCATAACAGAACCACGAACGTGTGGACGTTGACCAGCGTAACGGGTCCGACCAGCCTTACCCTTGATTAAGAGGGCGTGTTCGTCGTTACCAACAGTCCCGATAGTTGCACGGCAAGTAGCCAGAACCATCCGAACTTCACCAGAAGAAAGACGAACCAGAACGTACTTTTCTTCCTTACCAAGCAGCTGTGCGGAGGCACCAGCTGAACGGGCGATTTGGCCACCCTTGCCTGGCTTTAATTCAATGTTGTGAATGATGGTACCAACTGGAATGTTCTTCAATGGAAGAGCGTTACCAACCTTGATATCAGCATCTGGACCTGACTGAACGGTCATGCCAACCTTTAAGCCCTTAGGAGCAATGATGTATGACTTAGTACCGTCAGCGTAAACCAGGAGCGCAATGTTAGCAGTCCGGTTAGGGTCGTATTCGATGGCCTTAACAGTTGCTGGAACATCGTCCTTGATCCGCTTGAAGTCAATGATCCGGTATTGACGCTTAACTCCACCACCACGGTGACGAACAGTAATGTGTCCGTAACTGTTACGGCCGGCGGTGTGCTTTAATGGGGCCAGTAATGACTTTTCAGGGGTCGTCTTCGTGATGTCCGCGAAGTCGTAGCCGTTCATGTTCCGGCGACCGTTAGTAGTAGGTTTATACTTACGAATTCCCACTGTGTTTTCCTCCTTTTTTTAATGATTAGTTTTCACTGTTGTCGTTGAACAGCTTGATTTCGTCTGAATCAGCAGAGAGCGTAACGATTGCCTTGCGACGGCGCTTCGTGTAGCCAACGTAACGGCCTTGACGCTTCTTCTTACCCTTCAGGTTCATGATGTTAACCTTAACAACCTTAACACCGAAAATTTCTTCAACGGCGTTCTTAACTTGCGTCTTGGTTGCTCGTAAATCAACATCGAACGTGTAACGCTTGTCGTCCATGCCGGCCATTGAGGCTTCGGTAACAACTGGACGTAAAATAATGTCGCGTGCTTCCATTATGCGAGCACCTCCTCTACTTGAGAAAGAGCAGACTTGGTGATGACAACCTTCTGTGCATCAGCAACGTTTAAGATGTTAACACCGGCTGGAGTAACAACGGTTGCGTTAGCCAAGTTGCGAGCAGATAAGGCAGCGTTCTTGTCATCATCAGTAACAACAACCAGTGCCTTTTCAGCAACGTTTAAGTTGCTCATTGCAGCTGCGAATTCCTTGGTCTTTGGTGCATCAAAGTTCAGAGCATCAACAACTACCAGGCTGTCGTCTTGAACCTTCTGGGAAAGAGCAGACTTGATAGCCAGCTGACGAACCTTGCGTGGCAGGCTGTACTTGTAGGAACGTGGAGTAGGTCCGAAGACAATACCACCACCACGGAATTGTGGTGAACGAATGGATCCCTGACGAGCACGACCAGTACCCTTTTGACGCCATGGCTTCTTACCACCACCGCTAACGGCGGAACGGTTCTTAACGGCGTGAGTACCCTGACGCAGTGAAGCGCGTTGACGCAGGATAGCATCGAATTCAGCGTTTTGGTTAGGTTCGATGCCGAATACAGCGGCGTTCAGTTCAATGGTGCCGTTTTGGCTACCATCTTGCTTGTACAAATTAACGCTAGTCATTTATTTCTTCCTCCTTTCTGATTATTTGTTGTGTTGCTTGCTCAGGCTCTTCTTGGTGTTAGCCTTCACAGAGTTCTTGATCGTAACGTAGGACTTGTTAGCGCCCGGAACGTTACCCTTGATCAACAGAACGTTATTGTCTAAGTCGACCTTAACAACTTGTAAGTGTTGCATCGTAACAGTCTTGTTACCCATCCGGCCTGGGAGCTTCATACCCTTGAATACCCGGTTAATGATGGCACCCAGAGAACCAGGACGACGGTGGTAACGAGAACCGTGCGCCATAGGTCCACGAGATTGGTTATCCTTGTGGATGTTACCTTGGTAACCATGACCCTTGGTAGTACCCGTAACGTCGACAGTTTCACCTTCAGAGAAGACGTCTGCCTTGACTTCGTCGCCGACTTTGATATCCCCTAATTCAGCGTCACGGATTTCACCGATGAAGCGCTTAGGGGTCGTATTTGCTTTTGCTGCATGACCTTGTTCAGGCTTGTTGCTCAAGATTTCGCGCTTGTCGTCAAAACCAAGTTGAACAGCGCTGTAACCATCGTTTTCAACGGTCTTGATTTGCATAACAACGTTTGGCGTTACGTCGATAACAGTAACTGGTACCAATTCACCGTTGTCAGTGAAGACTTGAGTCATACCAACCTTTTTACCTAAGATTCCTTTGGCCATGAGTACACCTCCAATTTAATTGTTTTGATTTTTAATCTGATAAGAAATAATTACAGCTTGATTTCGATGTCAACACCACTTGGCAGGTCGAGCTTCATTAATGAGTCAACCGTCTTTGGCGTTGGGTCGATGATGTCGATCAAACGCTTGTGGGTCCGCATTTCAAACTGTTCCCGAGACTTCTTGAACTTGTGTGGTGAACGGATAACCGTGTAGATAGTCCGTTCAGTTGGTAACGGGATTGGACCTGAGATTTGAGCACCTGTCCGCTTAGCGGTATTCACGATCTTATCAGCAGATTCATCGAGAATACGGTGTTCATAAGCCTTTAACCGAATACGAATCTTTTGTTTTGCCATTATGTTCCCTCCTTCGTCAGATTTAAAATTTGACTAGCTCCGCGGAAATTACCGCCACATCCTGTGGCAAAGCGGCCGGGTGTGTCGCAACCTTCCGCATCAACGCTTCGCAGCTTCAGCTCCTATGGGGGTAGGGCAAAACTACCCGCCAACGCTCAAGCACCTATCCATAATACTAAAGAATCGCCGTCAGATCAAGTCTTTAAAGCAATTAATTTTGACTGAAATCTTTTTGTAACGAAAATCGGTTTCAAAATTGGCAGCAAAAAAAGCGCGAAAAAATTTTTAACGCGCTTTTTGGATCGTTTCTTCTATATTAATTAGGAAAGCTTGGTCTGCTTGGTTGGCATCAAGAGGTGCAGGATGATTGCCGTCAGTGCCGCAACCGCGATTGGGGAACCAAGCAGGTATTGAACCACCTGGGGAGCCGCAGCGGTGATCTTCTTCGGGATCAGTACCAGGGCAATCGTCAGGATGATTGGCAGCCCGATGACGTAGAGGTCACTTTCGCCGGTCTTAATGTTGCGAATGACGTTCAGCCCGTTGAGCATGATCGTCACGGTGATGATCGCAAAGACCCCACCGATCACCGGCGCCGGGATGGCAGCTAAGAAGGCCGACAGCTTCGTGCAGAAGCCGAGGACGATGAACCAGAAGCCGGCCGAGATGAAGACCCGCTTGCTGGCCACCCCAGTGATCGAAATGATCCCGGCGTTGGTCGAGTAACCGGTCACCGGCGTCGTTCCGGTAATCGTAGCAACCAGACAGCTCAGCCCCTCACCGATGATCCCGCGGTTCCACTGCTTCTTAGTGATCTGGTGGTTGGTGACGGCGCCCATCGCAAACCAGGTCCCGGTAGTTTCCGTCGTCAGGATGGCGTAGATGATGATGAAGGTCAAAATCGCCGTGCCGTTAAAGTGCATCCCCCAGTAGAAAACGGTTCGCTGCGGCAGGCTGAACCACGGTGCCGCCGTAACCGAGCTGGCATCGAAGCGGCCCATCGTTGCACTCAGGGCCGTGCCGACCAGGAGGGCAATCACGATCGAGCCGGTCTTAAAGACTTTCTGTACCCGTGGGAAACGAATGCTGATGGCAACGCAGACCAGCAGGACCAGGGCCGTAACGGCGGCCAGCTCCATGTTCTGGTAGACGTTTCCCTTGGCCTCGAAGATATTATCGTTTAAGGCCGATGGAATCAGCGACAGCCCCACGCAGGTGATGATCGTCCCACCAACCACGGCGGGCACCAGGTGGTTAATGATCTTCTGAAAGACCCCACTCAATCCCAACAGGATCAGGAGCAAGCCCCCGATTAAGAGTGAGCCCATTAAGGTCGCCATCCCGCCGCCGTGAACACCGCCGCTGGCGAGAACCACCCCCGCGGCCGCCGTCAGCGGAACGAAGGATGGCCCCTGGGAAACGGGCATCTTCATGAAGTAGGCCGTTTGCAGGATCGTCCCAATTCCGGCCGCCAAGAAGGTCGCCTGCAGAAGCGCCGTGGAATCGGCCGAGCCCATTGCCAGCAGCCCCGCCAGGATAATCGGCGGGACATAGACGTCCATCGCCAGAACGTGCTGCAAGCCGAGCAGGGCAGCTTCACCGGCCGGTACCTTTTCGTCCGGTCCAATCAACAAGTGTGCTTTTTCATCCATTATTTCTCAAATTCCTCCTGTGCCATTATCAAAATCAATTCTCGTAAACTAGGTGCCCGTTGACGTAGACGCCCCGAATATCGGCCGCCTCCGTTTGATAAAGCAGCCGTTCAAAGACATCCTGCGTCGAAAGCGGGGTAAAACTGGAATGGGCGCTGACGACCTGTAAGTCTGCCCGATAGCCGGCCTTGATCTGCCCGCTCTTGATGTTAAGGGCCCGGGCCCCGCCGACCGTCGCCAGGTAAAAGGCGTTGGTCACCGTGATCCGAGAAGCAGCAACGCCCCGCTCGCTTGCTGGCCGCTTGCTATCAACGCCATCCTCCAGCATTCGGGAGGACTTCACGGCCTGACGAATATTATGGTAGAGACTCGGCGTGTAGCCACCCGAAATGTCAGATCCCAGTCCTAGCCGGTTCCCGGCCGCCAGCAGGTAGTGTACCGGCAAAACTCCATTGCCAAAGTAGGCGTTCGAAATCGGGCAGTGCGCCAGCGCGGTTTGCCGTTCCTTCAGTAATCCCATGTCTTCATGGGTTAACTGGGTGCCGTGGGCCATCACCGCCCGGTGGGTCAGCAGACCAAAGTGGTCCAGGGTGACGGCATCGTGCATGCCAAAGTGGTCGATGGCGTACTGACTCTCCCAGTTGCTCTCGCTGACGTGGGATTGGATTGGCAGGTCGTACTTGGCCGCCAGCTTGCCTAGGCCCGCCAGTGTCTCAGCAGTACAGCTGGGCACGAAGCGTGGTGTGATCACCGGCGTCACCAGGTCGTCGGCCCCGGCCGTTTCTTGAACGCGTTGAATGAAGTCTTCACTCGCCCGCAAGGCCGCCGCCGGTGAAGCGTCGCGATAGTATTCCGGGGTCTCTTCCGGATTGTCCATGGCCACCTGACCGACGAAGCCCCGCAGCCCCTGCCGACGACACTGGGCCGCCAGTTCTAGGTTGGCACTCACGTGAATGGTGCCAAACATCATTGCCGTCGTGGTTCCGTGGGCCAACAGGGTGTGAACAAAGTCCTGGTAAACCCGCGCCGCAAAGTCACGGTCGCTAAACTTGGCCTCCAGCGGGAAGGTGTAGTGGTTGAGCCATTCCTCCAGCGGCCGGTCCAGAGCCAACCCCGCCTGCGGCCACTGGGGAGCGTGGACGTGAAGGTCAATAAACCCGGGCAAAAGGTACTCACCCTTGGCAAGCTCTCTTAGCTGGCCCGCCTTCTTGGCTGCCTGCCGGACCCGCTCGAAGTCCTGGTCGCCCGGCGTCAGCACCCGCTCAATCCAGCCGTGATCATCGATCGCCACCAGGCAGTCTGCCAGCGCCTGAACGTGATCGGCATCCAAAGCGGTAAAGGCCGGTCCGTGAATAATCAATTTCTTCACTCCCTCGTTTCATTTTCTGTAGTCTAACACGAACATTAGATGATGTAAACAGTCATTTATTCGTTAATAGTTGTTTTTTAAGCATTAAAAGAGGTAAAAGGTTCAACTAATTATTTAAAACTTTAAAAAGAAAAAAGACCGGCATTTACCGATCTTTTTTACGGTTCAGGCGACAAGATTAGTCGTTGCCCTTACCGTTCTTCTTGATAATGTCTTCTTGGATAGCCTTCGGAACTGGTGCGTAGTGGTCGAAGGACATCGTGAAGGTACCACGACCCTGGGTAGCAGACCGCAGAGCAGTAGCGTAACCAAACATTTCTGACAGTGGAACGTAGGAGTGGATCTGTTGAGCGTTACCACGTTCTTCCATCCCTTCGATGGTCCCACGACGAGCAGTAACCTGACCCATGACGTCACCCATGTTGTCTTCTGGAACAACAATGTCAACCTTCATGATTGGTTCAAGGATTACTGGGTCAGCCTTCTTAGCAGCATTCTTCAGAGCGAGGGATGCGGCAACCTTGAAGGCCGCTTCACTAGAGTCGACTTCGTGGTAAGAACCATCGTAAAGCTTGGCGTGCATGTCAACCAGTGGGTAACCGGCCAGCACACCGTTTTGCATAGCTTCCTTCAGACCCTGTTCAACGGCTGGGATAAATTCACGAGGAACAACCCCACCGACGATGGCGTCTTCGAATTCGAAGCCCTTACCTTCTTCCAGTGGCGTAAATTCGATCCATACATCACCGTATTGACCCTTACCACCAGACTGCCGAACGAACTTACCTTGGGCACTAGCCGTCTTGGTAAATGCTTCACGGTAGGAAACTTGTGGCTTACCAACAGTAACTTCGGCGTGGAATTCACGACGCAGACGTTCAACAATGATGTCCAGGTGCAATTCACCCATCCCGGCGATCAGCGTTTCACCAGTTTCAGGGTTAGTTTCAGCCTTGAAGGTTGGGTCTTCTTCAGCCAGTTTTTGCAGACCACGGTCCATCTTGTCCTGGTCGGCCTTGGACTTAGGTTCAACGGAAACCTGAATAACTGGGTCAGGGAAGTCCATGGATTCAAGTTGCAGTGGGTGATCTGGGTCGGTCAGGGAGTCACCAGTACCAGTGTTCTTCAGACCGATCGCAGCGGCGATATCACCAGAGAATACTTCTGGGATTTCGTGTTGCTGGTTGGAGTGCATCTGCAGCAGACGACCAACACGTTCACGCTTGCCCTTGGTAGCGTTCAGAACGTAAGAACCAGATTGCAGAGAACCAGTGTAAACCCGCAGGAAGGTCAGACGACCAACGAATGGGTCGGTAGCAATCTTGAAGGCCAGGGCAGCGAATGGTGCCTTGTCGTCGGCCTTCAGTTCAACTTCGTTCCCGTCTTCATCGTGGGCAACGTATGGCTTAACGTCCAGTGGTGATGGCAGGTAGTCGATAACGGCGTCCAACAGCATCTGGATACCCTTATCCTTGTAGGCAGAACCAGCCAGAACTGGGTAGAAGTCTTCGTTCAGGGTACCCTTACGGATAGCAGCCTTCATTTCGTCAACGGAAACTTCATCACCGTTCAGGTACTTTTCCATGATGGTGTCGTCAACGTCGGCCAGCGTTTCCAGCAGTTGGTCATGGCGCTTTTCGGCTTCGTCCTTCATGTCAGCTGGAATTTCATCGGTGTCCCAGTGAGTCCCCAGCTTGTCTTCGTCGTAAACGTAGGCGCACATCTTGACCAGGTCAACAACCCCTTGGAAGTTGTCTTCGGCACCGATTGGCATTTGGATCGGCAGTGGGGTAACGTTCAGGCGATCCTTGATCGTTTGAACGGAGTAGTCAAAGTCCGCACCAATCTTATCCATCTTGTTAGCGAAGATGATCCGCGGAACGTTGAAGTCGTCGGACTGACGCCAAACAGTTTCGGTCTGTGGTTCAACCCCGGCCTGGGCGTCCAGGATAACGATCGCACCATCCAGCACCCGGAGTGCACGTTCAACTTCGACAGTGAAGTCAACGTGTCCTGGGGTATCGATGATGTTGATCCGGTAATCCTTCCAAACGGCAGTGGTGGCAGCGGACGTGATAGTGATACCACGTTCCTTTTCTTCATCCATCCAGTCCATTTGTGAAGCACCATCGTGGGTTTCACCAATCTTGTGAATCTTACCAGTGTAGTAAAGAACCCGCTCAGTAGCAGTCGTCTTACCGGCATCAATGTGGGCTACGATCCCGATGTTACGGG